>JBEBVI010000099.1:0-11795 GCA_040392805.1 Taibaiella helva
ATCTCCCTTGTGACAACAACTTCCATTCCATTTACATTCTCATCCAGGTCATAAGCCTGTTTGATCAGATGTAGTGCATCATCATAGTAATGTAAGGCGTCCATAATATAGATCACTGCTTTCTCGCTGTTATTGGAAGCCAGGTTGGCGACTTCATCACGTGACGCAGGTTGGTCGTTATTATCATGAGTTCTGAAGCACCAGTTATAGCTGATGTAATTGCTTAGTTTATTGTCATCCGTTTCATTAAAGGACCTTGAATAGAGGTAGGCAGCCTGGCTGTATGCGCCCAGTTGGTAATGGCTTCCGGCCTTGAGGCTCAGGCATCTGTAATACATCATGCCTGCCGGCTCTTTCCCTTCGGCCAGGTCTTTCCATAATTGTAAGGTTTGTTGATAATCACCGCTATAAAAAGCCATTCGCATGACTTGGTAGACATAGCGCCATTTGAAAAAATCCTTTTGAGCGACGTGATATAGTTGCAGCCCGTTTTTTATCATTTTTCTCATGATCCCAACATTTCTAACAGGAGTCTCCCAGGCCGGTGCTACGGCGTTTACTTCGCATTGCTTTGCATACATCAGGTAACCCAGCGCTTCTAAATCTTTATCTTTCAGAAACCATTGTGTCATTTTGTTCTGTTGAACAGAATCCGGAAGCTTTATAGGCTTATTACGCTCAATATGATAATAGATATTGCTTAAATCATTATAGCTATACTTATATACAAATGCTGCAGCATCATTTAAAGGAAAATGTTGTTTCCCATACTGCAGCCACTCTTCCAGGTTCTTGTCCTGTTCATAATCAGGCAGCATGGGGCCATTCCAGTCTTCGTAATATTCATAGCCGGAAACAAAATAAAAAGGCAAGTAAGCATCACTGCCCGCAATATTATTATGAAAAAAAGATATGTAGTTGTCGTAAGGATCCTCTCCGCCACCGCAGGCTGTTACAATCTGTTCGGCGCATAAGCCGGCTGCTATCGTCAGCATTATAAATGTGTACTTAATCAGGTTCATATAAAACGTTCTTATGGTTGACAATAAGCATATTCAGTGATTATCTCTTTGGTAGAAAGGATTATTTAATATGCTTATTCAAAGGTAAAATTTTAGTGAAAGCTTATGGCCATGATAATTACTTAATTTTGCGCCTAAAATATTTTTATGCCCGGTTTTGAATTTTTCGGTGAGGAAGAAAGAAAAGAAGTGAATGAAGTTCTGGAAACAGGAATTTTAATGAGATACGGTTTTGATGCCCAACGAAAGGGGCACTGGAAAGCGAAAGAGCTGGAAACAGCCTTATGTGATCGGTTAGGCGTGTCTTATGCCCAGCTTACTTCAAGCGGTACTTCTGCATTGTCTACGGCAATGGCTGCATTAGGCATTGGCGCAGGTGACGAGGTGATCATGCCCTGTTTTACATTTGTCGCCAGCTTTGAAGCCGTTCTTATGGCAGGAGCTATACCGGTACTCGTGGACATTGATGAAAGCCTGACCCTGGATCCTGCAGCGGTAAAAGCCGCTATAACCGACCGTACCAAAGCGGTTATGCCGGTGCATATGTGCGGTGCTATGGCCGACCTGGATGTGCTTTCCGAAATTTGTAAAAACAATAATCTTCTCTTGCTGGAAGATGCCTGCCAGTCATTCGGGGGAACCTATAAGGGAAAAGCTTTAGGAACTATCGGAGATGTGGGGACGTTCTCTTTTGATTTTGTAAAAACCATAACCTGTGGTGAAGGCGGAGCTGTAGTAACTAATGACAAAGATATTTACGGGAGGTGTGATGCCTTCAGCGATCATGGTCACGATCACTTAGGCGTTGACAGGGGAGCGGATCTGCATCCGTTTATTGGTTATAATTACCGCATCTCTGAACTACATGCGGCGGTCGGGTTGGCCCAGCTACGGAAACTCGACCACTTTTTGCAGATTCAACGTAAAGTAAAAAGAATATTTAAAGAAGCATTATCGGAATTAGGTGGTATAACGTTCAGGTCATTGCCGCATGAGGAGGGCGATTCTGCCACTTTTCTGGCTTTCTATCTTCCTGCCGAAGAAAATGCACGGAATGCGGTAGCTCTTCTGAAAAAAGAAGGTATTTCCGCTTTTTATTATTATGACAATAACTGGCATTACATAAGGAACTGGGAGCATTTCCGTAATGCGATTACATTGGGTAAGCTCTCTGTAGAACAGGCCAGTGCTATGAAGGTTTATGAAACGAAAGCTTTCCCGGCTTCAGATGCCATCATAAACCGTTGTATCTGCATACCCATCAGCTTATCATGGTCAGAAGAGGAAGTAGAACAAAAGAAGAATAAAATTGTGACCGCAGTAAAGGAAGCGTTGCTTTAAAATAAATACAGGTATGTAAACAACCGGACAGCATTGAACGGATATAAAGAAAGAATGAATCTAATACTGAAAAAAAGTTTAGGGCAGCACTTTCTGCATGACGAACAGATATGCAGGCAGATTGTGGGTTTTGTACAACGTACACCGGGGCTTCGTCTGCTGGAAGTAGGACCGGGTGGCGGAGCATTGACCAAATATCTTTTACAATGGGAAGGTACCGAATATAAAGCCATTGAAATTGATGAGGAAAAAGTAGTATTCCTTAAAAAACAATATCCTTCCATAGATAATAAACTGATACATGTTGATTTCCTGAAATCAGAAGTGCCCTTTGATCATTCTTTCTCTATAATAGGTAACTTCCCATACAATATTTCCTCGCAAATACTGTTTAAGATACTGGACTGGGAGCAGCAGGTGGATGAAGTAGTAGGCATGTTCCAGAAAGAAGTGGCACAACGTATAGCTGCCCGGGAAGGGAGCAAGGTATATGGGATACTGAGTGTGTTGATACAGGCTTTTTTTCATGTTGAATATGTTCTTGATATATCACCCCAATGCTTTACTCCTCCACCCAAGGTAATGTCGGGTGTGCTAAGAATGACCAATAGCAGGAACCCCTATCATATCAACGATAAAAAGGTCTTTCTGAGAATAGTAAAGGCAGCATTTGGCCAGAGAAGAAAAATGTTGCGCAATGCCCTGAAGGGCGTATTTCCGCCGGAAAGTATGACGGCAGATATTTTTACAAAAAGAGCGGAACAGCTTTCCGTGGTAGATTTTGTAGGTTTATATAATAGCTATATCGGAAAATAACATGGAGAAAAAGGTTTTGGTCGTAGCTCCTGTACATCAGGTTCTACTGGACGTATTGCAGGGTTTAGGTTATACAATCGACTGTCAGGAGCAGCTGAACACGCAGGAAGCTCTTGAGATAGTAGATGCATACGAGGGCGTTGTGACTTCCACCCGCTTGCAGATAGATAGAAGGTTCCTGGACAGGGCTTCCAGGCTGAAGTGGATAGGCCGTATGGGTTCGGGTATGGAGCAGATAGATGTAGTATATGCAGATAAATTGGGTATCTCCTGTTTCAGCAGCCCGGAAGGAAATGCTAATGCCGTTGCAGAGCAGGCACTGGGGATGTTGCTGGCACTGACACACCGCATCACTTATGCGCATACGGAAATGCAGCAGATGATATGGAAAAGAGAGGAGAACCGGGGTGAAGAAATTGAGGGCATGACGGCCGGAATTATCGGGTATGGTCATAATGGAAGTGCATTTGCACGTAAGCTTAAAGGTATAGGACTGCGCGTTATGGCTTATGATAAATATAAATCCGGTTTTGGTGAAGAAGGTATAGAAGAGTTCGGGGTACTTGAATCTGTTTGGCAACAGGCAGACATAGTGAGCTTCCACCTTCCCTATACGGAAGAAACAAAACATTACTTCAACCGGCATTTCCTGAATGCCATGCAGAAACCCTTCATTTTGCTGAACCTGTCGAGAGGAAGCGTGGTAGAGATGAACAGCCTGTACGAAGGATTAAAAAACGGTAAGATCAAGGCCGCCGGTATTGATGTCTGGGAAACCGAACCTATAACCAAGATGACCGGCGTGCAGGAGCAACAGTACAGGGAACTGATCGGAATGCCTAATTTTATAGGTACGCCTCATATCGGAGGCTACACGCACCAGGCACTTTACAAAATGAGCTTTTTCCTGGCAGAAAAAATAAAAAAATGGGTGACGGAATAATAATTGGCAGATAACAAATAATTTCATACCTTTGAAAGTCCACATGCAACGCATCCATTACACGGGTGCGTTGCATGTTTTCTTTTACTATAAATTAAAAAAAGTGAATTGGCTATGTCAGAAGTTAATTATGTAACGAAAGAAACGCTTGAGCAGATGAAAGCGGAATTGACGCTGTTAAAAACAATCGGTCGTTCTGAAATCGCAAACGCAATAGCTGAAGCAAGAGAGAAGGGAGATTTAAGAGAAAATGCAGAGTACGATGCGGCAAAAGAAGCACAGGGGCATCATGAAGCAAAAATAGCCTTGCTGGAAGCTGCAATTATTAATTCGCGTATATTGGATACAAAAGATATAGATACAAGTAAGGTTTCTATCCTGAGTAAAGTAAGTATAACAAATACCAAGACAAAGAAAACAGTTGAATACCAGATCGTTTCGGAAACAGAAGCCGACCTGAAGTCCGGTAAAATATCTGTAACCTCTCCTATAGCCAAAGGTTTGTTAGGCAAAGCTGTTGGTGAAGTTGCCGAGGTGGTTGCTCCCTCCGGTACAATTTCCTTTAAAATAAACTCTATATCCATATAGAAGTAATTGCGTGATATTTTGTGGTAACGAAAAAGGAGAAGCTTTTAGAAGGTTCTCCTTTTTCAATGTACTTTTGTCCCGGGTTTGCTTTATTTGTAAATAGTTCAAACAAAATTTTATGACGATCTTCTCAAAAATAATTGCCGGTGAAATTCCTTCATACAAAATAGCGGAAGACGAGAAATTCTTTGCTTTTTTAGACATTGCTCCCGTAGTAAAAGGGCATGTATTGGTTGTACCTAAGACAGAGGTGGATAAAATATTTGACCTGGACGATACCTATTTATCCGAAATATTATTGTTTGCAAAAAAGATTGGAAGGGCTATAGAAAAGGCCTTTGATTGTAACCGTTGCGGACTTAGTGTAGTGGGGCTGGAAGTACCGCATGTACATATACACCTGATGCCTATTAATAGCCTTGCGGATATGGACTTTACCCAGGAGAAGCTGAAGCTGACGGAAACAGAATTTAAAAATATTCAGCAGAGGATCATAGACGCTTTTTATTAGAGAGCTCCATACCGGATAGGGGATTCTCCTTCACCCTGGTTGGTTCCTGTAGGTTCCAGCTGTTGCGCCAAAATGCTTTTCCATTTAAAATACCCGAATACGGCTACTATAAAAAGGAATAAAGTGAGCAAGGCGGTCAGTGGCAGATGCTTATAAAACAATAATGGAATAGCGACCGCATTAGAAATATTAAGCAGGATCCAGTTCTCTAACTTCCTTTTGGCAAGCAGCCACATGCCGGCCCATGCGGTGGCAGAAACAAGGGCATCGAAGAACGGTACATTAGAGGTGGTGAAGTGATGTAAAACGAAATATAACAACCCGAATGAGGTAATGCAAATCGTTAAAACCATCAGCCAATCTGTACGGCTACACCGGGTTATAGGTAATGTTTTGTTCTCCTTTTTACGATACCACATATACCACCCGTAAATACTCATGATGAAGTAATAGCTGTTTAACAAAGCTTCAGCATATAATCCCACCGAAGGTTGCAACATCAGGATCGTAAATAATCCACTGGATATAATACCTGCCGGATAGAGCGCAATGTGATTGCGGTAAGAAAGCAAGACCTGTATAATGCTGAACAACACAGCCGTCAGCTCCAGCCAGGTAATGTGTTGCCATTGCTGCGCTGCGTATTCGTAAAAGCTACCCGGATCCATGCTGCGAAAGTACAACCTAATATTGATCATAGGCGAAGCCGGCAGTTATAATTTGTCCCCGTTTCATGGCTGTTAAATTCGTAACTTTGTAGCTTATTAAAATTGATTCAGAGCTAAATGGCTAAACAGAGTAATACGAGAAAGTGTTCTTTCTGCGGAAAATCGGAAAATCAGGCATCATTGCTGATAACCGGGATAGATGGAAATATATGTGATGAATGTGCGGAACAGGCTCATCTGATGGTAACAGATGCTAATGTAAAACAAAAGAAAGCCTCCTCCAAATATGATGTAAATAAGCACCAGGTTTATAAGCCTAAAGAAATTAAAGAGTTTCTTGATCAGTATATCATAGGCCAGGACGATGCCAAAAAGGTTATGGCTGTTGCGATGTATAACCACTACAAGCGCCTGAAACATCCGCAATCCGACGATGTGGAGATCGAAAAATCAAACATTATCATGGTCGGCGAAACGGGTACAGGTAAAACTTTGCTCGCTAAAACAGTAGCCCGGATATTGCAGGTGCCTTTTGCTATTGCTGACGCTACGGTATTTACCCAGGCAGGATATGTAGGTGAAGATGTGGAGAGCATCCTGTCCCGGTTGCTTCAGGCCTGCGATTATGATGTGGCTGCGGCTGAAAAAGGTATCGTCTATATTGATGAGATCGATAAAATAGGCAGAAAGAGCGATAACCCTTCCATAACGCGTGATGTAAGCGGCGAAGGGGTGCAACAGGCTTTATTGAAATTGCTGGAAGGTTCGGAAGTACTTGTGCCACCACAGGGCGGACGTAAGCACCCGGAACAGAAGCTGATTAAAGTGAATACGCAAAACATCCTGTTTATTTGTGGCGGTGCTTTTGAAGGTATTGATAAAATGATAGCCCGGAGAATGGAAGCTTCAACAATAGGGTTTAAAAACCTCAACCAGAAAGAGAAGCTTGACCGTTCCAATCTCCTGCAATATGTAAATCCGACAGACCTGCGTACATTCGGTCTTATACCGGAATTGCTGGGACGATTGCCGGTGGTAACCTACCTCAACCCGCTCGACAAAGATGTATTGAAGAAAATATTAACAGAACCCAAGAATGCACTGATCCGCCAGTACAAAAAATTGTTTGAATACGAAGGGATCAGGCTGGAGGTGGAAGAAGAAGCATTGGATTATATGGTAGATAAAGCCTACACCTATAAACTGGGTGGTCGGGGATTAAGAACGATCTGCGAAATGATCCTGACAGACGCGATGTTTGAATTGCCTTCCGAAAACCATTCGGGTGTATTCTGTCTTACTTTGGATTATGCAAAACAAAAGCTGGAGCGCTCTAAACTGGAATATATAAGAGCAGCTTAGGGGTAATTGGCAATTGATAATTAGTTAATAAGATTAATCATATTTAAAACTAAAAGAATGAAAGAATTGATAAATGAATTGGTAGGTAAAGCAGGGCTTTCCGAAGAATCCGCTCAAAAAGCGGTGGAAACCACCATCAATTTTGTAAAATCTAAATTGCCACCCTTCCTTTCTGATAAGGTAGAAGATCTTATCAGCGGGAAATTTGATATGAGCTCCCTGTTAGGTGGCTTTGGCGGCGGAAAAGAAGGAGAAGAGAGTCCGTTGGACAAATTGACCGGTATGTTTGGCTCTAAATAAAAGGGAGAAATATTACCTGACATATTTTTTGCGGACGATTTAAACAAATGAAGGCTTTTGGTTGTTATGGAAACATAGCAGCCATTTTTTTGCATATTGCTATACGCAAATATGGTTATCTTTATAGGCAAGGTATACGGGTTCCTGTGAATTTGTCAAGTCGTTTTGTTGATCTGCGCCCAATAAGTTTTAATGTTGTATACTGTCTGTTGTTTTGTGCTTGCCGCGTGTTTTTTAATACTTTACATTCTTTCGGCTAATAATCAAAATAATATAATCTATGAATCTCAAAATTACCTCTCTATTGTTACTGACCATTGCTCCCATCAGCTATAGTGCAATGGCACAGCAGGATCCCGGTCCGAATGCCGGAGATACCAGTTCCATTACTTTTACTTATAAGAACAAGCAGGTACGATATAAGACCGTCAGGGGCAAGGATGGCAAAGTCTGGTTGCAGCAGAACCTTGGATCTGAAAGAGTTGCCCAGTCTACAAGAGATACTTTGGCCTATGGCGATTACTTTCAGTGGGGGCGCTGGGATGACGGCCACCAGGAGCGTTTCAGCACTGTAGATGTGGGAAGTAATTTAAATCCTAACAATCCTTCCGGTATTGCGGCAGGCAGTAACAAATATTACACCAATTGGTGGGCTGACCGGCCTGTTACCGCTACCTGGTCCAATAATCCGGTCAGCAAAACGAATGGAGCCGATCCTTGTGCAGCCATAGGACCAGGTTGGCGCCTGCCTGCGATAAAGGACTGGAGCGATTTTGTTACCGCTGAGAAGATGAATGATGATACTACAGATGCATTTAGATCCACCTTGAAGCTGACTCCGGCAGGCTACAGGCATCCCAACGGTAGTTACGGCAGCAGGATGAGCGAAGGTGCCTACTGGTCCACAACCAATAATTCTGCATCAAGCGCGTACATCCTGCAGTTTACATCCGGAGCCAGTCCCTTTATAGTAAAGGGGACGGGTAATTTTATGGCCCGTGATTATGGTTATTGTATACGATGTGTGAAGAATTGTCAGGTGATCGATACAGTGGATGCTACCGTTTGCTTTAATAAGAGTTATCAAAGGCCTAACGGAGAAGTGATGACAGAAAGCGGTACTTATCTGGATATAGTCGGGGAAGCCAAAGACAGATGTGATAGTGTGGTCATTACACAACTGGTCGTGCTGCCCGAGTTGAAAGAGGCGAATGTTGAGGGCAAGGATACGATATGTGCAGATGATGTGAATGTTTATAGTGTTCCGGCGCCGTCCCAACCTGTAAAGTATATATGGAACCTGCCGGAGGGCTGGAGTGGCACCGGGGACTCGCCATCGGTTAGTATAACATCTTCCGGTAATGAAGGGCTTTATGAGATCTCGGGCTATATGATCAATGAATGTGGGGATTCTGCCATGATAAATCCAAAGACTATTTACCTGTCGGCCCCTTATGCCGAAATTAATATTGAAGAAGATATACTGGGCGTAACGGGAACCTTTAAAGCATACCAGTGGTTTTTGAACGGAGCGTCTATAGCCGGAGCAACACAGTCGAAATATAAAGTGCTTGAAAATGGTAGTTACACGGTAGAGGTTACAAACGAATTCGGTTGCAAATTCCACACTGAAGCGTACCAGGTAGAAAGCATTATTTCGGTAAATGAGCTGGCTATGTTAAGCCGGCAGATCTCTGTTTTTCCTAACCCCGCCGGAGCATTTGTTTATATAAAAACACCGGTTGAAGTGCATTTGAACGTGTTTACTATAGAAGGGAAAGAGGTAATTGATGCAGTTTCTGCAGACAGGATCGACATCAGCAGCCTGAATGCCGGCTTGTACCTGATAAAGATTACAGATAGCAACGGTCACCTGATCAAAGTGGAAAAGCTGGTTAAGTCTGAATAATATAAATACATACCATAGCGGAATCCGGATTTATATCAGGTGTTATAACTCTAAAAAAGGCCTGGACGTTTTGCGGTAACGTCCAGGCCTTTTCTTTTGGAAGCCATCATAACTATTGTCGTATCAAACCGCTCGGATGTCGTTTGTAAGATCTCCTGCAGATTTTGTTGATTAAAGCACGTAATACATTTCTGCACGTACTTCACAAGCTGTGGGAGAATCATCGATAGCTTCATGTATTGCATAATAACTATAAACTCTGGTTGTAAAAATGTGAAAATTGATCAAATATTTTTAACGCCCGGAACAGGTAGCCCTATGTGTAACTCCCTGAATAATATCTTTTCCGGATCATTTTACTGAGAGCGGAATCAAATATTCTTCTTTTTACATCATCATAGATGTGCCTGCTGCGGGAAACAAATCCCCTCCCGGGCTGTTATTTTAAAATAATGAAAGAGTACAGTTAGATATTAAAGCAGAATAACAATGAAAAAAATTTCCTTTATATTGGTATTACTATTGATGGCCTTTGGTTGCACATCGACTGCGCAGTTGGCAGCTAAGGTTATTAAAGACGGATTATTTATACCCTGGGAAATTATATATGGACCAGACGATCATATATGGTTTACACAAAAAGATGGGTATGTTTGCCGCTTAGATCCGCTTAGCGGTGAATTGGATACGATTTATCATGAGAGCCGGTCGGTGATCAGGGGAGAAGGAGGAATGCTTGGTATGGCGATGCATCCTTCCTTTGCTGAGCATCCTTATGTTTATATAGCTTATAATTATGAAAACGAAGGAAATTATAAGCTATGTGTTTCCCGGTATCTTTATGAAGATGGCCAACTGAGCAGCCCTGTGGTTTTATTAGACGGTATAAATGCCGGCTCCGTACACAACGGATGTCGTCTTCTTATTGTAGATGATAAATTATTTATTACTACCGGGGATGCCGCACAGGCGTCTTCAGCACAGGATGTATCCGGCAGGAATGGAAAAATATTACGCCTTAACCTGGATGGCAGCATTCCGGCGGATAACCCCGTTGCCGGAAGCCCGGTATGGAGCTGGGGGCATCGTAATGCACAAGGCCTGTGTTTCCATAACGGAATAATGTACAGCTCCGAGCACGGGCCGGATAAAGAAGATGAATTTAATATTATTCATCCCGGAAGAAATTATGGCTGGCCCGATGTAGAGGGGTTTTGCGATCTTCCGGAGGAAATCACTTTCTGTGAAGAGCATGATGTAGTGGAGCCGCTATATTCCTGGACGCCAACCCTGGCGGTTTCTTCGATAGCTTATTATCATCATCCTATGTTTTCACAGTTTAACAATACTATCCTGATGACAACATTAAAGGCCGGCCAGCTGCTTAAAGTGGAGCTAAGCCAGGGGAGAGATTCCGTGCTCGATGTTTCTGTCCTTCCCGGAGTAGACTATGGAAGGCTAAGGGCGATAACCATTTCTCCGGCCGGACGTATTTATTTATCAACAAGCAATTCCAATGCCTCCGGCAATGGTGCGCGGCAAGATAAAATAATAGAGCTTTCTGATTCCATGTCGACCGGAATCGGAAATTATGCAGGTGACAAGGAAATTATTTTATATCCTAATCCGGCTAAGGATAAGATATCCTTTCTCTTTCCCGATAAAAAGGTGAATGTAAATGGTGGTTGGACGTATTCAATAAGCAATATAGCGGGAGAAATAATAACAGAAGGCACGATGGAATATAACAGTATCCCGGTAGACCTTTTATTCTCCGGTATATATTTGTTACGTTTATGGAAACCCGGCGAAGAAATGATCTACAGGCAGTTTGTCAAATGGTAATACAATAATAGCCGGCCCTCTGAAAAGTGATGCAACCATACGGCACTACTGCCAGCTCCGGTTAGTAGCTTTTCTCCGGGCAGCTCGGGCTCCGTCCTTGAAGTCTCGCCTGACTGTGAGCATACGAAAATCTAACTGCTCCGTACGGCCCTCTCCGGCAATGTATTCCTGGTACTTACATATTTGCCTCCTCACTTATGCAGTCTGCTCAATGCTATTACTCTCCCTGATATCCCTGATAAAATCACGTCCACATTCATCTTAATACATCCACGTTTTGATTTTATGCGCCCTCTTCTTACTGTATATGCCCATTATCTCGTACAAAAACGTCATAAGCTGGTACCAAAACGTCACAAACTCATACAAAAACGTGACCTCTTTGGGGCAGATGATCACGTCTTTGGTCAAGAACATTGCCTCCTTTGATGCAGATCGTCACGTTTTTAAACAAAGACATCACGTCTTTGCATAAGAACGTCGTATTCCT
>JBEBVI010000100.1:0-11708 GCA_040392805.1 Taibaiella helva
TAGGATGAGTCTATAGCGGGTCCAAAGAGATGCATCCTTGTTAAAGAAAGACAATGGGGAGTATTGTAGGGAGCACAGAGGATATGTGTATTGGCAATTTGCACCGGCTTATACCATTAATTTGGCATCGACAAATAACCGTCCTATTTTTGCGGGCAATTTTACAAAGCTATGGTGTGCCGTCTGTCAGAAATGAATATAGGTTCCGGCGGAATTGTCCGGGAGGTTGATGAAACCGGCGCCAAGATGCATTTCCTGGAAATGGGATGTGTGCCGGGAGCGCCTCTGAGCCTGGAATATATTGCTCCCCTGGGTGACCCCATAGCTATTCGTATAGCCGGATATTGCTTAACTATGCGTAAAAAAGATGCAGAGCATATATGGGTGAAAGTTGACGATGAGGTGAAGTGAAAAGTCAAAACATTGTCCATGAAATCAGATTTTTGAACAGGATGATGACAATACATTTGACTGAATACTAAATTTAATAAGGTCTGTAAGTATCATAAACATATGAATATCGGTTTATATTTCGGCAGCTTTAATCCTATTCATACGGGACACCTGATTATCGCTAATCATATATTGGAACATTCAGAGCTTGATAAGATATGGTTTGTGGTATCGCCGCACAATCCGTTAAAAGAATCGCATACTCTCCTGAATGAATACGACAGGCTGCATCTTGCAGAGCTGGCTATTAAGGATAATAATAAGTTCAGGGCAAGTAATGTCGAATTTCACTTACCCAAACCTTCCTATACTATTGATACACTGACTTATCTTACCGAAAAATTTCCCCTGGAAAAATTCACCGTAATAATGGGCAGTGACAGCTACCAGAACCTGAGCCGCTGGAAAAACTATGAAAAACTATTAGAGCATTACGCCATATTGGTTTATGAGCGCCCTGGCTTTATCGTTGACCGGGAAGCATTGCCAAAAAATGTTACCGTATTAAAAGCCCCCTTGCTGGAAATATCCTCTACACATATACGCAATATGGTAAAGCAGGGAAAATCCATACGGTATCTTGTCCCCGATGCAGTAATGGACAGTATTACGGAGAACCGCTACTACCAGAAATAATTCTTTTTTATTCTTACCGTCATGCCAACCGGAGTGGAGGCATCTCCCAGGTTTTGAGGCCGGAAGTTATTTTAACCAGTTACTTAGAGGATTAGTAATAATATTCTCCCGCAGATTTACACAGATAGATCTTATGTCTTTACGACATTTATCTGCGTAAATCTGCGAAATCTGCGGGCTATAAAAAACTTAAACAGGCTTTTAATAACCATACTTTTCTTTCCAGCAACTTTTTAAGTAGGCCCTTATCCTTTCTTCCGCAGGATTATTTCCCGGTTCATACAGTTTATTCCCGGCTATAGCTTCCGGAAGATATTCCTGTTCCGCAAAATTGTGGTCATAATTATGTGCGTACCGGTAGTTCTTACCATATTCCATTTGCTTCATTAATTTCGTGGGTGCATTACGGAGATGCAGCGGAACAGGCAGATCCCCTGTTCGTTTGACCAGCTCCATGGCGCTGTTTATAGCCATGTAGGCAGCGTTGCTTTTAGCACTGGAGGCCAGGTAGGTTACCGTTTGAGATAAAATAATCCTGCACTCCGGGTAGCCGATAACATTTACCGCCTGAAAGCAGGAGTTCGCTAAAAGTAAAGCATTGGGGTTGGCATTGCCGATATCTTCACTGGCCAGTATAATTAACCTCCGGGCAATGAACTTCGGGTCTTCACCCCCTTCAATCATCCGTGCCAGGTAATAGACAGCCGCATTAGGGTCACTGCCCCGGATACTTTTTATAAAAGCTGAGATAATGTCGTAATGTTGCTCACCGGTTTTATCGTAAAGCGCCATGCGTTTATGTACAATTTCCTCAATAGCCGCGTTGGTCACCACTTTCGGCTTACCCGTAAGATTCTGCACTACTAATTCCAGCAAATTCAAAATACGCCTTCCGTCACCACCGCTCAACCGCAGCAGGGCCTCCCATTCCGCTATGTCCACCTCCTGTTGCTGCAGCCATTCATCTTTGTCCAAAGCATTACGGACCAGCTTCTTCAAATCCTCTTCCGAAAAAGCTTCCAGCGTATATACCTGGCAACGGCTTAAAAGCGCACTGATAACTTCGAACGACGGATTTTCGGTAGTAGCGCCTATTAAAATAATTATTCCCTTTTCCACTGCGCCCAGCAGACTGTCCTGCTGCGCCTTGTTGAACCGGTGTATCTCATCTATAAACAAAATAGCTTTCCCCGCTTTTTTAGCCAACTCAATCACACTGCGCACATCTTTCACACCCGCCTCAATGGCACTGAGCTGGAAGAAAGGCAACCCGGCCTGGTGGGCAATAATCTGCGCCAGCGTTGTTTTACCCACACCCGGAGGCCCCCAGAATATAAGCGACTGTAATTGTCCCGAATGAATCATACTGTAAAGCACCTTTCCCGGAGCCACCAAGTGCTCCTGGCCTACAAATTCTTCGAGGCTTTCCGGGCGGAGGCGTTCGGACAAAGGTTTGTTATTATGCTGCATTGTTGCCATAAATGTTACCGGTTTGCACTACATTTGAAACCGTAAAGTTCATTACCTAATTCTATATAACCGCAGTAAAATGCAAAAAAAAATTCTAATAGCCATTCTGAGCCTCTTGCTATTACAATATTCATGGGCACAAAAAGAGCAGGAACCGGCACGGGACTATAAAAAGACCGGTTCGATATTGCCTGCTATACGTGCTGTGGATACATTTAACCACGTATATTCCGGGCAGGATTTTCAAAATGGCCATTCCTTCTTTTTAGTGATGTTTAATCCCACCTGCGGCCATTGCATCGATATGGCTAAAATGATGCAGGAACATATCGGTTTATTTCAGCAGAACCGCATTCTTTTTCTTGCCGGTGCGCAAATGATGCCCTATCTCAGCCATTTTTATGAGGCTTCCGGACTCAGCGCATCTTCCGGTATAACAGTAGCTGTCGATAGCGCCGGTACTATAGAACGTTTATACGATTATAAAGCGCTGCCGCAAATCAATATTTACAATGAAAAAGGGCAATTACAGCAGGTTTTTTATGGAGATACGCCACTGGATTCCTTAAAATTGTATGCAAAATGAATGGCTTGGTATAACTTTGGGAGCTGTTCGCCCCCGGAAGTCAATATAACCTGCCCGGTATAGACAAATCTCAATAACAAAAAAATATTTTTTCTTGATTTTAAGCGATAAGCTTTCTTTACTTTTGCGATTCGCATTAATAAACAATCATGGTTGATGTATTAATTGGCCTTCAGTGGGGTGACGAAGGGAAAGGTAAAATTGTGGATTACCTTGCCTCCGGTTATGATATTATAGCCCGTTTCCAGGGCGGCCCCAATGCCGGCCACACCCTTTATATAGAGGGACGAAAAGTGGTTTTACGTACCATTCCTTCCGGGGTTTTTCACCCTCAGACGCTGAACCTTATCGGTAATGGCGTAGTGATAGACCCGGTAACTTTACGCGAGGAAATAGAAGGATTAAAAGAACTGGGTTTGAGTCTCGATGACAATCTTTTTATTGCGCATAAAGCACACCTTATATTGCCGACGCACCGCGCACTGGATGCCGCGGCCGAGCATGCAAAAGGGAAAGAAAAAATAGGCTCTACCCTCAAAGGTATAGGACCTGCGTATATGGATAAAACCGGCAGGAACGGTTTGCGTGTAGGCGATGTTCTGTCGCCCGACTGGGAAGAACGCTACAGTAAGCTCAAAGCAAAGCATGTGGAAATGCTGCGTATGTACGATGAAGTGCCCGACTGGCAATCGTGGGAAGACGCTTTCTATGAGGCCGTTACCTATCTGCGTGGGCTGAATATCGTAAACGGTGAATACTGGCTGAATAACCATATCAATAACGGCAAAAAAGTGCTTGCAGAAGGCGCACAGGGTAGTATGCTGGATGTGGATTACGGAACCTACCCTTTTGTCACTTCATCCAATACCATTGTGGCGGGTGTATGTACCGGCTTAGGTGTTGCCCCGTCGCGGATTGGAGAGGTATATGGCATTACCAAAGCGTATTGTACAAGAGTAGGCGGAGGGCCATTTCCTACCGAGCTGCATGACGCTACCGGCGAGCAGTTGCGGGCTGCGGGCCACGAATTTGGTGCGGTAACCAAACGTCCTCGTCGCTGCGGGTGGATTGACCTGGTGGCATTGCGTTATGTATGTATGATTAGCGGTGTGACAAGGCTGATTATGACAAAGGCAGATGTATTGGACGGCTTCGGGCAAATAGAGGCTGCAGTGGCTTATCATCTTAAAGGTAAAGAAACGACAGAATTGCCTTTTGATATGTGTGACGAAGGGATAGAGCCGGTATATAAAGCTTTCCAGGGCTGGGAAACGCCTATAAGTCAATGCGGAAGTGTGGATGATCTGCCGGAGGCTTTCAGGGAATATTACACCTTTGTGGAAGATTATCTGCAAACAAAAATCCAGTACATTTCAAACGGAACAGGTCGAGATCAGTTATTGACTTTATTTTAATATTATTGCAGTATAAATGCGCAATAGTAAAAGCAATAATAATTTTTCAAAAAAATTTTTTTAATCCAAAAAACTATTAAAAATTTACATCTCAAATTTGTAGAACAAGCTAATCGTTCGTAGGCTATGAAATCAAACTCAGAAAAAAAGACAGCGATAACTAAATCCGCTACAACCAAAGGCGCAGCTAAAAGTGATACGAAGTCGAAAAAAAGCGCTGATGAACTGGAAGAAGATGAGGATGACCTTTTTGAGGATGAGGCACCAAAGAAAAAAACAGGTGGTAAGTCTGCAAAGTCATCTCCTAAGAAAGCAAAAGATGATGACGAAGACGATGATGACTTTGACGAAGACGATGACTTTGATGACGATTTCGATGAAGTAGATGATTTTGATGATGAAGATCCTGACTTTGAAGAATTCGACGTACCAAAGTCTAAGAAAGGAGGAACGGGTGGCGCTAAGAAAGGCGGTGCAGATGATTTTGATGATGATTTCTCTGACCTGGGATTCGATGATTTCGATGCAGGTTTCGATGACGACGATGATGATTTCTAAACGTAATGTCGTCACAAATAATGCTACGTAAAACTGCCTACTGTTCGTTCCCCGGGGGAACATTACAGGTTGTAAAAATAAAAATGCTGAACTGGATAACACAGTTCGGCATTTTTGCTTATCTGGATAACAACTTATATGGCAATAAACCTAACCGTTTTGAATTGCTGGCCGGTGCAGGAAGTATAAAAGAATTTGACGAGCTGCCTGACCGGGCAGGTGATTGGATATTCGGCCATGTCAACTATGATTACAAAAACGTAACAGAACCGGGCCTTCACAGCCGTCACGAGAAGAATACCGGCTTCAGCGATAGTTTTTTTTACCAGCCGGAGGTGGTTGCCTATATTCCTTTTGGTACGAATTGCCTCTATGTTTCCGTTGTGTCGGGCAATGCAGAGGATATATTAAATGAAATAATGCAGGCTTCCCCGGAAAGAGATACATCCTTTGTACCTCATGAGCAGCCCTGGAACTATAAATTTACTAAGGAAGAATATATTGATATCATTGACAAATTGCGGGAGCATATAGCAGACGGCGATTGCTACGAAATTAATTTTTGTGTAGAAGCTTATACAAAACAGCCGGGTATCAATGCAGCCCATGTTTTTAACCGGTTGAACAGCGTTAATCCCGCTCCCTTTGCCGCATGTTACCGGAACCGCTCTTCCTGGCTTATGTGTGCCAGTCCCGAACGCTTTTTATACCGGGATAAAGATAATGTGCTTTCCCAGCCTATAAAAGGTACACACAAGCGCAGTGCTCGTACGGAAGAGGATTTTTTATTGAAACAGGAACTATTACACGACGAAAAAGAAAGAGCAGAGAACGTTATGATAGTTGACCTGGTGCGAAATGACCTGGCGCGGAGTTGTGTGCCGGGCAGCATAACCGTACCGGAATTGTTCGGATTATATTCCTTTCCCCAGGTGCACCAGCTCATCTCCACAGTGAGCGGAACGCTGAAGCCACAACTGAGTAATAAGGAAATTCTCAACAATGCCTTCCCTATGGGTAGTATGACCGGTGCACCCAAAGTCATGGTCATGACCCTTATCGAAAAATACGAACGGTCGCGCAGGGAAATATATTCCGGAGCTGTAGGCTATATAACCCCCGAAGGAGATTTTGATTTCAACGTAGTGATAAGAAGCTTGATGTATAATGAACAAACGGGCTATCTTTCTTACCAGACCGGCGGGGCGATAACCTACGATAGCCGCCCTGATGCAGAATGGGAAGAAGTAAGGCTTAAAGCCAAGGCCATGGAACAAATTTTTAAATAGGTCACGAGGGTGCAAAGACATAAGTATAATAGTCAAAATAACGTCCTCACTTGTACTGAGCTGTGCCGAAGTAAGTACCGTCATGCCGACCCCTTCGGCTACGTTCTGGGTAGGCTCCGTGGAGGCATCTCCCAAGCTTTGAAACCGGGAAGTTATTTTGACACAATTATTAAGCCACTAACGCACAAAGACAAAAGGAGAATTTTAAAGTCTTAGTGGTAAAAAATAAAGGAATTTATTTCTTAAGATTTAAGCTTTTAAATTTGCTTTTCAGAACTTTATTATGAACACACAGATAAAAACAATTTTACTGACCATCCTTACGCTCTCGGTATTTACGATAGCCATTGTCGAGCTGTCGGGGATAAGCTCGCGGGCTTTATTTAATAAATACGGAATAGGCTCGCCTTCTCCACACGCAGTAGAAGAACATAACGAACGTGTAGACCGGGAGACGAAAATGCGGCAAATGCCCAAAACGGAAGTGACCTTTTATGAAGAGCATCACGACTTCGGCATTGTACGCGAAGGAGAAATAGTGCGGTATGCTTTTAAATTTAAAAATACAGGACAACAGCCTTTACTGATTTCAGATGCAGTAGCTTCCTGCGGATGCACCGTGCCTTCTTTCTCAAAAGAACCTGTAATGCCGGGACAGGAAGGTGAAGTGCTCGTTGAATTTAATTCTAAAGGCAGAAAAGGTAAGAACCATAAATCGGTAATCGTTTTCTCCAATGCGGCCAGAGAAAAAATGTCTTTATCCTTTGATGCTGAGGTACGATAATTAATCGCGGACAGAACATAAAATAAATGCGGATAAAATGAGTAATGTAAATGCAATAACGCCTCCGGCAAATACAGTGAGCAAATACCTTTCCCTTGTCAAATTCAGCCATACGGTATTTGCGCTTCCCTTTGCCCTGATAGGCTTTGCCCTGGCCGTGGTGTATGAGCAGCAGACTTTTCGCTGGATGACTTTTCTTCTGATGTTGCTTTGTATGGTATTTGCCAGAAGTGCAGCTATGGCTTTTAACCGTTATTTGGACCGGCATATTGATGCCCGTAATCCGCGTACGGCTAAAAGAGAAATTCCTGCCGGTGTTATCAAGCCCCAACAGGCGCTTACCTTTACTGTTTTATGCTGCGCCCTGTTTGTCGTGTGTACCTATTTCATCAATAATATATGCTTTTATCTTTCTCCCGTTGCCCTGTTTGTTGTGCTTTTCTATAGCTATACCAAACGCTTTACACCTTTATGCCACCTTGTGTTAGGCGCAGGTCTGGCACTCGCACCAATAGGTGCTTACCTTGCTGTTACCGGCTATTTCCAGATACTGCCGCTATTCTTTTCATTTGCTGTCCTGACCTGGGTATCGGGCTTTGATATTATTTACTCTCTCCAAGACGAAGCGTTTGACAAAGAGCAGAAACTATATTCTATACCAACGGCATTGGGTACCAACAGGGCGCTATGGCTGTCCAATATATTGCATGTCTTTTCCGCTTTGTTTGTGATAGCAGCGGGTATATACAGTCAGTTTGGCTGGCTGTACTGGATTGGTGTGGCAATTTTTGCGGGCTTGCTGATATACCAGCACCTGTTGGTAAAGCCAAACGATTTAAGCAAAGTAAATATCGCGTTTATGACGACGAATGGTATTGCAAGTATTATTTTCGCGGTGTTTGTGATATTGGAATTGGTGGTTTGAATAGAAAGATGAAGATGGGGCGATTAGGGCGTTCTTGTCATGCTGACGTAAGGAAGCATCTCTTGAGCGCTTTGTATAGATTCCTCCTCACGTCGGAATGACAATGGAGAATGGAAAGTTTTTGTTTCTCGCGACGGGCGCAACGTTAAAAGCTAAACCGTCATGTTGAGCGAAGCAAAAGACACGGAATGCAGTGGAGTTTCTTTTGCGTGGTCGAAACATCTCCGCCTATGTGAACAGAGGAATAGAAGATGTTTTGTTATTAAAAAACTTAGCACTAAATATATCTTGTTAAAAGCCCTTTTACAACAATATTGGCAGTATAGCACATTTCGTCCCCCGCAGGAGGAGATTATTTCCTCGGTACTTCAGAAAAAAGATACCCTGGCTATTTTACCTACGGGAGCAGGCAAGTCTGTTTGTTACCAGTTACCTTCCCTGGCGCTTGAAGGGCTTACTTTAGTGATTAGTCCACTGGTATCTTTAATGCAGGACCAGGTAATGCAGCTCACCTCAAGAGAAATACCAGCCGCCTATATCCATTCCGGCATGACGGCACAACAAATTGATGATGTGCTGAACAAAGCCTGTGACAACGCACTCCGTCTCTTGTACGTATCACCCGAACGGTTGCAAAGCCCGTCATTTATCAGCTTTTCCGAATACCTTCATGTCAGTCTCATTGCTGTTGATGAAGCCCACTGTATCTCCCAATGGGGTCACGATTTCCGGCCGTCCTACCGCAAAATCGGGGAAATAAGAAGCTTTTTTAATAATGCACCCATATTGGCACTTACGGCATCTGCCAATAAAAAAGTAGAGCAGGATATACTGGAACAACTGGGCATGCGCAATGCCGCAATATTCCGGAAAAGCGTAGTAAGAAACAACCTGTTTTACACCGTACGCTATACCGAAAGCAAACCCGTCGTCGCAGCAGAGCTGTTCAGCCATGCCCCGGCATCCGGCATATTGTATTGCCGCAGCCGTAGAAGATGTGTGGAAAGCGCTTTATACCTTCAATCACGTAATGTGGAAAGCGGCATATACCACGCCGGCCTCCCGAAGCACGAAAGAGATGCGGCACAAAGAAAATGGACACAAAGTCAATCCCAGATAATGTGCGCCACTACCGCCTTTGGCATGGGCATTGATAAGCCGGATGTGCGCCTCGTCGCCCATTACGATGCTCCCGACAGTCTCGAAGCCTATTACCAGGAAGCAGGAAGAGCAGGAAGAGATGGAAAAAAAGCCGATGCGGTACTGTTGTATAATGAAGGAGATATACGACGGCTACAGGAAAGCACAGAGCTACACTATCCGCCTGAAGCCTATTTGAGGCAAGTGTACCAGTGGGTAGGCGATTATCTGAAAATGCCGTTAGGAGCAGGCAGCGATGAACTACAGTCTTTCGATGCACTCCGGTTTATCGGAAATTACAAGCTGGAAACCCTGAAAGCGTTAAGCGCTATCCGCTTGCTGGACAGGGAAGGGCTATGGATATGGAATGAGAATGCCAATATTTATACCACAGTCCAGTTTACAACCGATCGTAATACCTTAAACTACCTGGAGCGTACCGAGCCGGCACTGCACTATATAGCCAGCTCTTTACTGAGATTATACGGCAGTATTTTTTATTACCCTACGGCAATCCGGGAGTTTGAAGTAAGCAAAATATTACGGATAGAGAAACAGCAACTGGACAGAGGCCTGGACCGTCTTGCTGCACTGGGTATTATAAATTACCAGCCCGCAGAGACAGGAGGTACACTGTATTGGGTTCGCGAGCGACTTGCCGACCGTAACCTTGTTCTGGATACAGCCAGGATAAACAGGCTGCGTAAAGCGCAGGAGGAACGGGTAACACAAATGATTGCTTATATAAGAGAGGAACGGGTATGCCGGAATATAGTTTTAGCCCGGTATTTTGGTGAAGAAGATGGAACAGCATGCGGAAATTGTGATAACTGCCGCAGGAATATCCAAAAAAACAAAGAACACCGTCCGGGTAAAGAACAGGTGCTGCAACTTTTACAGCGGAAGCAAACAATTAGCCTCGCAGATATATACGCACATTTTCCCGAAGTAGAACGGGAAGTACTGACCGCATATATCAGGCAACTAAGTGATGAAAGACAGTGCAGAATAAGTTCAGGTAAGGTTATATTTGCAGGTTGAGCTCCGGGAAGAAAGAGGAAAAAGAGGATGATGCATTATCCCGGGCAGGAATATTGAAAGAAATTTTTAAAACGGGCTGGTAACACCCACTTTAGTTTTATGATAAAATTTGCCATTGTCGGGTTCGGCCATATCGGTAAAAGACATGCAGAACATATCATCAACAATGCCGCAACAGAGCTGGTTGCTGTTTGTGATATTAACCCGGATGTGAGTCGTCAGTTGCCGGGAAAAGATATAGACTTTTATACCGATATAGAGGAGTTGCTGCAACATACCCACGCGGATGTTGTGTGTATTTGTACACCCAACTATTTGCATTGTCCGCACACTATAGCAACGGTACAGTCCGGGCGTCATGCCGTAGTGGAAAAACCTATGGCGCTCAGCGTTGCCGAATGCGATGCCATGATAGCTGCGGCGAACGCAGCGGGTAAAATTATCTTTGCCGTAAAACAAAACAGGTACAACCCGCCGGTTGCTATGGTCAAAAACCTGATTAACGACGGCAGCCTTGGAAACTTGTTTATGATACAGGTTAACTGTTTCTGGAACAGGGACGAACAATATTATGCCCAAAGCAACTGGAGAGGAAAAAAGAAAGAAGACGGCGGCTGCCTGTTTACCCAATTCAGTCATTTCGTGGACATCCTCTACTATCTCAATGGCACCATAGACGAAGTGAAAGGCTGCATAGCCAACTATGCCCATCAGTCCAATACCGAATTTGAAGATACCGGCAGCTTCGTCATGAAGGCCACGAACGGCGCTATTGTCAACTTCAACTTTTCTACCTGCGCCTTTGAAAAGAACATGGAAGGCTCTATAACGCTGTTGGCACAAAAAGGGACACTGAAAATAGGCGGCCAATATCTGAACACCCTCGAATACCAGTGCATATCAGGAAAAGAATTACCACAGATTAATATCACCGCCAAAGAAAATGATTACGGACTATACAAAGGCTCCATGAGCAACCACGACAAAGTAATACAAAACGTAGTCGATGTCCTCAAATACAACCAACCCATAATGACCGGCGCAGAAGAAGGCCGGGAAGTGGTATATATGATTGAGCAGATGTATGCGGCGGGGAAAAATTTATCCTGTTAGATGGTTTATTGTCTGACAAGGGCAAGATTTAAAAATAGTGCCTTTACAAAAGTATTGGGGTTTGGCAAAAGACATTGTACATAAACAACAAGAAGCGGATTGGGGCGACAATGTTTTGGAACAATTATCAACCGACCTAAAACAGAGTTTCCCTGACATCAACGGCTTTTCAAGACGAAATTTATACGCCATTCGGCAATGGTATTTGTTTTACAGCGCCGTTTCCGAATTTGTGCCACAAGCTGTGGCACAAATTCCGTGGGGACATAACCGCCTCATTATTTCCAAAATTAAAAAC
>JBEBVI010000101.1:0-11636 GCA_040392805.1 Taibaiella helva
AACCCCTATGAAAAGTACAGGCCATATTTCCATATCGTACCTTACCTGTAAAAATACCATTATTGTCCAGGCAGGAGGGCCGAAAAACGGAATGAGATCCACAGCCAGTGCAGCAACAAAAACCAATAAATAAAACTCTATCTCCATAAAAGCGCACGAATAACTCCACCTGTTCCCGGCAAAGGGAAGACAAAAATAATAAATGATTTAACAGATTGGTTTTTAATGTACCTGGATGTCAATATTGTAATAAATATATTATATATCACCTTTAACTTTTTACTTGAGAAGTGCTCGTCATCTAACGGGGTAAACTTTTGATTTTGCACTATTGTATCGCTGATATTAATTTATTACATTCGTTCTCTGAAGTGACCTTTTATATAAGTATAATGATCAAAATAACTTCCTCACTTGTACTGAGCCCGTTCGACAAGCTCAGGGCGGGCTGTGTCGAAGTAAGTACCGTCATGTCGACCCTTTCGGCAGTACTCAGGGTAAACTTTGTGGAGACATCTCCGAAGTTTTGAAATGGAGAAGTTATTTTGACACTGTTACTAATCAATGTTCCGTCAAACGTATTTTGTAGCTATTTTAGACCTTTTATTTTTGACTTAACTCTAATATTAAACAATGAAATATTTCAGCCTGTTCTTATTAGTCACATGTCTGACCTGTTTTTCGGCAAAAGCACAGTTCGGCAGCAATAACAATATTCCGGAAAATCCTGTGCGCTGGGATTTCGATATTAAAAAAATCGATGATAACCATTATCGCATAGAAGCAAAAGCCACCATGTCTGACGGCTTTCATATCTGGGCACAGGATCCCGGTGGCGATGGGTCTTTGATACCTACCAGCTTTACCGCCGAAGGTCTGGCTAATGGTAGCTGGATAACCGATTGGGAGGAAAACAAAAAACCGAAAACACAACAACTGTCATTCGTTGACGGTGCGGTTAACTGGCATGAAAAAGAGATAACCTTTTACAGGGACTTCAAGGGCAAAAAAGGGGATAAAGTAAAAGGAGCCGTACAATACCAAAGCTGCAATGATGAAATGTGCTTTCCTCCGGCGATAGAAAATTTTATATTGCTGGTTAAGTAGATAACAGGCCGGTCAATAGCTTTTTACTACCTGACAACAGGGTACCATTGCACGAAAAGGATGACGGCAACCAGCAAATAAAAGATCAGGCTGTTGACCCATTTCTTCCGTTCTTCGAACCATACATTTGTGTATATGAATGTAGAAGGCACTAAGAAAGCCAGCCACTGATTGTAGCCCCTTGCCACCGTAAACACACCGGCAATGATGCTGATAAACAGGAAAAGAATGATCACCCACCACCATTTCTTATTCTGGATGAGCATTCTACTCATATGATGGCTTAAATAATAAAATCCCGTAACTAATAGAATTAATATTGCCGAGAAAGATGCCAGCTCTGTTTCCGGGTTGTTGATCTGGCTGGGCAACGATACCCCGACAGCAATGATTCGGTCAATTAAAACCAACTGATCGGTAAGAAAAAGAATAGCCGCCAGGAAATAAAATGGTGTAATGGTCCCCAGGAGTGCAATAAGCCACTCCGCAGGCTTGAAAGGACGAAGTATGGCCAATGCGACAAGAAGCAATAACAGGAAGCTGATATTCGGAAAAACCAATAAGGAAGTAAGTGATATATAGCACCCGATATCAAAAATCTGTTTTCCCGCATCCTTAAGATTATACAATTGTAATATAGAAGACAACATGCCCAGCAATAACCAGTTGCTGATCAGTCCGGCCGAAAGATAATTCCAGTCATTAAAAAACGATGTGATGAGTAGGAAACCCAGGGCCGGCAGATAAGTGGCTTTAGGGAAAAGATGATGCCTGTTGGCGATCCGGTTCAGGAAAATAGCTTGCCCGAAGGTATTCAGCAAAGCAAAAAAGGTGACCAGGAAGGCGGAATTTCCAAAAACGCGCTCAATCAATTGTGCCAGCTTGATCCATATCACCTGGCTGTTATCGGTTTTTAATGCCATCTCCGGCTGTATTAAAAATGCCATCTTAAATAAAATGGCAAATAAAAACAGCATGATAACTGAATAAGGGTTATAACTTCTGAATAGTCTGAGCACCTTTGTTAATGCAATATTGTGTTTTGTAGATCAATTGCTGAGCTACGAAGTTCGTAAAAAGAAGTAACACTCCGAACTAAGCTCCCAATTTTTTAAGCAAAGAAACAAGTCATCCCCACAATTTATCATCTCGTTCTTTTCTCCAACTAAAAATTTTTAACACGCTACCCTGAACGCTTTAATTTTAGTTTTTCACTCTTCACTTCCACTCATTTCTCCAGCGAAACTTCAATAATCCTATTGATTAAAATCAAATATTTTACTTTAAGCGGTTGCGGCAGTTCCTCTACAATACTAATCGGATTCACTACCGGGAAATCCATATCCGTATCCCAGTCCACCATGATGAGCTTATGCCCCAGACCGGCCGCCTTTATAATATCTTCAATCCTTTTGACCACATCAAGGCGTTGCTCTAAGGTAAAATGGATTTTATCGCCTATAACGGTTTTCATAACGTATAGTTGCTTTCCAATAATGGTCAGGCCGGCTTTAAATGCGTCACCATAACCATTAATAAACAAGACGGTAAAAGTAGTGAATTTTGAACAGCATTAATACCCGCTAAATAGAAACCATACAGTCCGGCGTCCTTTACCAAAAATGTATTTATACGACCTGAAACTTTCAGTACCTTCGCTGCGTAAAGCATTTAAACCGGTAATATTATATATTTGAAAGTATATGCAGATCGCGGAAAGATTGAACAGGATATCTGAGCCACAAACGATATTAATGGCTAAATTAGGCAGGGAACTGAAAGCCAGCGGAGTTAAAGTCACGGATCTTAGCCTGGGAGAACCTGATTTTAAAACACCCCAACATATCATAGATGCAGCCATTGACGCAATGAAAGAGGGCTATACCAAATATCCGCCCATTTCCGGTTTTCCTGAACTGAAACAGGCTATTATAAATAAATTACAAAGAGATAACGGCCTGCAATATACCCCGGAAGAAATAATGGTCAGCACCGGAGCCAAACAATCGCTTGCCAACGCGATCCTGTCGATCATTAATCCCGGCGACGAAGCTATTATACCTACACCTTACTGGGTTACCTATTCATCTTTGGTAAGCCTTGCCCAGGGGAAAAGTGTATTTATTCCCTGCACCATTGACGATCATTTTAAATTAACCCCGGAAAAGCTGGAAGCGGCCATTACCACACGTACCCGCTTGTTTATCTTTTCGTCTCCAAGCAATCCTACCGGCGCTGTTTACTCGCGTGAAGAGCTGGAAGCTTTGGTCACTGTTTTTGAAAAACACCCTGAAATCATCATCATCAGCGATGAGATATATGAATATATCAACTACTCGGGCCGCCACGAAAGCATAGCACAATTTGAAAGTATAAAAGACAGGGTAGTAGTCGTAAACGGATTTTCCAAAGGCTTTGCTATGACCGGTTGGCGGCTGGGCTATATGGCCGCGCCAAAAGAGCTGATTAGCGCCTGCGATAAACTACAGGCACAAGTAACCTCCGGCGCCAATTCCATAGCACAACGGGCGGCCATCACCGCGCTCACTGCCCCTCTTGATGCTACCCACGATATGGTGAAAGCATTCCGGGAAAGACGCGATTATTTTATACCCGAATTGGAATCTATTCCCGGTATAAAGATCACATCACCGGAAGGCGCATTTTACGCGTTCCCGGATATTTCTTCTTTTTTCGGTAAATCCTTTAAAGGACACACCATTCAGGATGCCGGCGACATGGCTATGTACTTGCTGAACGAAGCCCATACCATCGGAGTAAGCGGTGCTGCCTTTGGAGCGCCTGATTGTATACGTTTCTCCTTTGCTACCTCGATGGACAACCTGAAAGAAGGTATCGGCAGGTTAAAAGAAGCATGGTCAGCTTTGCAATAAATACGTAAAAAAAGAAAATGCTTTTGACGGAGCTTAAACTTTTTTGAATAGCATATATCTATACCTACTGTAAATAATGCAGAAAATGAGAACAATTCTTTCTTCAATCATAATAGCCACCTCTCTTTTGCTCTCTTCCTGTATAAGAGATAGTGGCCCGCAACCACATCCGCCCATCCGGCAATATACTTTCGTAGATGAATTTGACGATGACCAGAATAGGTGGGGATTTGCCGATGCAGCCAACTTTGCCTATGGTGTCGTGCAGAACGGTGTCTTTATTTTTGATTATAATGACGACCTGTCCGAAGCCTATTATGTTTCGAAGGATATAGGATTTAACCGCTACGATGATTTTACGATCTACACCAGGATTGCTTCCAATAATAATATGGGACTACTTTTCGGCTACAATAGTGCGCGTAACAGCTACGGATACAGCTTCATGGTAGACCGCGACGGCTATTTTGCGCTTTATGATGAAGGCGGTAACGGCTATGGCATGGAGGTAACCACTCTTGTACCCCTGCAAACCAATAGCCAGGTATATCGCAACGGTAGCTATAATGAGTTACGACTGGAGCAAAGAGGAAACAGGTGGATCGGGTATATCAATAATTACCAGGTGTTTAATATAGCTGCCCAGCCTTTGATGGGAACCAATGTGGGATTTGTAGATGTAGCCTTCACACAAGGAGAGGCGGATTATTTGCAGGTAGACTGGTTGGAGTAGTTTTCCTCATTTTGACGGACCCGAACGGCAGGAATTCATAATCATTAATTACCTTTGCCGTTCATTACAAACTATACAAAAGGCTTTTATAAAGCCTTTTGTTTTTTTAATTATTTTTGTTTCAGGCATTCTCGGATTTTTACCTTGCCTGGATCATGAAAAAAGTAAGAATAAAGGAATAAAGAGATCTCAATGAATATATTATTACTCGGATCCGGGGGACGCGAATGTGCCATTTCCTGGAAATTAGCTCAAAGTAAACAATGTACGCAGCTATATATTGCTCCCGGAAATGCCGGTACTTCCGCATACGGCATTAATGTGCCCCTTTCTATTATGGACTTTGATGCGATTAAAACTTTCTGCCTGGAGCATAATATTGAGATACTGGTTCCCGGAGGAGAAGATACCCTGGTGGCGGGCATATATGATTTCTTTAAAAATGACGATGCGCTAAAACATATTATCGTTGTTGGCCCGTCAAAAAACGGTGCGCAGTTGGAAGGAAGCAAAGCTTTTTCCAAAAAATTTATGCAAAGGCATCATATCCCTACCGCTTCCTATAAGGAATTTGACAATGCTACTTTTGAAGAAGGACTTCGCTACCTGGAAAACCATACTTTACCCATAGTATTAAAGGCCGACGGACTGGCGGCGGGAAAAGGTGTAGTGATTACGGAAGATGTGGAAGAAGCAAAGCGGATTTTTACTTCAATGATAAAAGATGCCCAATTTGGTGATGCAGGTAAAAAGGTGGTGATAGAGCAATTCCTGAGCGGAATAGAAGTTTCCGTATTTATATTGACAGATGGGGAACATTATGTTTTACTGCCCGAAGCCAAAGATTATAAAAGAATAGGAGAGGGGGACACCGGCCCTAATACCGGCGGAATGGGAGCTGTATCGCCCGTCCCGTTTGCTACCGCAGATTTTATGAGCAAAGTAAAAGAGCGGATCATTGACCCTACTGTTCAGGGATTACAGAAAGAGCAAATTACTTACCAGGGATTTATCTTCTTCGGCCTGATCAATGTCAACGGTGATCCCTATATTATAGAATATAATTGCCGGATGGGCGATCCGGAAACAGAAGTCGTTATGCCACGCCTGGATGCAGACCTCGTTAGCCTGTTCCATAAAATGAATGAAGGTAAATTAAATGAGGTCAGCTTACCGCATAGCAAAGAATCCGCCTGCACCGTCATGCTGGTGTCTGAAGGCTATCCCGGCAGCTACGAAAAAGGGAAACTGATCTCTGGCCTGGACAAAGTTGTGGACAGTCTTGTATTTCATGCCGGTACCCAACAGAAAGAAAATGAGGTATATACCAACGGCGGACGTGTGATCGCCGTCACCTCCTATGGACATACGATTGCAGATGCTTTACAAAAGTCATATGCCAACGCTGCCAGGATCACTTTCGATGGCCGGTATTACCGTAACGATATAGGATTTGAATTTTTGAAAGAGGAGCATTCATAATTATGATAGCGATAGATGATAAGCTGATAAGCGATGATGTAGTCGAAAAACATTTTGTCTGTGATCTGGACAAATGTAAAGGCGGATGCTGCGTAGACGGCGATACAGGAGCGCCGATAACCCAGGAAGAAGCTAACCTGATCGAAGATGCCTATCCCAAAGTAAAGCACTTGCTAAGCCCGCGTGCCATAACCCTTATAGAAGAAGAAGGAAGCCCTGCTTTTGATGAGGACTACGGACTGGTAACGCCAACAATTGACGGAGGTATATGCGTATACGGCTACTATGATGAGCGTGGAATCGTTAAATGCGCTTTTGAACATGAATATAAAAAAGGAAATATTGACTTTAAAAAACCCATAAGCTGCCATCTCTTTCCCATCCGCATTACGGAATATGAACATTTTGAAGCGGTGAACTACGAACCCAGGAAATCACTATGCCGCCCCGCATGCAAACTGGGAAAATCACTGAAAGTCCCCGTTTACGAGTTCTTAAAAGAGCCACTCATCAGGAAATACGGCGAAGAATTTTACAGAGCTTTAGATGCGACAGCCAAAGCCTATTACCAGCAAAACGACGACTAAAAGCAACCCAACCAAAGCCGGTTGACGACCATTGTCAGCAACTGACTTACTAAAAAGACGCTCCCTCCCACGCTACTAAGGAATTAAAGAATATCGTTTCGTACTTCTCTGCAAGGGTGTTCACTCCCAGCTATAAACCACCCCAATAGCACAATCTTCGTGTCGTAGCGGAAAAAATAGATCTGAGTCAAATAATACCGATTATATTTATATAGTCCTATTCTAAATTGCTAAATTGCTGCGTCGTTGCGCTCCATCGCATCGTTGCGTGAAACAACCGGACTACTTAATAAATCAAGATGGTATAAAATCCGCCGATCTTAAAATTTAATGCAATATTGTTGCAATTAAAAATATAATGCCTATGTTTGCAACATTGTTGCATTAATTTATTGAGTAATGAACCATTTTTTCATTTTTGTTCTTTGTGCCTTTCCCATATTATTACATGCACAAAATAATATGATAAGTGGAGAAATAATAAATAAAAACCAACTACTTCCCTATGTCCCTATAGAACTCAAAAGCCTTTCCCCTGCAAGCTATCCGCAACATACCTGGACAGACAGCCTGGGTCATTTCCAATTTGAAGCATTGCAGGAAGGCAAATACCTGATTAAAATATCCTACCTCGGTTTCAAAGAATTTCTGGGTGACACCATCCACATCAATGCCGAACAGAAAGAATATGTACAGAACGTTATACTTGAAGAAAGCTCTGAAATGCTACAGGAAGTAGTTATAACAGATAAAAATCAAATTCTGGAAACAGACAAAGGAAAACTTATTTTCAATGTACAAAACTCAGCAATTACTACAGGACAGACAGCACTGGATATACTTAAAAAATTGCCCGGTATAACAGTCGGTCAAAATGATGAGATCCTGTTTCGTGGAGGAGCCGGCATCAATGTGATGGTAGATGGAAAGATGACATACCTCACCGGCACGCAGCTGGCTAATTACCTGAAAGGAATAAGTGCCGAAGACCTGAACAAAATAGAGCTTATCACGACACCTCCGGCTGAATTTGATGCGGAAGGAAACGCAGGCCTTATCCATATCATCTCCAAAAAATCTCTCAAAAAAGGATATGCCATAGATGTACGTTCGTCTCTTTCCTATGGCAAATTCTGGATGACAAACCAAAATATTTCGGCAAGCCTGCGTACCCGGAAGCTAAGCCTTTACGGCTCTTTTGATTACAATACGCCACACCGTAACTGGTATAACAAAAGTGGAAATACCATAAACGACAACGGAGATCAACTTCGCCTGGAAAAAAATTATGAGCTGACCTACAAAATAAAATACTATACCTGGAAAGCAGGCGCTGACTGGCAGTTTTTACCCAAACATAAGATCGGCATAGACTATCACGGCTACTTAGACGATTTTAAAAGTTATAATAATACAGAGTTGAACCGGATTAATAATTCCGACAACTTGCATTCTTTTCTGCATTCCGGCAACAATATCCGTGAACCCTACTATTATGATGCGATAAACCTAAACTATAAATTTGATATAGACAGCCTGGGCAAAAAAATCACCGCCGATGCCCATTATACTTCATACCGTAATTTTTCAGACGGCCTGATGATTACCCGGAACTATACCGCGGACGGCGATTTTTTAAACGAATACCAACAAAGATCACACCAGCCCGGATTTATAAAAATTGCTTCTGTCAAAGTCGATGCCGATTTACCGTTTAAAAAATTCAGCATTAAGACGGGTATTAAATATGCCGGGATCGAAAACGATAACCAATACCGCTTTGATAGCCTGCATTACGGAAATTTTGTTGAGATCGAAGAAATGAGCGATCATTTTAAATACAAAGAGCGCATTGCTGCCGCCTACATTTCAGCTGCAAAAAATTTAGGGAAAACTTCTGTTGAAGCCGGCCTGCGTATGGAACATACCTATGCGGACGGCTATACGGCAAAGCATGACATAGCCAACAAATGGGCATATACCAAGCTATTCCCCTCGCTTGCTATCCGACAGATGATCAATGAGGATAGCAAAGTGGATCTTTCCCTCAGTAGGCGGATCAACAGGCCGTCATATTCAGACCTGAATCCTGTTCGCTGGTATTACGATCCTTATTTTTATTACTCCGGCAATCCCCAACTGATACCCGAACTGGCCTGGGTTTCATCACTTACCTATAGCTTATGGAACAGGTATATCTTTTCAGCATCCTATAACCAAAGCTTTAACTACATCAGCCGGCGATTGATCGTAGATGACAACGGTGTAAGCATCAAAAGCCAAAGCGATAATTTTGGGAAGCGGCACCGTTTTGACTTCACTGTCTCCATTCCGTTTGAACCGCTGAGCTTCTGGAGTATCCTTTTCTTTTCAGATATCAGTTATACATCCTATTCCATCTCGCAAATGCAGGGAGAAAAGATCCTGAAACAATGGGCAACAATAGTCTCCCTGCAACAGGATTTCGCTTTACCAAATGGTTTTACCATTAATATTGCTGCCTACTTTTTTTCATCAGAACTTCGTGGCATTTATATGACAAGGCCGACAGGATATATAGATTTCGGTATTAAAAAAGCATTTCTGAACAAAAGACTGGTGGCACAACTTTCCATAAGCGATATATGCAACACTAACCGTTACAAAGCATTTTCCCAATCGGATATTACCGACTATTATTATAATGACAAGCCTTATAACAGGATTATCGGTTTGTCCCTGAAATACCATTTCGGCGGAGCGCTAGTAAAATCCAGCCCTAACAAAACCGAAGAACAGGAAAGACTTTAAGATCATGAGCAAGATAACAAGACGGGAGATCATCAGGCAAGGCGGGGTAGCGCTAATGGCAGGGATAATGCCTTTTCGTTTAAACGTATTTTCAAAATTCAATTATATGGACAACAACAACAGCTTCGACGTAATCATCATAGGCGGAAGTTATGCAGGACTTTCTGCAGCTATGGCATTAGGACGTTCATTGCGAAAAGTTTTAATTATTGATAGTGGGATGCCTTGCAACCGCCAAACACCCCATTCACATAACTTTATTACACATGATGGTGAAAAACCAAGAGTGATTGCAGAAAAAGCCAAAGCACAGGTATTGAAATACAGCACAGTAAAATTTTACAACGGACTTGCTGTTAGTGGGAAAAAAATTGAAAATGGATTTACTATCATAACAAAAAACGGCGGAACATTTACAGCTAAAAAGTTACTGTTTGCCACAGGTGTAAAAGATATAATGCCTGACATCAGGGGTTTTTCAGAATGTTGGGGCATATCTGTTATTCATTGTCCATATTGCCACGGTTACGAAGTAAAAAATGAAAGAACAGGAATTTTAGCCAATGGTAATTTTGCCTGCCATTATGCACAGTTAGTTAGAAACCTGACGAAAGACCTGACTATTTTTACCAATGGAAAGGCGGAGTTTTCGGCAGAGCAATCTGCAAAATTAAAACAGCACAATATATCGGTTATCGAAAAAGAAATTGATTTTCTGAAACACGAAAACGGCAATGTTCAGCAAATCGTTTTCAAAGACCAATCAACATTTGGACTAAAAGCGATTTATTCACGTCCCGATTTTGAGCAGCATAGCAAAATTCCTGAAATGCTGGGTTGTGAACTGACCGAACAGGGACATATTAAAGTCGATATGTTTCAGAAGACAACAGAACCAAATATTTTTGCCTGTGGCGACAATGCAAGCCCAATGCGTTCCGTAGCCTATGCCATAGCAACAGGGAACATTGCCGGAGCAATGATTAATAGAGGAATGACGGAAGAAGAATTTTAAATAATGACCTAACCTATAAACAAACCTTTGTGAAGTAATGAAAAATTTCTATAATGAAATATTGGAAAAGTCAGAAACGGCAATCAAAGAATTGGGAGGTGTACAACAGAGAGAAGTTGTTCTATAGATGGTCACTCGATGTCTGTCTGAAGTAAAAGAACAGATTAAAAAAGATTTTGAAGAAGTAAACCCGCTTGATTAGAGCGGTTTTTTTTATTCACTTTGCAAAAAGCCAAACCTTTTCTTAAACGAGAATGCAATCGTTGTTGGACCTTTCGTTTCAATGTTTTGTTCCGCTATGCTACACAAAAGGCTGTCCACTGCAATCCCTCATGCGCAGAGGAACGTATAAAAACAATGCTTTTGCCATTTTGGGAAAAGTTTTTTTGTATTTTTAGCATTTGGGAAAATAAGAGAAAATGAATAATGAGTTAGTTTTATATCAGTCTGATGAATTGCCTGAACGTATAGAGGTAATGATAGAAAAAGAAACGGTTTGGCTGAACCGCCAACAGCTTTCCCTTCTGTTTGGCAGAGATGTAAAAACGATTGGTAAACATATTGGCAATGTGTTTTCAGAAGGAGAACTTGCGAAAAATGCAACTGTCGCAAATTTTGCGACAGTTCAAAACGAGGGAGGTAGAATAGTTGAGAGGCAAGTAGAATACTACAACCTCGATGTCATTATCTCGGTGGGCTACCGTGTAAAATCCAAACAAGGTACACAATTCAGAATTTGGGCTACCAATGTATTACGAGATTATTTACTAAAAGGTTATGCAGTCAATAATAGAATAAACCGAATAGAAGACAAAGTGGACGGAATAAGCCATAAAATAAATGAAATTGAACTGCAAATCAATTCGCATTTAATTCCCACACAAGGCATATTTTTTGACGGACAGGTCTTTGATGCTTACGAACTTACCTCAAAGATTATCCGTTCTGCTCGGCAAAGCATTGTGCTGATAGATAACTATACGGACGAAACCACACTAACGCATTTGAGCAAAAAGAGAAAAGGCGTA
>JBEBVI010000102.1:0-11586 GCA_040392805.1 Taibaiella helva
ACCCAGGGCCCATACATTAAAAGTGTATTGCTCTACCAACTGAGCTACGGAATCAACCCTTTTGTTTTCTGTTGAAAGGAGTGCAAAGGTAAGGGGTTGATTCTTAAAGACCAAATTTCAAAGCAAAAAAATCTAAAAATTGATTTACTTTGCAATAGCGTCTACTTTTCATTTAATCTTATTACGAACACATGTTAACAGTTGCCTCTTTTACTTTTAATCCTTTTCAGGAAAATACCTATATACTGTCGAACGAAGAAAAAGAATGCTGGATTATAGATCCGGGTATGTACAATCGGGACGAAGAATATATCTTATTCGATTATATAGAACAGAACGGGTTAACTCCGAGAAAAATATTTAATACACACACGCATATAGATCATATCATGGGAATAGAAGCAGTGAAAAATAAATTCAATATTCCCTTGGGTATACATGCGGATGACCAACCCGTCTTAGCCAATGCCAAAGGTTCTGCTATGCTCTTCGGTCTGCCGCTAAATGCCACACCGGTCGCAGACTTTTTCATCAATCATGGTGATGTGCTGCACTTAGGAAAGGATCAGTTAAATATAAGGTTTACTCCGGGACATTCCCCGGGCAGTATCGTTTTTTACCATGCTGCAGGCAACTGGGTAATAGGAGGAGATGTACTGTTTGAAGGCAGTATAGGCAGAACGGACCTGCCGGGCGGAAATCATAACCAGCTGCTGCAAAGCATCAAAGAGCAAATGTATTGTTTACCGGATAATACAATAATATATCCGGGGCACGGCCGTCCTACCACCGTAGGCACGGAGAAGCAAAGTAATCCGTTTGTGCAGGGTGGTGAGGATTGAGGGGAGCATTTCAGTGATTACGATTAATCTGATAAAAGCTACGTAGTTGGCGGCGATTTGGAAAATACAAAATGCTGTAGCAGCCAGGATATGGATACAACTAATAGTGCGCCGATCACATTCAACCAGAGGAAGGCTACCCATTGCCCGATATATATGATGAGCACAAGAGCTTCGGCTATTATCGCGGCATAAAAAACAGCTTTACCACCTACTTTTTTCAGGAAAAAAGCGGTAAGAAAAATGCCGAGGATCGCACCGTAAAATAAGCTGCCCAGCTCATTTACAGCTTCTATGAGGGAGCCCATTTTGGTGGCAAACATGGCTACCAGTATACTAAAAATGCCCCAGATCAATGTATAGATACGTCCATAATACAACTGCTGGCGATCTGATAATGTATTCTTATTAAATACCTGATGGAAATCAACCAAGGTAGATGAAGCCAGCGAATTGATAGCCGCCGAAATAGAGCCCCAGCTGGCCAGGAAAATAACTGCAAACAACAGCCCAACCATACCTGCAGGCAAATAATGCTGCACGAAATGCAGGAAAATATAGTTGGTATCGGTTGATGGTTCAGCTACTTTCACCTGGTTGGCATTTATCAGCTGTGCCATTTCTTTCCTCTGTTGCCCAATGATCTCCCCCGTTTCTTTCAATTGTTCCAGCAGCCGTGCTTCTTCCGCTCTGTAGTTCTCAATACCCTTTTTCCGTAGAGCTACCAGCGATAAAGCAGTTTCCTGCTGGTGCTGAGCCGAAACCTGGTTTCTTACGTACAGCGACCGGTAAGCTTCGGGCGCTATAGTGGCTACTTTTTCTCCAGCAGATTCATTGAAAAATAAGGGGGCTTTATGCATCATATAAAATGCAAACAGCAAAGCGCCAGTCAACAGTATAAGGAATTGCATAGGTATCTTAACTATACCGTTCATCAGCAGCCCTAACCTGCTCTCCCGGATATCTTTTGCCGTAAGATACCTCCCTACCTGGCTCTGATCCGTCCCGAAATAAGATAAGGCCAGGAAGAAGCCGCCGATAATACCGGACCAGAGGTTATATTTATCCTTCAGATCAAAATCGGTTGTGATCACATTCAGCTTACCGGATTTGCCCGCCAGGTACAGGGCATCTCCGAAGCCAATCTGATCGGGCAATGCATGCACGACCATAAAGCCGGCAACTGCCATAGAAAGGAGGATAATGGTAAATTGTATCTTCTGTGTATGGGCTATAGCCTTGGCTCCGCCGGTATAGGTATAAATGATGAGTAGTCCGCCTATAAGCAAGTTGGTTAAATATATATTCCAGCTAAAAATAGTAGATAAAATAATAGCCGGTGCATATACGCTTATACCTGTAGATACACCTCTGGAAAATAAAAAAAGAATACCGGTAAACAAACGGGTTGAGCGGTTAAAGCGCTTATCGAGGTATTCGTAAGCTGTAAACACATTGAGCTTCTGAAAAATCGGTACAAATACCATACTGATTACAATCATGGCCAGCGGAAGTCCGAAGTAATATTGCACAAACCGCATACCATCGGTATAGGCCTGCCCGGGGCCGGATATAAAGGTAATCGCGCTGGCCTGCGTAGCCATTATTCCCAGCAAAACGGCATGCCAGGGCATTTGCCGGCCGGCACGCAGGTAAGTGTCCGAGCCGGATTGCCCCCTGCCCTTCCATACACCCCAAACAATAATTAACACCAGGGTAGCGAGCATGATGCTCCAATCCAATACGCCCATCATGCCCAAGCTTTACTAAACCAGGTAAACAATAGGATCAACACTATCAGCCAAAGAAGAACGGCAATGTACCAGCGCCTCCAGTAAGATTCACTCATACTGCAAGTTTATAATAATTCAGACGCAATTCCAACTTAATATCCATTAAAAAATAAGCCGGTACAGGTAACTTTTGTCCTGTATGTGATCCGGTACAGACAATGCTGAAATTTTTGCTTCCTGCCAGCTCCCACGCGGCATGTATTATGTCAATTTGGCAATTGATCCGCAAATGGAATAAGTCTTGATCCGGTCTATATTGATTAGTAAATAATAAATTAACATTCATTAATATTATGAACGAAAAAGGAAATATATCGATTCACACGGAGAATATTTTCCCCATCATTAAGAAGTTTCTGTACTCCGATCATGAGATCTTTTTGCGTGAATTAGTATCGAATGCCGTAGACGCATCTCAGAAATTAAAAAGGCTGTCCTCCCTGGGAGCATTCAAAGGAGAGACAGGCAATATGCAAGTCGAGGTCTCTGTAGACAAAGACAAAAAGACCATAACGGTCAGCGATCAGGGTATCGGGATGACGGCCGAAGAAATAAAAAAATATATTAACCAGGTGGCTTTTTCCGGCGCCACCGAGTTTATGGAAAAATTCAAAGAAGCCAAAGACGCCAACGAGATCATCGGTAAATTCGGTTTAGGCTTCTATTCTGCCTTTATGGTGGCTGACAAAGTAGAGATCAATACGCTGTCTTACGAAGAAGGCGCACAACCTGCACGCTGGATATGCGACGGAAGTACGGAGTTTGAAATTACGGAAGGAGATCGCACCCAACGTGGAACGGACATCATTTTACACCTCAACGCAGAGTCTGAAGAATTTTTAGAGGAACAAAAGCTGCGTGGTATCTTAGATAAATATTGCAGATTCCTGCCGGTGCCTATTAAATTCGGAACCCGCACGGAACGCGAACCGGACGGGGAGGATGCAGAGGGCAAGCCTAAGTACAAGGACGTGGTAGTGGATAATATTATTAATAATATAGCTCCACTGTGGACAAAAACACCTGCCGATCTTAAAGATGAGGATTATCTTGACTTCTATCGCGAGCTGTATCCTTTTTCTGAAGAGCCGCTGTTCTGGATCCATCTGAATGTAGACTATCCGTTCAACCTGACAGGCATCCTGTATTTTCCAAAGGTGAAGAATGAATTTGAGATACAGAAAAACAAGATCAAATTATTCAGCCGCCAGGTATTTATCACAGATGAGGTAAAAGACATTGTCCCGGAATTCCTGATGCAGCTGCATGGTGTCATTGACAGTCCGGATATTCCGCTTAATGTATCACGGAGCTTCCTGCAAGCCGACAGTAATGTCAAAAAAATAAACAATTATATTACCCGTAAGGTAGCTGATAAGCTCAGCGAATTGTTTAAGAATGACCGTAAGAGCTTTGAAGATAAATGGAATGACATCGGTCTTTTTGTAAAGTACGGAATGATCACAGAAGAAAAGTTCTATGAAAAGGCTAAAGACTTCGTTTTGCTGAAAAACATACAGGGCGCATTCTTCACGCTTACCGAATACCGCGAAAAGGTGGAAGCCCTGCAAACCGATAAGGATAACAATGTTGTTTATCTCTACAGCAATGACAAAGGCAAGCAACATACATTTATAAATGCGGCGGAGAAGAAGGGCTATGATGTACTGGAAATGGACTCCCCGATAGATAGTCACTTCATTTCCCAGTTAGAGCAAAAATTAGAAAAGACGCAGCTTAAAAGAGTAGATGCAGATGTTATTGATAACCTTGTTGCCAAGAATGAACAAATAGAAAGTGTCCTGACAGAAGACCAGAGCAAAGAGGTGAAAGAGCTGTTTGAAAAAGCCATCAATAAATCTACAATGAACGTAGAGGTCACCGGTCTGAACCCGGATGATCTTCCCGTAACGGTTACAATGGATGAGTTTATGCGCAGGATGAAAGATATGGCTAAAACGGGAGGCGGTATGATGAGTTTCTATGGCAACATGCCTGATAATTACAAGGTATCGGTAAACGGTAATCATAAGCTGATACAACGTATGTTAAACGAAAAGGACGAAGATACCCGCAACAGACTGGCACGCCAGGCCTTCGACCTTGCTTTATTATCGCAGGGAATGCTTACCGGCGCTGATCTCACCGATTTTGTCAACAGGAGTGTAGACTTAATAGGTGCCTGACGAGGTTATCGGAATATTTCTCTAAAAAGTACAGGGAAGTGTAACAGGGCAAAGATTTCTGACAGAATATAAAAAAGTGCTTCGGCAATAATAAGCCGGGGCACTTTTTATATCCTTCGAATTTACTTTTTTATGAGAACCAGGAATACAAATCTACTAAGGTCATACTGTTTTTAGATATACCGGATAAATCGCGTATCACTTTTCCGTTTTGCAATTGCAGGATGCGATCCCCGAATTGAAGCGCGTCTTTAAGATTATGAGTTACCATTATTGCTGTAAGGCAGTACTCCCTGATCAAACGGTCTGCAATATCCATGACAACGGAAGCCGATTTGGGGTCTAAGGCAGCAATAGGCTCATCCAGTAAGAGCACTTTTATATCTGACATTACCGCCATTAACAAACATAATGCCTGCCGTTGCCCGCCGGACAAACTGCCCATGTTCTGATTCAGCTTATCTTCAAGCCCTAATCCAAGCTGCGCAACACGCGCTCTTACTAATGCAGTGAAAGGCCCGTCCATACCTATACGCAGCCATTTTGTTTTTCCCCTCAAGGCAGCCAGACGGAAGTTTTCGATAATACTTAATTCCGGTGCCGTACCATCAAGCGGGTTTTGAAATACACGTGCCAGCCAGCGGCTCCTTTTATAATCAGGCAGTCTGCTTAAGTTTGCCCCGTCCAGTTCTATTTGCCCTTTAGTGGGCATAAGGTTGCCAGCCACTAAATGTAGTAATGTAGATTTTCCGGATCCGTTTGAGCCAACCACGACAACAAACTGTCCGGCAGGAATATCTAAGCTGACAGCCTCTAAGGCAGTTACCTCATTAGGCTTACCAATATTAAACTTTTGTGTAAGGTTGCTGATACCGATCATACTTTTCTTCCGGATAGATTAAATCTGGGTAAGCTCACGATGAGCAAAACAAATAAGGCCGTAACTAATTTCAACATAATGGGATCAATACCTATGCTCAATGTAAAGGCCAGTATCAGCTGAAAAACAACTGCACCGGCACAAGCCAGAACCAGTCGCACAACCAGGGAGTTTATATTTCGCCACTGGATAAACGTTTCGGCAATAATTACGGATCCCAGACCGACTATAACAATACCGATACCCATATTGATATCGGCAAACCCCTGGAACTGGGTCATCAGGAAGCCGCTGGCAGCCGTTAAAGCATTAGCAAAGGCCAGTCCGGTAATTTTGATATTATCCGTATTCACTCCTACAGCCCTGACCATTTTATCGTTGGTGCCGGTAGCACGCATAGTAATACCATAGTCAGACTTCAATACATAACTTATTAAGGCAATAAGGATAAAAGCAAATAATAGTAAGAGCACCAGTTGGTTCAAATGTTCATTAGTGGAGATATTAATCCAGTCAAAGAAGCCGGATATGCCTAATAAAGGTATATTGGAACGCCCCATTATAGAAAGGTTAACCGAGTATAAGCCGGTCATAACCAATATACCGGACAGAAGGGCGTTGATTTTAAGTTTGGTATGAATGAGACCGGTAGCCATTCCGGCTAATGCGCCACAACAAAGGACCACCGGCAGGACATAAAAGGCAGGCCAGCCCCTGGATAGCAACAATCCACTTATGGCCGCACCTAATGTGTAGCTACCGTCGGTAGTGATATCCGGGATATTGAATATTTTCAGGGAAAGGTAAATACCCAGTACCAAGCCGGTCAGGCATAAGCCCTGAAGTATAGCCGTAAGATAGAATTCCATTATTTAACCGGTTCAAAACTATGGGGAAAGTCGAAATGAAATTGTTCAGCCACCGCAGGGTTATAGACCAGTTTACGTACCTGCACCAGTTCCGGATATAGTCCTTCCGCATTTTTTTGTGCTAAATAGCGTGCTGCCTGTACCCCAGACTGATATCCCCATTGATAGATATCAGCACCATAGGCAGCTACGGCTCCTCTCTTTACTAAACCAGCTTCGCTGGTGAATACCGGCACACCTTTAGCATTACAGTTTTTCAGAATAGTTTCAAATGAAGCAAATACGACATTATCCGGGTTAGCAAAAAAAGCATCTATTCCCCGGTTCAGTAAAGACTGTGTGATCAGTTGCGCATCGGAAGAACTGTTGATCGGCATCACTTCCAGCCTTACATCGTGTTTTTGTGCCATAACCCTGGCACGCTGTAAAGCTTCCTGCGATTGTGGCTCGGACTGGTTATAAATCATGCCCACCACCACTTTCGCTCCTTTGGGTTTGACGTATGCCGGGATAAGGGCAAAAGAGCTGTCTATATAATCCAGTGTTTCTCCTACCCCGAAAAGATTTGCGGGTACATTACCATTGCGATCCAGCACTTTCATTTGTGCCGGTTGTGCAGACACCATCATAAACACCGGTATCTCTTTAGACCGCTGTATAGCTGTAATAGCGGCCAATGTGGTATTTGCTGCAATAAGGTCAACTTTTTCACTCACAAAATAGTTGACAATATGTGTCAGTGTAGGAATGTCGCCCTGTGCATTACGAAATAAAATCTTGACCGTATGCTGTCCCTCGTCGAAGCCGTTCTCTTTTAATGCATCGACAAAGCCCTGTTTAGCCCGGGCAATGGTAGCATCCTCAAAAGCATCTACAAAACCGACCACAGGAATATCTTGCTTATGTGTGGCACAACCGTAGAGATATAAGAGGGTAAAGCACAATACGGAATAAAGGCATATTCTTTTCATTGTCCGAAGATATAAATAATTTATCACCTGCTGCGTGTAGTTTATCCGCTACCAACGGTGTATATGGTAGATTTGAGATATTGGTTCATCTCATGTCTTCTATCTCAAGCCTCCTCTATAATAACATAAATACCGGTATCATCCTCTCCTTCTTTGAAACAAAATTGCCGTCTCTTTAATATAAGAAAGGAATTCGTATTCCGACCAGGCCTTTACCTGGTCATACGTAGGGCGGTAATATCTGCGGTATTCTTCAACAGATGCGCTGTCCAATGTAGTAATTTTAAGAATCAACCGGGTATTAAAAACATAGTCAACAAACTTTTCTTTTTCAAAATATTCGTACCGTTTTTGAAATGCCCATATCTGCCGGTTCTTTTTGCTCAGTGCATCAAAAGGATGTTGTATTATATCTAAGCCGGAAAGCTCGTAATGCTCTATGGCCCATTTATATGTTTCACGCCGTTCAATACTGTCTGCTTTGTAGTTATTACCTCTTATCTCCACTTCCTCCAGATCGAACGCACCTTCGCGCATGGCTATGCTATAAAACGGCAGCTGGGTAGAAGGTATCCTGATACGCACGACTTTGTATCCTATGCGCCTGAATTCAATTAAATGACCCGGTTCAACATTCAGACTGAACACACCGGTACTATCTGTTGTCAATCCCATTTCCGTATAGGTATTAACGATATTGACATTTGCCATGGGCTGTTTACTAGCCATATCGTAAACCTTGCCTTTCATGGTCAGGGCATGTAGTTGCACAATACAGGCAAAAAAAACAAAACCGGAAAGGACTGCTGCCTTAAAAGATAAACCCATAGAAGGTTAAAGATACGATATTGAAGTTTTATGTGAATAATAAGCTATTATTATGCCGGGATTTTAACATTCGCCGGCTATAGCAACCCATCGCTTAACGCATCGAACCGGGGCATCAAAATCGCCTGTATTTCAAAAAAAATAAACGAAATTTCTGTAAAATTATTTTTCCGATTTACAGTAAGCCATATACACTGATAAAGAACAAGATGCCCATGTTACATATTCTGATTACCATTACTCCTGTATATAACTAAAGCTACCCTTTCATCCGGAAGGGTAGCTTTAGTTATATTACTATTAAGAGATCGGTTTATTTTTTATCGCCATTAAAGACGGCTTTCATATATTCTGCATTCAAGCGGCGTATGTTATCCACAGATATTCCTTTAGGGCATTCCGCTTCACAGGCCTGTGTATTGGTACAGCTTCCGAAGCCTTCTTTATCCATTTGCTCCACCATATTAAGCACACGGGCCTTACGCTCGGTATCGCCTTGCGGCAACAGTGCCAGATGAGAAACTTTAGCCGAAAGGAAAAGCATTGCCGAAGCATTCTTACAGGCAGCCACGCAAGCTCCACAGCCAATACAGGCTGCTGCTGCAAAAGCATCGTCAGCTTTATCTTTACTGATGGGAATACAATTGGCATCCTGTGCATTACCTGTATTTACAGAGATATAGCCACCAGCCTGCATAATACGATCAAAGGCTCTGCGGTCCACCATCAGGTCTTTTATTACCGGGAAAGCCTGTGCTCTCCAGGGCTCAACCACTATGGTATCGCCATCCTTGTACGCACGCATGTGCAGCTGGCAGGTAGTGGTTTGATGCCAAGGGCCGTGCGGTTGTCCGTTAATATGCATGGAACAGGCACCACAGATACCTTCACGACAATCATGATCAAAAGTTATCGGCTCTTTTCCTTCTTGTATCAGTTGCTCATTTAATACATCAAACATTTCCAGGAAGGACATCTCGGAAGAGATATCTTTAACGTGATAAGTTTCAAAACCACCTTTGCTTTGTGCATCTTTCTGACGCCAGACTTTCAACGTCAGGTTCATATTATAGTGTTCCATCAGCTATTTTGTTATATTTACAGAACCGGTTCTATCTTATTTGTATGATCTTTGTGTAGGGTGCATAATTTCATACTCCAGGTCTTCTTTATGCAGTACCCAATCTGTTCCTCCTTTATATTCCCATGCGGCAACATACATAAAACGCTCATCGTCCCTCTTAGCCTCACCCTCCTCGGTCTGGGATTCCTCGCGGAAGTGCCCGCCGCAGCTTTCTTCTCTTTCCAAGGCATCAATGCACATTAATTCGCTCAGTTCCATAAAGTCGGCTACACGGTTGGCCTTATCCAGCTCTACGTTCATGCCTTCGGCTGTACCGGGAATACGTACATTCTTCCAGAATTCTTCTCTCAGCGCCCTGATCTCGGAAATAGCTTCTTTCAATCCCCGGGCGTTACGGGCCATACCGCATTTATCCCACATAATTTTACCCAGGCGCTTATGCAAGCTTTCTACAGACTCGGTGCCTTGTATACTCATAAGCCTGCTTATCCTGTCTGCTACTTCTTTTTCTGCTTTTACAAATTCAGGATGATCTGTAGGGATAGGTTTCGTCCTGATCTCGTCCGCAAGGTAATTTCCTATAGTGTACGGTATCACGAAATAACCGTCGGCCAGTCCCTGCATGAGCGCAGAAGCTCCAAGGCGGTTAGCACCATGATCGCTGAAGTTAGCTTCACCTAAAGCATATAGCCCGGGAACAGTAGTCATCAATTCATAATCCACCCATATACCGCCCATAGTATAATGGACAGCGGGGTATATACGCATGGGTGTTTCGTAAGGGTTCTCGCCGGTAATCTTTTCGTACATATCAAAAAGGTTACCGTACTTTTCTTTCACCACTTCTTTCCCCAGTCGTATCACGGTATCAAGAGGTGGATTGTGATCGCCGTGTTTATTACATTCTATCCGGCCATACCTTTCAATTGCCGATGCATAATCAAGATATACCGCCTGGCGGCTTGAGCCTACACCATAACCGGCATCGCAGCGTTCTTTAGCTGCGCGGCTGGCCACATCGCGTGGCACAAGGTTACCGAAGGCAGGATACCTTCTTTCCAGGTAATAATCTCTTTCATCTTCCGGTATATCGGAAGCTTTACGGGTATCATTCTTCTGCTTAGGTACCCATATCCGTCCGTCATTCCGAAGGGATTCAGACATAAGCGTCAGCTTAGATTGGTGATCGCCTGATACGGGAATACAGGTAGGATGTATCTGCGTAAAGCAGGGGTTTCCAAAATAAGCGCCTTTCTTATGCGCCTTCCAGGCAGCGGTTACATTGCTGCCCATAGCATTGGTAGAGAGATAAAATACGTTGCCATAGCCACCACTGCATAGCAGCACGGCATGTCCAAAATGTCTTTCTAATTTACCGCTAACCAGATCGCGGGCTATAATACCTCTTGCCTTACCGTCAATAACTACGATATCCAGCATTTCATGACGGTCATACATAGTTACGTTACCTAAAGCCACCTGACGCTCCAACGCCTGGTAAGCCCCGATAAGCAATTGCTGGCCGGTTTGACCTGCTGCATAAAACGTACGCTGTACCTGCGTACCGCCAAATGAACGATTACTTAATAAGCCGCCGTATTCACGCGCAAAAGGTACACCTTGTGCCACACACTGATCGATAATGTTAGCGCTCACTTCAGCCAGGCGATATACGTTTGCCTCTCTTGAGCGGTAATCGCCTCCTTTTATGGTATCGTAAAACAAACGGAAAGTAGAATCCCCGTCATTCTGGTAATTTTTTGCAGCATTAATACCACCTTGTGCAGCTATTGAGTGTGCACGACGGGCTGAATCCTGAAAGCAAAATGCCTTCACTTTATATCCCATCTCGCCCAAAGACGCTGCTGCCGAAGCTCCGGCAAGACCTGTTCCGATTACAATAATCTCCAGACTCCTTTTGTTGGCAGGATTAACTAATTTACAGGTATTTTTATAGTCAGTCCATTTCTGGGCCATTTCGCCCACAGGTATTTTTGAGTTGATCATACTTTTAGATCTTTACCTTAGTTTATCTTATAAATATCTGCTTGATTCCAAATCCGGTTATAGCGAACAAACAATATATCAGCCGCTAATCACTAATGTGCGGCCATCTGAAATGTTGCAGCTTTA
>JBEBVI010000103.1:0-11579 GCA_040392805.1 Taibaiella helva
TATAGATAACAGGCATCCGAATGAACTGATCGTTAAGGTCAGGGAAAGTGGAGCTGCCCGTGAGCATTCGGGTAACCTGCAGGTGTTGGTCAACGGACAGGTGCGGGCTGTAAGCGCTATAAATGTAAGAGATGGTTTATGGCAGGATACTCTATTACTGCAGGTAAATGGTAACGGCTGGCAGGAGATCAATATTGTTTTGCAGGATCATCCGCTAAACTTCGATGATACATTTCGGATCGCCGCCCGCACCATGCCGCAGTTATCTGTACTTTCCATATATGAGCAGTCGCTTAGTCCCTACCTGCGCGCGGCTTTCCAGGTGCAGGAAGGCTTCCGTTCTACATTTGAAAGAACTTCGGAGATGAATAAAAGCCGCTGGCCGGAGTATAATCTTATTATATTGCAAAATATCAATACGGTTACGGCAAATATGCAGAACGCTGTCACCGAGGCTTTGGAAAGGGGACAGAATATCCTGCTTTTTCCCGGTAAAGAAATGCAGGTGGAGCAGTTTAACCAGGCATTAAAGGACTGGGGAAGCATTTATATAGAAAGAAAAGATACGGCCCGGCAAACGGTGACTATGATGCAGCAGGCTCATCCTCTTTTGCAGGACTTATTTGATAACGTGCCGGATAATGTGCAGCTTCCTGTTGTTACATTGCGTTATTTAATTAATGCTCCTCTGTCTTCCGGGCAGCAGTTGCTGATGGGCTTCCGGGATGGTAAGCCTTTCCTTGCTCAATATAGTATAGGACGCGGAAAGCTGTATATATGTGCATCTCCTCTTGATGATGAAGCGACCAATTTTCCGGTAAGCTATTTTTTTGCTCCTATCCTGTATAAGATGGCGGTACAAAGCAGCAATAACAGCATATATGCCGTTACTTCGGGAAGTAATGCTCCTTTGTGGCTTCCTGCAGGCAGTGCCAACAAGCGCAATGTATGGCATATGGCTGCCGGTGGTTTTGATGCTATACCTCCTCAGAGAATGGCAGGAAACGGTACAGAGCTATTTCCGGGAAATGTGACTTCTTCGGCCGGCTTTTACAATCTTTATCAGAGTGATGTGCGGGATACGATAACCATTGCTCTTAATGCAGATCGTGCCGAATCAGTACTGTCTTATGCGGAGCGCGGTGAACTAACGGCACTTGCAGGAGAGAACAAAGTTCACTGGGTAGATGAGAAATTTGTACGGGAAAAAGGTTGGTATGCGAAAGAAACATCTTTCCCTATATGGAAGGTATGTGTGCTGCTGGCTATTGCTTCCCTGCTGATAGAAACACTATTGTTGTTAAGAAAGAATAAAATGCAGGTTAGAGAAGCAACTGTTGTGCACTGATTTTGTATATATTATATCATTTAATTGGGTATGAGCCAGTGGATAGTCACCTTACATATCCAACCGTACTGCTACAAAGAAAAAATTCTGTTTTATGGCATTAAAAAAGCACAGGTATACCTCGGGTATCATTGGTAATTGTTCTTTTATGGCACATATAGATATCAGCACTAATGTCAGTTGGTTATGTATGCCCCGTTTCGATAGCTCTTTTATCTTCGGAAGCCTGATCGATTCGCAGAAAGGAGGAACATTTTCCATATTGCCTGAGGGGAGATACCAGTCTAAACAGTACTATGTAGAGAACACCAATATATTGTGCACTGAGGTTGAATGTGAGGAAGGGAAGTACCGGATAACGGATTTTGCGCCCCGCTTCAACTTGTATGACCGCTACTTTCGTCCTCTTATGCTGATCCGGAAGGTGGAGCTGCTGGCAGGTAACCCGCGGGTCCGGGTAACCTGCCAACCGGTAACGGATTACGGAGAACGTGAACTTAAAGCAGCTCCGGCAAGTAACCATATCGACTATTTTGGCATGGACAATGTGCTGAGGCTTACAACCAATTTTTCGATCAATCATATATTGAATAATGACTACAGCGTATTGAAAGAAACGAAATATCTGGTAATGACCTATGGCAGTCCTTTGGAGGCGCCTCTTGCCTTTACCGCTGAAGAATTTCTACATAAAACCAGGGTGTACTGGAGGCAGTGGATCAAGAATACCAGTATCGGGAATCTGTACCAGGATCAGGTGATCCGCAGTGCCTTGGTATTGAAGATACACCAGTATGAAGATACCGGAGCTATAATAGCGGCCAGCACTACGAGCCTTCCGGAATACCCGCATAGCGGCCGGACCTGGGATTACCGGTACTGCTGGTTAAGAGATGCGTATTATATACTGCTTGCATTCAATAATATCGGCCACTTTGAAGAGATGGAGCGGTATTTTAATTTTATTGCCAATGTATCTGTCAAAGAAAAGGGACGTTACCAGCCGCTTTACGGCATAGTGGGAGAGCGCGAACTGAGGGAAAGGATAATTAACCTGAAAGGCTATCTGAATAATCAGCCTGTGCGGATAGGTAACCAGGCAAGCGAGCATATTCAGAATGACGTATATGGTCAGGTGCTGATATCACTTTTGCCTTTGTATACAGATCAGCGGTTTATTTTTAAGGAGCGGTCAGATTCTTCAGAGTGGATATCTTCTTTGCTGAAGAAGATCGAGATGGTTATAGATGAGCCGGATGCAGGTTTGTGGGAATTCAGGGATATTGACGGTTATTTCTGTTACACCTACCTGTTTCACTGGGCGGGATGTAATGCTGCTGTCAAAATATCTAAGCAGATACGTAATAAAAGGCTGCAGGCCTGGGCTGAGAAGCTCATGAAAAAAGCAGTAGCAAAGATAGAAGCCTGCTATAATGCCCAGCACAAGGTTTACCAGCAGGGTATAGGAAAGCCTTATATGGATGCAAGCACGTTACAGCTGATTATGATGCAATACCTTGATCCTTCTTCGCAAAAGGCCAAAGACCATCTTGCAGCTGTAGAAAAGAGCCTGAGTGCTGATAGCGGGCTGTTTTACCGGTACCGGCATGAGGATGATTTTGGCATTCCCCGGTCAACATTTCTTATCACGGCTTTCTGGCATGTGGAAGCCCTTGCCTGCGTGGGACGCATAGAAGAAGCCCGCAGGCGCTTTGAACAGCTACTTGCATATAGCAATCATCTTGGTTTACTCAGCGAAGATGTAGATGCCCACACCGGGAGCCAGTGGGGCAATTTTCCGCAGGCTTATAGCCATGTGGGACTGATGAATGCCGCTTATCGTATTTCAAAGAAAATGGATATGCCTAATTTTTTATAAGCTCATTATGCTGTGGCATTATCTGCATCTCTTTTTCCTGCTGATCTGTTAAGCTTTGCAGGAAGCCTCTTACCTCTGAGGGGTTCTTCAGGTAATAGGTGGCTGCAGATGATCCGGCGCCAACCTTGATGGTAATAGCAGATCCGGGCATTATCTTGAAAGTATCTTCATCTGTCTGGTCGTCGCCGATGGCAAGTATGAAAGAGGCATCGGTTTTATCCAGCCATTCTTTTGCTGCGTTACCTTTATTAATATGCGTGTTTTTTATTTCGATCACTTTATTGCCTTCTAAAACCTGCAATCCGTAATGTGCCGCTTTATATTTCAGGTTGCTCATGATTTCTGCTGCCCTGAGGTTGCCTAATCCTTTATCTACCTGCCTGTAATGCCAGGCGAGAGAATAATCTTTTTCTTCTATAAAGCTTCCCGGTGTTCTCATTTCATAATGCTGCAGCAAGGGGATAAATTCGTTTTTCCACTCGTTATTTACACCGTTGCTCACTTTCCATCTTTGCCCTTTTATCCTGGACCATGCACCATGTTCGGCAATGATATCTACCGGCAGGTCACCTATCCATTTCTCAAGACTGTCTTTCTTTCGTCCGCTGATGATGACAACATGGTTGGCTTTATCAGCATAAAGCTGTCCTAACAATTCCAGCAATTCATTGTCCGGAGCGGCTTTTGAAGGATTATTGTTAAAGGGTACCAGGGTGCCGTCATAATCTAAAAAGATCAGGCGTGAGGCAGCATCGTTATACTTTCTTTTTATGATATTATTCATAGCATATTCTGAAATGGTGCGGGTGCTTAATTGTTGTTGCTTTTGTTTTACTTCTTTAAGTTTATCCATGAATGCATTTACCCAGTTATGGATATTGAATTTTTTTACCACGTCCTGCATGGAGTGCATTCTTCTTTCCTGTTCTTCCAGGGGCATAATCAGGGCCTCCGAAAGAGCTTCTGCTACCGCCTGCTTATTGGTTGGGTTTATTATTAAGGCATCATGAAGCTCCTTTGAAGCGCCTGCCAATTCACTTAATATCAGTACGCCTTTTCCATCTGTTCTGCTGGCCACATATTCTTTACACACTAAGTTCATACCATCACGCAAAGGCGTCACCAATAAGATATCGGCTGCGGTATACAGCGCAGATATCATTTCCAATGGAAATGAGCGGTAGAGGTATTGAATGGGTTGCCAGGAAAGAGTGCCGTATTGGGCATTTATATCTGATACCAACCTGTTTATCTCTTCCTTCAAGGATGCATATTGCCTTACACTCCCTCTGGAAGGGACAATGAGTTGCAAGAATACCACGCATTCCCGCCATTCCGGATGCTTTTGCAGGAAGTAATGAAATGCCTCCAGTCTTTGTATAATACCCTTGCTATAATCCAGCCGGTCTATGGAAAGCACAATTTTTTTATCTCCTGCAATTTTTTTGATCTTGAGCTGGCTTCGTTTGGTTTTCTCATTGAGCGCACTTGCCCGGTATTTTTCATAATCAATACCCATAGGGAAACAGTCTGCCTCTATAATGCGATCCTCCAGCAATAGTTCATTGCCATTAGTTTGAAGGGGTGCCAGATGCATTGCGGCGCTCATAAAGTGACGTACATCGTCGAAGGTGTGAAAGCCTATCAGATCTGCTCCCAATAAGCCCTTTAATAAGTTTTCTCTCCAGGGGATAAGGCGGAATACTTCATAGGAGGGGAAGGGGATGTGCTGAAAAAAACCGATATTCAGTTCCTTCATCTTGCTGCGAATTAGGTCGGGCACAAGCATGAGCTGATAATCGTGCACCCACACCGTATCGCCTGCTTCGGCAATGGCTAATACAGCGTCTGCAAATTTCTGGTTCACCCTTCTATATGCATTCCAGTAGTTTAAAGAATAATGTGCATAGCTTGGGAAGTAATGAAACAGCGGCCAGAGGGTATCGTTGGAAAAGCCGTCGTAGAAATAGGATATTTCATCCGTGCTGAGCAATACAGGGTATAACCTTTTTTCTTCTAAAATATTTATTATACCTTTTGTTGTGTCGTTTTCGGGTAAGACGGCCCCCGGCCATCCTATCCATACTGTATTTTCTTCCTTGTAAACGCTGCTCAGACCGGTTGCCAATCCACCCTCACTTTGTTTCAGCTTCCATTCATTGTAATGCTTTTCCAGCTTTACCGGAAGTCTGTTGGAAACAATTATAAGCTTTTTGTTGTTCTCTGTCATGTCTGGCAATTTAGGAACGTACATAACACTTTCCTTAATTAAATGTTGCAGGCACCCACATAATAAATTTTATATAAAACGTAATAGCCGGAACTGCTTTGCGTGCATATTGATGACTGACTGCAGGTGCACAGGAAGGTGTAGGTACAGGTACATTTACCACGCCTTTACAGAAACGGCGATGACTGCAAATATAGTTTAAAAAATGTTAAGGGTGATGTAAAACGGGCATGGTTCAAATGATTGATAATTAACTTAGGTATACGTATGCTAACCTGAAGATTTCTTTATAATGATGTTACAATTTAATGAGAATGGAATATATTGTCGCCAGGCGGACATATACATAGATCCGTGGAAGCCTGTGAGCAAGGCCATAATTACGCATGCACACTCCGATCATGCCCGGCGTGGATCGGTACACTATTTATGTCATACCGATACAGTTCCCTTGCTTCGTCTGAGATTGGGGAATGATATATCTGTGGAGGGAATTGAATATAAGAAGTCATTGTATATAAATGGCGTTCATGTCAGTTTATACCCGGCCGGCCATATTATAGGATCTGCCCAGGTGCGGTTGGAATACAAAGGAGAGATATGGGTGGTATCCGGCGATTATAAATTACAGAACGATGGTCTTTCCGTTCCATTTGAGCCGGTCGTTTGTCATTCATTTGTTACGGAATCTACTTTTGCCTTACCCGTTTATAAATTTCCGGCACAGCATCTGGTGGCTTCGGAAATGAATGAGTGGTGCAGGGAGAATAGTGCAAAGGGCGTGAATACGGTTATTATCGGTTATGCTTTAGGGAAGGCCCAGCGTATACTGCAGCTTCTTGACTGCGGGCTTGGCCCGGTATATACGCATGGCGCTGTAGATAATGTCAACCGGGTTTTAACGGCCGGCAATATAAAGCTGAACGAATGTGTGAGAATAGTGACTAATGAAAAAGACAGAAGTATCAAAAATGCAGTGATCATTGCGCCGCCATCGGCTATAGGCAGTCCCTGGATCAGCAGGTTTGCACCTTATAGCTTAGGCGTCTGCAGCGGATGGATGAAGCTTAGGGGCGCCAGGCGTCGAAGGGGGGCCGACAGGGGCTTTGTATTATCCGACCATTGTGACTGGCCACAGCTTGGTGAAGCCATTGCTTCCACAGGCGCTCAGCGTATTTTTGTAACTCATGGTTACCAGTACGCCTTTGCCAAATGGCTGAGAGAAGACAAGGGACTGGAAGCTTACGAAGTACAAACCTTATATGGAACGGAGGAAGAGGATATTTAGAATGCCTGTGGCAGAAAAAATCTTTTATGAAAAAATTTGCCGGACTTTTTACCGAAATTGAACGTACTACCAAGACCAATGCCAAGATAGATGCCCTGGTAGCATACTTTAACCAGGCTTCGCCTGAGGATGCCTTGTGGAGCATCGCCCTTATTATGGGGAAGCGCATTAAACGCCCGGTTCCAACTGCTTTTTTAAAACAATGGGCAACCGAACTCGCTGCATTGCCCTACTGGCTGTTTGAAGAAAGCTATCATATAGTAGGCGACCTGGCTGAAACAATAGCACTTATCCTTCCGCCGGCCGCAGGATATTATGATAACAGCCTTACGGAAACGATCTTTTTTTTACAATCACTTACTTCGTATAACGAACAGGAAAAGAAAGAAGCTATATTGCAACATTGGATGTCGATGAATGAAACAGAGCGGTTTGTTTTTAATAAGCTGATCACGGGTAATTTCAGAATGGGGGTGTCCCGGCAGCTTATTATCAAAGCACTGGCGCGTTATACGGAAGAGGAAGAGCGTAAGATCGCACATAAGTTAATGGGTGATTGGGATCCTGGCAATACAACGTTGGCTTCGTTGCTATCCGATGAAGAAGGAAGTCAGAAGGATTATCTCCCTTATCCTTTCTTCCTGGCCTATCCGTTGGACTTGGAACCGGAGCAGCTGGGAGCGGCTGAAGAATGGCAGATCGAACCAAAATTTGATGGTATAAGAGGGCAGATCATTGTCCGTAACCGTTCTGTCTTTGTCTGGAGCCGGGGAGAAGAATTGATCACCGATAAATTCCCGGAGTTTAAAGAGTTATATCATACCATACCTGATGGAACCGTGCTGGATGGAGAGATCATACCCTGGAAAGAAGGGGCTTTATTACCTTTTGCACAATTGCAAACACGTATAGGAAGAAAAAACCTTACTGTACGGATCTTGCAGCAGGTACCTATTGTCATGTTTTGCTATGATATCATGGAGTGGGGCGGAGCAGATATCAGGCAGGAACCGCTACATTATCGAAGGGCGCTTTTGGAAGAACTGATTGCTATACACCCCGCCGAGGCTCCGTTGAAGTTGTCGCCGGTGTTTGACTGCACCGAATGGTCAGAGGTGAAAGAAATAAGAGAACAATCAAGGGCTGCCAATTATGAAGGGCTTATGCTGAAAAGGAAGAGCAGTATTTACGAAACCGGTCGCAGGAGGGGTGACTGGTGGAAATGGAAGGTGGAACCGTTTACTATAGATTGTATATTGATATATGCGCAACAGGGTCACGGTAGACGGGCAAATCTTTTTACTGATTATACTTTTGCTGTATGGGATAAAGGGACGCTTGTTCCTTTTGCAAAAGCTTATTCCGGGCTTACTGATAAAGAAATAGATGAACTGGACAGATGGATCAGGAGGAATACGATAGAAAAATTTGGCCCCGTAAGGAGCGTGCATCCCGTGCAGGTTTTTGAGCTGGCCTTTGAAGGCATCAATGCCTCATCAAGGCATAAATCCGGAGTAGCTGTGCGTTTTCCCCGCATCCTGCGATGGCGGAAAGATAAGAAAGCTGAAGAGGCCAATAATAAAGAAGATTTAATCAGGTTGACTTTAATGCAGGATCATGAATAAATATGCAGAGGACTGGTTTGAGTTTAAAGGATGGAAACCTTATGCCTTTCAGCGTAAAACATGGTCTGCAATACAAAAGGGCTATTCCGGTTTATTGAATGCACCCACGGGCTTCGGAAAAACCTATGCGGTCTGGTTTGGTATATTGGAGGATTATATGCGACGGTATAAGGGAAAAGCAACCTCCCGTTTACATTGTTTATGGATCACCCCTTTGCGTGCCTTATCCAAGGAAATTATGCATGCGGCCCAGGTAGTCAGTGAAGATCTTGATCTTCCTTTTCATATTGCACTGCGAACGGGCGATACTTCACGTGCAGAGCGTTTACGGCAACAATCAAAATGGCCGGAAGCCCTGATCACCACACCGGAAAGTGTACATATACTAATGTCGCAGAAAGGATATGCTGATGTGTTTAAACAGCTTCAATTTGTTGTGATAGATGAATGGCACGAGTTGCTCGGTACTAAGCGGGGCGTATTGGTGGAACTGGCAGTTGCCATGATGAGGTCTATCAATCCTTCTTTACAGGTGTGGGGTATTTCGGCTACGATTGGTAACCTGGATGCGGCACAGGCCGTTCTGCTTGGTGATCTTAATGATAAGTCGGTACTAATCCGGGCACAGCTGAAGAAGAAGATCAACATCCGGACTTTGCTGCCGGACCAGTTAGAGAAATTTCCCTGGGGTGGTCATTTAGGTTTGAAGATGGCAGAAAAGGTATTGCCTATTATCCGGGAAAGCAACTCTACATTGTTGTTTACCAATACGCGCTCCCAGGCAGAAATATGGTATCAGCATTTACTTCACCTGGAGCCGGAATTAGCCGGTATCATTGCCTTACATCATGGCTCTCTGGGTGATGAATTACGGAGCTGGGTAGAAAAAGCATTACACGATGGTTTGCTGAAAGTTGTCGTATGTACCAGCAGCCTTGACCTCGGCGTCGATTTTCGCCCCGTCGATACCGTCATCCAGGTAGGCTCGGCAAAGGGTGTAGCTCGTTTCCTGCAACGTGCAGGCAGAAGCGGACATACACCCGGTGCCACCAGTACTATTTATTTTGTCCCTACACATTCGCTGGAAATCATGGAGGGAGCGGCTTTGAGGTATGCGGCTCTGAATAATATGATTGAAGTGCGGATACCTTATGTACGTTCGTTTGATGTGCTTATCCAGTTTATGGTTACACTGGCCGTAGCAGATGGTTTCAGGGCAAATGAGCTTTTTCAACTGGTGAAACAAACCCATTGCTTTGCTTCCATCAGCAGGGAAGAGTTTGATGAATGTATTATGCTGATCACCCAGGGAGGTAAGACACTTGAAGCTTATGATGAGTTTCATAAAGTGGTATGGGTTGATGGGGTATATAAAGTGGTGAGCCGGAGAGTGGCTATGCGCCACCGCCTTAGTATCGGTACTATTGTGAGCGATGCTATGATGCAGGTGAGATTTATAGGAGGTAAATACCTGGGCAGTATTGAAGAATGGTTTATCTCCCGGCTGAAGCCGGATGATAGCTTCTGGTTCGCGGGACGTAACCTCTCCCTTGTAAGGGCTAAGGATATGCAGGCGCTTGTACGGAACTCGAATAAAAAGAATGGCATAGTACCTTCATGGATGGGAGGTCGCCTGCCGCTTTCTTCTTACCTTACAGAAGCTTTGCGGCATACTTTGCAAAGTGCAACACATAATGCCCAAGATCCGGAAATGATTTTTCTACAACCTTTATTTGAAGAGCAGAAGCGGCGTTCTTATCTTCCCGGAGAACAGGAGTTACTTATTGAAAAGATACAATCGAAGGAAGGTTTTCATGTGTTCTTTTATCCTTTTGAAGGGAAATTTGTACATGAGGGTATGGCAGCTATTATAGCTTACAGGTTAGGTAAGATACGTCCATTTAGTTTTTCTATTGCGATGAATGATTACGGCTTTGAATTGTTAAGCGACCAGGAGATACCTATAGATGAATCGGTAGTGCAACAGCTTTTTGCCTTAGATAATCTGGGCGCCGATATAGCGGGAAGTATTAATACCACGGAAATGGCACGTAGAAAATTCCGGGATATAGCGAGCATAGCCGGGCTGGTATTCCAGGGATATCCCGGGAAGCAGGTGAAGGCAAAACATCTCCAGGCTAATTCGGGCTTGTTCTTTAAGGTATTTCAGGATTATGAAAGTGACCACTTATTATTGCGGCAGGCTTATGAAGAAGTGTATGATTTTCAGCTGGAGATAGTAAGAATGAGAGCGGCTTTCCGGAGAATAAGCCAACATAAGATCGTGATCACACAGCCGGAAAAGCTTACGCCCTTTTCATTTCCTATCTTTGCAGAAGTATTCCGTGAGCGCTTTAGTAATGAAAGCTTTGCTGAACGAATGAAAAAGATAAGGGAACAATTGGAGAAGAGTTAAGGGTAACTATATATTAATGGAGCTGACACTATCAGGCACACCGTTTTTTCTGCTGCCACAGCGAGCTTTGTTTTACCCCGACATAGCTGTGCTGATAGTGGCAGACCTTCACCTGGGTAAGGCGATGCACTTCAGGAAGTCGGGTATTTTTATACCGGGAAGGAGTGCTTACGCCGACTATCATGTGCTGGATGGGTTGATAGAAAAGTGGAGGCCGGCACAGGTATGGCTGCTGGGTGACCTTTTTCACAGCTCTTATAATATGGAATGGCAGTACTTCCGTAATTTCAGGTTAAAGTATAAAGGAATATCATTCTGCTTAGTAAAGGGAAACCACGACATACTTTCTCCACGGATCTATACGGATCTTAATATTGATGTTTTTGATATCATACAAAGCAGCGATTTTATATTTTCTCATGAACCGCTTGTGAAAGTGCCTGATGGTAAAATGAATATTGCCGGTCATGTTCACCCGGGTTGTATGATCAGGCTACGCGGCAGGCAGATGTTGCGTTTGCCTTGTTTCTACAGGCAGGGCCGGTCTTTGTTATTACCGGCATTCGGCCGGTTGACCGGGTTGGCTATATTGCCTGCAAAGCCGGATAGCCGGATATATGCGGTGTTTCCTGAAGAGGTGGTGCTGGTAGCTTCTTAGTAAGGAGTCGGGGCAATCTTTTCCTGAAATTCAAGCAATAAATATTGCATAGTATGGTCGTTAAAACAACTTACCCAATTACCGTCATGTCGAGTTGGGTATTTTTGGCCCACCAAAAAATTGAAGCTGGTAATG
>JBEBVI010000104.1:0-11566 GCA_040392805.1 Taibaiella helva
TAAAAATGGTTGTTTTGACTTAGTCAATCTGTCAACTTATTTCAGGACAAGACAGGCGCTTTTAACTTTTCCCTTTCAACTTTCAACTTTATTGGAGAATACTAACGTAACTTTGCCCTAATTTATCACAGAAATTAAAACTGGAAGTTTGAAATCCACGATTAGGTTTCTAAATCTTAATTTATTTCATGCTTAATACAATAGAAGAGGCGTTAGAAGAACTGAAAAAGGGTAAACTAATTATCGTAGTCGATGACGAAGACCGGGAAAATGAAGGTGATTTCGTAACAGCAGCCCGTAATGTCACCCCGGAGATCATCAATTTTATGTCCAAACACGGCAGAGGGCTGATTTGCGCACCTATAACGGAAGAGCGGGCAGCGGCATTGAATCTTAACCTGATGGTTGAAAATAATACGGTATTGCATCAGACACCATTTACCGTATCTATTGATCTCATAGGCAAAGGATGTACTACCGGCATTTCAGCTCATGATCGTGCCTGTACCGTTCAGGCGCTAATCGATCCTTTAACCCGCCCCGAAGACCTGGGCAGACCCGGCCACATCTTTCCTTTAAGGGCGCGTTCGGGAGGGGTATTACGTCGTACCGGCCATACTGAAGCTACGGTAGACCTGGCCAGGCTGGCTGGTATGGAACCGGCTGGCGTACTGGTGGAAATAATGAACGACGACGGAACTATGGCCCGCCTGCCGGAGCTGATGGAAATAGCCCGTAAGTTTGACCTGAAGATTATATCTATCAAAGATTTAATAGCTTACCGCTTAGAAAAAGAAAGCCTGATAGAAGAGGAGGTAAGAGTTACAATGCCTACACGCTACGGTATGTTTGACCTCGTTGCTTTCAGGCAGAAAAATACCGGAGAACATCATGTAGCTCTTATTAAAGGCAGCTGGGAGCCAGATGAGCCGGTGCTTACCCGTGTGCACAGTTCATGCTTTACCGGTGATATATTGCATTCCCTTCGCTGCGATTGTGGTGAGCAATTACAGGCAGCTATGGAAATGGTAGAAAGAGAAGGAAAGGGTTGCGTACTGTATATGAACCAGGAGGGAAGAGGCATAGGGCTGGTCAATAAATTAAAAGCCTACAAGCTTCAGGAAGAAGGAAAAGATACCGTAGAGGCTAACCTGGCATTGGGTTTTAAAATGGATGAGCGCGATTATGGGGTGGGGGCGCAGATATTACGTCATCTGGGTATCTCCAAATTGCGGCTGATGAGCAATAACCCCCGGAAACGTGCGGGTATACTTGGGTATGGCATTGAAATTGTGGAAACGATACCTATAGAAGTAGTACCCAACCCATACAATGAGTTTTACCTGAAGACCAAGAGGGATAAGTTAGGTCATGAAATATTGAAATGATCTGGTATAGCTTACTTTGCGCCTGATCATTTAGTAGCAGGTCAGGTAACGTCATTAACTTAGCAGGTGTTTTAGCACAACCTTATTTGTTCCTCTTTTAGCAGAACTTTTTCCTCATTAAAACCAGTCAGGTGAAACAATATTGGATATTAATAACACTTATAGCTTTAATAAATACCGCCACATTTGCCACTGAAATAAACAAACAATTGTTAAGGTCAGGCGACCTTTTATTCCAGAATATAGAATGTGGCAGCATGTGTGATGCAATCCGGGAAGTAACACAGGGATATGAGGGCCGTGGATTTTCGCATGTAGCTATGGTTGTGCAAACAGGTAAAGAAGTTTATGTTATAGAAGCAGTAGCTGCCGGAGTAAAACAAACACGATTAGACTCTTTTCTGCTGCGTTCCCATGACAATGTATTAGTCGGCCGGCTGAAAAAGCCCTATAGGAGTCTGACAAAGAAAGCCGTACTTTTTTCGCTGCAACAACAAGGTATACCCTATGATGATGCATTCTTGTATGATAATGGAAAGTATTATTGTTCCGAGCTGGTTTATGATGCTTATTTATATGCCAATGGTGGTAAACCTTTCTTTGAATTAGCACCTATGACCTTTAAGCAGCCCGGCTCGGAACAGTATTATCCTGTATGGGTTGACTATTTTGACAGTAAGGGCCAGGATATACCTGAAGGACAACCCGGATGTAATCCCGGAGGACTGTCTTTGTCAGATAAGATTGACATCTTAGGTAATCTTGCTCCGGCTCCTTAATAAGGATAGCAAGCCGTTTTTGATCATATTCAGGTATTGCAGGTATCTCTATCGATATAATCTTTATTCAGGTCGCTTGGAGAAGTGCCCACCTAAATCCTATCTTTGCCCTATGGCTAAAATATTTCTTCGTAAAAAGATCAGTACGCGTATTGCAGATGGGCATCCCTGGATTTTTGGCAACGAGATCGGCGATGAAGACGGGCATTATGATGCGGGTGATATTGTTGACGTGTTTTCCTCCAATGGCTCTTTTGTAGGAAGAGGTTATATTAACCCAGCGTCGCAGATCAAAGTTAGGTTGCTTACGCGTAATCAACAGGAGAAAATAGACGATGCCTTTTTCCTGAACAGGATTGAGAAGGCGTGGAAATATAGACAGAAGCTGGGGTATATTGAAAACTGCAGACTGGTCTTCGGAGAAGCCGATGAATTGCCGGCGCTGATCATAGACAAATTTAATGATTATATTGTTCTGCAAACCCTGTCGCTGGGGATTGAACGCTGGAAAGGTGCTATAGTTAAGGCTTTGAACACTATTTTCAGTCCTAAAGGTATTTATGAGCGCAATGACGTGCCGGTTAGGGAACTGGAGGGTTTACCGCAAACCAAAGGTTTTCTGTCTGAGCCTTTTAACACCCAGATCATTATTAATGAGAACGGTCTTAAATTTCATGTGGATATTGAAAACGGCCAGAAAACCGGTTACTTTTTAGACCAGCAGGATAACAGAAGGGCTATCAGCCAGGTGGCAGCAGGAGGCGATGTGCTGGAAGCATTTTGTTATACAGGCACTTTCTCAATGCATGCAGCCCATTATGGTGCTAAAAGTGTATTGGGACTGGATATCTCAGAAACAGCGATTCAAACGGCCAGACGTAATGCCGAGCTGAACGGCTTCCAGGGTATATGCTCTTTTGAGAATGTTAATGCATTTGACGTATTAAAGCAATGGGTAAAGGACGGAAGGCGTTATGATACCGTTATATTGGATCCTCCTGCATTTACAAAGAACAGGGAAAATATACAAAAAGCCGTAACCGGTTATAAGGAGATTAACCTGAGAGGGATGAAATTACTACGCCCCGGTGGTTTTTTAGTAACAGCATCATGTACTAATCTTGTGCCGCCTGAACTTTTCCTCAAAACGATTGAAATGGCCGCTAAAGACGCCAAAAAGATCATCAGGCAGGTATCCTGGCAAACCCAGGCCGCAGATCATCCTATATTGTGGAATGTGCCCAACACACAATATTTGAAATTCCTTATTGTAGAGGTAAGCTGATTATCTTAAAGATAAGAATTGAAAAAAAGAAACATAATGTTATGAAGTATTTGAACTTTTTCAGATATTGGGCTCAAATTAATTCGCATTATGGATCACAACGAATCTGCACAATCTTCCGGGTCGGAACATTTTCACCGGACTTTAGGCCTTAAAGACGGAGTGCTGCTGGTAGCAGGCTCTATGATTGGCTCCGGTATATTTATAGTCAGCGCAGATATGATGCGCAACCTGGGAAGTGCAGGTTGGCTTATTGCGGCATGGGTTATTACAGGAATTATGACAATGGCCGCTGCCATAAGCTATGGTGAGCTGAGCGGTATGTTCCCCAAGGCCGGCGGACAGTATGTTTACCTTAAAGAGTCGTATAATAAGTTAGTAGCCTTTTTATATGGCTGGAGCCTGTTCACCGTAATTCAAACCGGGACGATTGCTGCGGTAGGGGTAGCTTTTTCTAAATTTGCAGCCTATCTTTTACCTCAGTTAAGTGAAGATAATATCTTATTCCGGATACAGACAGGAACTGATATATGTAACCAGCCTACGTATTTCGCCATAAGTGCGGCGCAGGTAGTGGCAATAGGCATAATAGCTTTACTGACTTTTTCCAATACCCGCGGGGTACGTGGCGGTAAGATGATCCAGAATGTTTTCACCTCTGCCAAGATATTGTCACTTTTTGGCCTTATCATAGCCGGCCTGTTTATGTTCAACAGTGAAGTCTGGAACGCCAATTGGACGAACGCCTGGCATGCTACCAAAACCGCTTTGGTGGACGTCTGTAATCCCGACCTGGGCTTTAGCAGTACATCTATATCAGGTATTGCTTTGTTAGGTGGCATCTCCGCAGCAATGGTGGGTTCGGTATTCAGTAGTGATGCATGGAACAATGTAACTTTTATAGCAGGGGAAATGAAAAAACCACAACGTAATATCGGCCTCAGCCTTTTCCTGGGTACCCTGATCGTTACGATTATATATATATCGGCTAATCTGGTATACCTCTCCGTATTGCCATTGGATGAAATGGCACATGCTGAAAAAGACCGGGTAGCCGTAGCTGCATCAATACATATTTTTGGCGCATTAGGCACCATTATCATTGCCATAATGATCATGGTATCGACATTCGGATGTAATAACGGGTTGATATTAGCGGGTTCAAGGGTATATTATACTATGGCGCAGGACGGCTTGTTTTTCAAACGTGCCGGGCATTTAAATAAATATGGCGTTCCCGGTGCGGCATTATGGGCGCAGTGTGTGGTGGCGGCTATATTATGTTTAAGTGGAAAATACGGTGATCTTTTGGATATGATCTCTTTTGTGGTTGTACTGTTTTATGCGCTGACTATTGGTGGCATATTTATATTACGTCGTCGGTTACCGAACCACGAACGGCCTTATAAGGCGTGGGGATATCCCGTACTGCCGGCTTTGTATCTTGTCTTGGGAATCAGTTTCTGTATTCTTCTTATTTGGTTTAAGCCGCAATTTACCTGGCCGGGGCTGATTATTGTTTTGCTGGGTGTACCGGTTTATTATATGATTAATAGAAAGAAGGCCGGGTAGAACTCGTATATTCTGTATTGTCATTCAAAACTCTTTTACCTTAAGTGAAAATTGGAGGCAATACTATCGAAGTCAACGTAACTGATGAAATTTAAACTTTCTGCCCTTACCTTGGTACTTTACGGTAACCAAGATACAATCCCTGATTCTCAATCTGAAGAATAACAGTAAACCGTTTTTGTTGTTAATGCAGTGTTTGGATGGGTTGATCAAAAACAAACTACAGCGAGCTGCAGGATGTTAAGTGGGGTGCTGTTTATGTGAATTTGTTGACGTAATTTTGAAGAGTATTTTCATATTGTACTTTTCAAAACCGTATTGTGCAAACCAACGAACGCATTTCTGCATTTGATATATTTAAAATTGGGATAGGACCCAGTAGCTCTCATACTCTGGGCCCATGGAGGGCTGCGCTGCAGTTTTTAGACAAATTACGCCGGGAGCATACTATAGCTGATATTACTTCGCTCAGTGTTTTGCTATACGGATCGTTGGCTAAAACCGGGCATGGTCATGGTACGGATGTTGCAGTTATGTTAGGATTATGCGGTGAGGATCCCGTTACGTTTGATGTCAATAAAATAGACAGTACAATAGCGGAACTGAATGCAGAAAAGCGAATGCTTTTAGCAAAGGAAAAATACATTCCATTTGATCCTCAGAAAGACGTTGTTTTCCTGATGAATGAATCGCTTCCTTACCACCCTAATGCGCTTACTTTTCTTTGTAATTTAAGTAACGGCGAGTCTATTGCAGAAACCTATTATTCAATAGGAGGAGGGTTTGTAGAACAGGAAGGTATAAGTACAGAATCGCAGTCCACGGCTGAGCTGTATTTTCCTGTTGATACGGCAAGAGATTTGCTGCACTGGTGTATAAAAACCGGATTAACTATATCTGAGATAGTGCTGGAAAATGAAGGGGCGTGGCGTCCGGAGGCAGAAACCAAAAGCGGCCTTTTACGCATCTGGCAGACGATGAAGGAATGTATATACCGCGGATGCCATAAGGACGGGAGATTGCCCGGCGGCCTGGATGTTGCCCGCCGTGCCGCACCACTTAACAGACGCCTGATTAAAGGCAGACCTTATAATAGTTATGAGGAATGGATCAAAGTGATCCGGGAAGGCGGCGACAGTTTTCAGTATATACTGGATTGGGTAAGTTGTTTTGCTTTGGCTGTGAATGAGGAGAATGCTTCATTCAGCCGGGTGGTAACAGCGCCTACGAATGGTGCGGCGGGCGTGATACCAGCTGTACTGCATTATTTTATTGTCTTCTGCGACGGCAATAATGATGAAAAGATAATCCAGTTTCTCCTTACAGCAGCAGAAATAGGCAGTATCTTCAAGAAGGGTGCTACCATATCGGCGGCTATGGGTGGTTGCCAGGCCGAGATAGGAGTGTCATCTGCAATGGCGGCTGCAGCGCTGACGGAATGTCTGGGCGGAAGCATACGCCAGTGCCTTATGGCTTCGGAAATAGCTATGGAGCATCACTTAGGGCTCACCTGTGACCCTGTAGCGGGTCTGGTGCAGGTTCCCTGTATTGAACGTAATACAATGGGCGCTATTAAAGCTATTACGGCTGCACAGCTTGCTTTACAAAGTAATCCTTACCAGGCAAGGGTATCGCTGGATGCTGTAGTTAAAACAATGTGGGAAACAGCCCTGGATATGAATACAAAATATAAAGAAACCGCAGATGGCGGATTAGCGGTTAATATACCTTTAGGATTAAGTGAGTGTTAAGGGGATATAAAATAATTGTGAATTTTCTAAGCCCTCAGTGTAATACAACGATGCAAAGATTTTAATTTGTACTGCCGTTTCTTTTTATGCATCGGGAAGTTAAAAAGACCGGCTAATATTTCAGCCTTTTCTTATATTCTAATACCTCCCGTATTACTTTTTGCTCGTCCAGCGTAAGTAAAACTTTATCCTTCATTACCACTTTACCATTAATAATAACAGTATTAACATCTGATGCTTTGGTAGCATATACAAGGCAACTATATACATTATAAACAGGTACCTGGTGTAACTGATTGCCTTGAACAATAGTAATATCGGCCTTTTTTCCTGTTTCCAGTGAGCCCGTTATTTCATCAAGGTGTAATGCTGCGGCGCCATTTATTGTAGCCATAGCAAAAGCATCTGTTGCCGGCAGCGCTTTAGGGTTGCCGGTATGCACCTTATGTAGCTTGGCAGCCATGTCTATTTCTCCCCATAAGTCCAGATCATTGTTTGATGCCGCTCCATCTGTGCCGAGGCCTACGGGAATATTTTTTAGTAGCATTTGGGGAACCGGCGCTACTCCGGATGCTAATTTCATATTAGATTCGGGGCAATGTGCTACGCCGCAGCCGTGTTGTTTTATTTTATCGGTTTCCTCCTTGCTTATATGTACCGCATGTGCCAATATGGTACGGTCGTTAAGGAAATGAATACCGGATAAGTAATCCACAGGGTCTTTGCCATATTGCAGATTGATGCCGGTTACCTCTTTAAGCGTTTCGCTGACATGAATAACGACAGGAGCTTCTGTTTTATCGGAAAGAGCTTTCACCTTTATTAAATTTTCGGTAGATACGGTGTAAGGCGCATGTGGCCCTATGGCGGGTGTAATAAGCGGGTGATCTTTCCATTTATTAATGAACTGCTCGACCATAGTGAATGCAAGTGTAGCATCCGGGCAGCCCGGCATGGGCATATCCACAATAGTCTGTGCTAATACGGCACGCATGCCTGCCCGGGCTGTTTCCTCTGCGATGGCATCCTCGAAGTAATACATGTCACAAAAAGTAGTAATGCCGCTTTTTATCATTTCTGCAATGCCAAGACGTGTACCTGTCCGTACAAATGCTTCGTTTACGTGTTTAGCCTCCGCCGGGAAAATGTGGTTTTGCAGCCAGTCATCCAACTCCAAGTCATCGGCCAATCCGCGAAACAAAGTCATGGGTACATGGGTATGGGCATTAATAAGCCCTGGTATAACAATCATGCCTTTGGCATCTATAGTTTCTTTGGCAATAAAATTATCCTTTATATCTTCTCTATTACCAATAGCTATAATTTTATCACTTTGTATGACGATCATCCCGTCTTCCATGATCCGGCGTTCCGCATTCATGGTTACAATTGTACCACCCTTTATAATGAGATCTGCCTCCCGGACTTTTATAGCGTCTGCAGGAGTGATTCCGGAAAACAGGCTTAAGCTTAGTGCCAGCATTTTGATCATTTTGTTTTAATTGAAATGGCTTCTGACGTTATTTTAAAAGCACAAAATAAAGATATAAACGGAAATATTTAAGCTTTCCCTCTCTTGTTCATTAACAGAAAGAAAAAGCATAAGCGATATTACAGCTGTTACAATAACCTGCTATAATACCGCTTATGCCCAAAATATAAAACACTGCCTGTTATTTACTACTCAATCGTATTACAGGCACAATCATTTCCTCCATGGAAACGCCGCCATGTTGAAAGGTGTTTTTATAATAATTGACGTAATAGTTATAGTTGTTCGGGTAACAGAGGAAGACATCCTCTTTGGCAAAAATGTATTTTGAGTTGACATTAGGCTGCGGCAAGCCGGCCTCGTGCGGTGTGGTTACAGCAAATACATCTTTTTCTTCATACTGAATATTCCGGCCATGTTTATAACGCAGGTTGGTGGTAGTAGCTTTATCGCCTATACACTTACTGGGTGTTTTAACCCGCATGGTGCCGTGATCCGTTGTAATGATCAACTGTATATTTTTGTCCGTTATTTTCTTCAATGCACGGAACAGGGGAGAATGCTCAAACCAGCTTACAGTAAGTGAACGGTATGAAATCTCATCACCGGCAAGCTCTTTCAACACTTCCATTTCCGTTCTTGCATGTGACAGCATGTCCACAAAATTATATACAATAACGGTGAAATCATTATTGAGATAGTTATGTACATTGTCTTCAAGGCTTTTCCCGTCTTCGTTATTAGTTACTTTAATATAGTCCCATTTGATATCGCCCAGTTTTAAGTGTTCGAGGTTATCACCCAGAAACTGTTTTTCATATAAATTCTTTCCACCTTGTTCGTCATCATTTTTCCACTCAATGGGATAGTTTTTCTCAATCTCTACGGGTAACAGCCCGGAGAAGATAGCGTTCCTGCTGTATTGCGTGGAGGTGGGCAGGATAGAGTAAAACATTTCCTCTTCCTGCACCCTGAAGAATTGGCTGATTATCGGTTCGATCGACTTCCATTGGTCGTAACGCAGATTATCAATCAGCACCATGAATGTCGGTTGTCCTTTTTTGATGTGTGGGGCTATTTTTTCGCTGAATAGGGTATGCGACATTACGGGAGTGTCTTCACTACGGTTTTTAATCCAGTTGATGTAATTCCTGGATACGAATTTGAAAAATTCCGTGTTGGCTTCTGCTTTTTGTGTGTTGAAAACATCCTGCATTTCAGGACTGTCACTTTTTGTCATTTCAACTTCCCAATAGACTAATTTTTTATAAAGCTCTTTCCACTCTTCAACATTAGGATTATTATTCAGCGCCATAAACAGATTACGGAAATCTTTTTGGTATTCCGTAGTTGTTTTTTCCGAAACCAGCCTTTTACTGTCCATTATTTTTTTTAAGGACAGAAGCACCTGGTTGGGGTTTACCGGCTTGATAAGATAATCTGTGATTTGGGAGCCGATGGCTTCATCCATTATATTTTCCGCTTCGTTTTTAGTAACCATCACAACGGGAATACTTGGATATAGTTCCTTTATTTTTGAAAGTGTTTCCAGACCGGTCATTCCCGGCATGCTTTCATCGAGCAGGACTACATCTGCAATGTTGCTTTTCAAATGCTCCAGTGCATCGTATCCATTTGTGAAGGGGCTGACTTCATAACCTTTGTTTTTCAGGAAAAGTATCTGCGATTTCAGGGATTCAATTTCATCGTCTACCCATATAATTTCTGTTTGCATATAGTTATAGTTCTTAATTTATTTTTAAAAAATAATCTGTTTTTTTAATCAGGGTTATACCGGGGTAAAATTAATCAATAGAATTATAACTATTTAAGAGGTTAGTTAAGGTAAAACGGTGAACAGTGGGATGTATTGTCTCCAGGGTAGTTTTTATGTATTATCCGGGAATCAAAGGCCGTACTTCTATTTTACTGGGTAATGTCCTGGCGGGCATTTTTATCAGGTCGGACACTATTCTCCCTATATCCTCCGGTTGTATCTTCCAGCCGTCGGTATCGTTTACTATGTGGCTGTTGAACCCGGTGGCAACTGATCCGGGCATTATAGTAGATACTTTGATACCTTGCTTTCTTACATCAAGCATCATTGCCTGGCTAAAGCCGGTTATGCCGAATTTACTCGCATTATAAGCCGTTCCACCGGCAAAGAAATTGGTGCCCGCCAAACTTCCGATAGTGATAAAATATCCACGGCTTTGCTTCAGATGTGCTATAGTGGCTTTGGCTGTATAAAAAACGCCGGTCAGATTTATATCTATTGTTTCCTGCCATAGTTCGGACGACAGCTCGTCTATCGGTGCAAAATGGCCTACTCCGGCATTGGCTATCACGTAATCTAAGCGCCCCCATTTGGCCAGCACTTTTTCCACGGCGTCCCTTTGCGACTGGAAATTACGGACATCTGACTGTAAGGCCAATGTGCTATCCGGGTGCATCTGGTTAATCCGGGCGGCAGCTTGTTCCGCATTTTGTAATGATCGGCTTGTTATAGCTACTTTAATACCTTCACCAGCAAGTATAGAAGCAATACCTAAGCCTATTCCTTTGGAACCGCCGGTGATGAAGGCGACTTTGTTGTTATTTATATTCATTTTTTATCCGGAAGTTTAAAGTTTTCAATACGGTTTACATGTCGCTTATGATCTTTCGGAAACTGGTGGTAATACCTTGTATCAGTGATGAGCTGAATCCCTGATGTTCCATCTCATTTAAGCCGGCAATAGTACATCCCCTGGGTGTGGTTACTTTGTCAATTTCCTGTTCTGGATGCGTTTTATTGGTTAATAAAAGTTCTGCGGCGCCTTTAATGGTTTGGGCCGCTATCAGTGATGCAGTCTCTGCATTAAAACCAATTTCAATACCCCCCTGTGTATTTGCTCTTATATAACGCATGGCATATGCGGTACCACAAGCGGCTAAAACGGTGGCTGCATCCATTAGCTTTTCCTCTATAAACACTGTTTTTCCCAAGTTGTTGAACATCTTTTCCATAAAATCCCCTTGCAAGGAGTCTGCATGGTTATGACATATACAGGTCATGCTCTGGCGTATGGCAACAGCTGTGTTGGGCATGGCTCTGAATATGGTAAAATCCGGGCCTGCCCACATTTCTATATCTTTTATCCAAATACCGGTGATGGTACTGATTAAAACATGTCTGTCAGGATCTAATTCCGGTAATATCTCGGTAAGTATATCTTTTAACTGGAATGGCTTTACTGCAAGAATGATCCATTTTGAGTTTTGCACCGCTTGTTTATTGTTATCGCTAACAACAACAC
>JBEBVI010000105.1:0-11416 GCA_040392805.1 Taibaiella helva
GAGCAATACACTTTTAATGTATGGGCCCTGGGTTCGAGTCCCAGCGGGATCACTGGAGGAGACACTACACAGTAGTTGTCTCCTTTTCTTATGTAATAAAAATCTATGACCGAGATTGTTACAGTCTGGCCATTTACCGTTCGGTTTTTGTTTAGATTGTCATGTGAGATTACCTAACAAACCTGCTCTAAGATATCTTTACACTGTTTTTCTTAAAGTTCGATTTCTCCTTGGGATTTCTGTGTCTTTTCTTTCCCGTCTTTTTTATAATTTTTCGCCATCAGATAAAGGAAGTCCACTATAATCATTGCTTCATCATCATTGACTTCAATGCCATTTTTGCTAATATCGTAATTGCCCGCCTATTTGGGTGTGCCTCCTTCGTCTTTTGTCAATATACCACAAACTAACCATACAAAAAATGCGAACAAGTCGGGTCATCTGCTATATTTTTTGCTCGTTCCTCACAAAAGGATGCTCCTTCCATTTCTTACGCAGATATCATTCCAATAATTCAATATTTTTATCTTGAAAAACGAGATATTAAAATTTAAAAGCTAATTTAGCCGACTGACATCTTTAACAGATATGAACAGGATTAAAGAAGTATTGGAAGAAAAAGGAATTAAGCAAACCTGGCTCGCTGAGCAACTCGGCAAAAGCTATAATATGGTGAATGGCTATGTACAGAACAGACAGCAGCCCCGCATTGAAGTACTGTACGAAATTGCTAAAATTCTTGATGTAAGTGTAAAAGAATTGTTGATTGACAACGATAATGCAAAGAAATAAAATGAGCAAAGAGCAAAAAATAACCAACAAAATAAAAGCCCGAAATCAAAATCAGGAAGCACTGAAAGCCAACTTTTCGCATTGTTTCGACAAAAACGGAAATTTTGACTTTGAAAAGTTCAAAAGAGAATTATCCGCTAATGAGATCAACTTTTCCAAAGAAAGTTACGGATTGGATTGGCTCGGGAAATCGTATGCACGCATCCTGGCAAGCGATAGTGCGACCACTTTACTGAAAGAAGACGAAAAGCATAATCAAAAAGAGGAAAATAAGTCCTCTGAAAACTTACTCATCAAAGGCGACAACCTGGAAGTGCTGAAGCACCTGACCAATGCTTACTATGAAAAAGTAAAAATGATCTACATAGACCCTCCTTATAATACAGGAGATGATGGCTTTGTATATCAGGACGACCGAAAATTTACAATTAGTGAACTAAAGGAATTAGCCGGAATAGACGAAGAAAAAGCCAAACGCATTTTAGATTTTACACAAAGTAACAGTAATTCGCACAGTGCCTGGTTGACGTTTATGTACCCTCGATTATATGTTGCCAAACAATTATTGACGGAGGAAGGTGTTATTTTCGTTTCTATTGATGATAACGAAGTAGCTCAGTTAAAAATCCTGATGGATGAAGTATTTGGAGAAGAAAATTTTATAAATAAATTTATTTGGAGAAATGGAAGAACATCTTCTGCGATTTATACTAAAGAACAAGAATATATTTTGGTATATGGGAAAAATGCAGAAAAAATAAAGCTAATTAGGTACTTAGGAGATGATGAGATAATATCAGAAAGGGCAATTAAAAAGATAGGAAATAAAAACCCTGCAAGCGAAATTACTTTCCCCAAAGGAATAAGGTTTGAATCTTCAGATAAGATATTCCCTGATGAGTTTGGAAATTCAGAAATAGTAAAAGTTACCCAAGGTAAATTAATTTGCAAAGATGGCAAATTGCACGAAAATGTAACTTTAGAAGCTGGTTGGGTAATGAAGGATATGATAGAAGACTGGATTGAGGGTAATGAAGTTTTTGATTCCAAAGGGCAAAAGGTAACTGAATTTTTCTTTAAAGATAACGGAGTACTTCAATATGTAAAAGAAAAAGGAACTATTCATCCTAAAACGATTATTGAAGGTTATTCAACAAAAAGTGGGACAAATGAAATAGCTAAATTGATGGGGTTTGCCGCCTTTGATTACCCCAAACCCATAGGGCTTATTCAATTTCTACAACAGATTTCTGATAAAAATTCTATTGTTCTCGATTTCTTCGCCGGTTCAGGAACAACTGGTCACGCTGTAATGCAGTCAAATGCAGAAGACGGAGGCGATCGAAAATATATTTTAATACAGCTTCCGGAATTGATTGATGCTAAAAAAAGTAAAACGGCTTATGATTTTGTAAAAAATGAATTGAAAGTAGAACGACCAACCATCTTTGAAATCACTAAGGAACGTCTTATTCGCGCCTCAAAAAAAGTAAAAGAAGAGACCATGAAAAACAAAATAGCCGAAATAGAAAAAGAAATAAAAGCACTCGGGAAGAAACAGGATTCAGAGAATAAAGAAGAGAGAATACAAGAACTGAAAACCACAATAGAAAATCTTAAAAATCAGGACTTAGGCTTTAAGATTTTTGAAACGATGCCTATCTGGGAAGATTATAATTTTAAAGCGGATAAATTAGAAGTACAAGCCACACTTTTCGATGACAACAAATTAACGCAAGATGGTGTAAAAACTTTGTTGGTTACTTGGAAAACCTATGATGGCATACCGCTTCCACAAGACTTGCAAGCCATAGATTTGAACGGATATAAAGGCTATTATGCTAATCATAAGTTATATTTAATGGACAAAGGCTTTACAACGGACAACCTGAAAACCTTGTTGGAAAAAATTGATACGGACAAAGACTTTAATCCTACATCCATCATTGCTTTCGGCTATTATTTTGAAAGCAAAAACCTACGGGAGATTTCTGAGAACATGAAGTCCTATGCCAATAAAAAGAACATTGATATTGATTTTATAACCCGATATTAGTTTTGAATTTTTAGTGATTAATTTTTAAGCATGAAGGAGAATATTGCAAAAGATAAAAGTTTTGAGTTCGCATTAAAGATTATCGGTTTGTAGAAAAGCTTAAAAGAGGAAGGCGAATATGTGCTTTTCAAACAATTATTACGAAGCAGAACAAGTATCGGAGCCAACGTAACCAAAGCGTTAGCCGGAGAAAGCAGAGTTGATTTTGCATATAAGATGAGTATTGAAAGTAAAGAAGCCGGTGAAACACTGTATTGGCTGGAGCTTTTACACAAAAGCCAGATTATAGAAAGGGAATACTCAGACTATATTGAAGATTGTACAGTATTAGTAAAAATGCTGACAAGTATCGTAAAATCAACTAAAAACTCATAGTCCAAAACTGAAAATTTATGACGTTTAACTTTGAAAAGAACCTCAGTCATCAGACACAGGCAGTCAATAGTACTATTGCTGTGTTTGAGCATGTTCATATAATACAGCCCGAGGGAACCGAACGAAATTATATCAATCCAGAACTGGATTTCAGAACAGGATTTCAATACATCGGGAACATCATAAAAATTCAGGGACTCAATGGAATAGATGAAAGAAGAAACGGGCAGAGTAATATCATAGATATTATGATGGAAACAGGTACGGGAAAAACCTATACCTATACAAAAACCATATTTGAGCTCAATAAAAATTTCGGGATTTTCAAGTTTGTAATTGTAGTTCCAACCCTGTCCATCAAAGCCGGAACGATTGACTTTTTAAAATCCGATAGTTCAAGAGAACATTTTAATGAGCAATACAGCAAAACGATCAAACTGCATATTGTAGAAAGCCAAAAGAACAACAAAAGCAAAAAAAGCTTTATACCTTCTGCCGTAACCAGTTTTGTGAATGCGGGGAACTATGAAAAAAACAGCATCCAGGTACTGGTCATCAACGCAGGTATGATCAATTCCAAAACAATGCAGGATAGCTTTGATAAAGGATTATTTGATAAATATACCGTACCGGTTGATGCCATCAGTGCCGTTAAGCCTTTTGTTATTATTGACGAGCCGCACAAATTTTCCCAGGACAGCAAAACCTGGGAGAATATCAGGAAGATGAAGCCCCAGTTCTTTTTGCGTTATGGAGCTACATTCCAGGAGAACGAAAACCTTGTTTACACACTTACCGCAGTAGATTCATTCAACAAAAACCTGGTAAAAGGCGTTATCGGGCACATCACCGAGTTTGAAAACGGGAAAAATGCCATGGTAAAATTCATTGATTCTGACGGTAAGGAGGCCGGTTTTGAATTGGTTGAAAATAATAAAAAGAAAACAATCAAAGTAGCCAAAAATGACAGCCTAAAGAAAGTACATCCTGAAATGACCGATTTAAGCATTGAGCATCTGAATAAAAGCACGGTTATTTTATCCAACGGTTTGGAGATGAAAAAGGGAGACAAAATAAATCCTTATTCTTATGCTCAGACTTTGCAGGAAATGATGATTCAAAAAGCGATCAAAAGCCACTTTGAAGTTGAGAAACAGTTTTTGACCAAGGAAGTTAAAATCAAACCGCTTACCTTGTTTTTTATCGACAATATAGACGAATACAGGAATAAAAACGGGTTTATAAAGAAAACCATTGAACAGTTGATTGAAGCGGAAGTAAGAAAACTGTTGGCAACCGAAAAAGACGGTTTTTATAAAGGTTATTTGGTGAAAACCCTGGAAGATCTTTCTAAAACACACGCAGGATATTTTTCTAAAGACAATTCCGAAAAAGACGAAGCCATAGAAAAAGAAATAAATGAGATTTTGCACGACAAACAGGCGATGCTTGATTTGGAAAACCCAAGGAGATTTATCTTTTCAAAATGGACGTTGAGAGAAGGTTGGGATAATCCGAATGTATTTCAGATCTGTAAACTGCGAAGCAGTGGAAGTGACATTTCAAAATTGCAGGAAGTAGGACGAGGCTTACGCTTACCTGTCAATGAATATGGAAATAGAGTAAAGGATGAACAGTTTTACCTGAATTATTTTGTTGATTTTACAGAAAGTGATTTTGTAGATAAACTCGTCAGTGAAATCAATGAAAAATCGCGTGCTATTTCCATTGCAGAAACTCCGGAAAAACTTACGGATAATATTATCAGTAAAATATGCGAGCTGTACGAGATGACCGAAGAAGAATTACTGAAGGAACTGGACGGAGAAAATCTGATAACGCGTTCTAATAACTTTGAAGAAGGTGGATTTGATTACATCAGGAAAAACTATTCCCGCATTTTTGAAGGGGTCAATTCCAATAAAATCCGTAAATCTACCGATACCAAAAAGAAAATCAATATCCGTACAGAGAAATACCCCGAATTGAAAGAGCTTTGGGAAAAGTTGAATGAGAAAGTAATCCTGGAATACAAGTTTGATAAAGAATCTGTATTCCAAAAGCTGTTTACCGACTTCTTAACTGCTCAAAAAAACAAATTTTCAGTTGAAGGGCTAAAAGAACGGAAAACTAAAGTGGAAATAAAAAACAAGCAAGCCGTTTCCATAGAAGAAATATCTGTTTTAGATGACGAAATCACACCGGTTTCAACAATGAAATACAGTGATTTCTTAAAAGAACTCGCCAAAGTTTTAAATATCAATTTGAAAACGTTGCATCGATCTTTTATTGATTCTAAAATAGATATCAACCAATATTTAAACGCTTCAACCATTAGAATTATCAAACAAAACTTTGATAATTTCCTGATGCATAATGCTATTGATAAGTTCAGTATTGAATACAAAAAAGTATCAAATAGTATTCATCCGACAAAAATGACAGATGAAAAAGGCAATGTATTAAAAGAAATTTCAGCTTTGGATATAGGTGTTTTATACTCGGGAAAAGATGTTGCTCCTTCTTACTTTCTCGATGAGTTGTATTACGATTCAGATTTAGAGAAATCAAACATTGAAAATGAAATTGCGGAAGTAATTGTGTTTACTAAAATTCCTAAAAACTTCATAAAAATACCGGTAGCAGGAGGAAAAAGTTACTCACCGGATTTTGCTTATGTAGTAAACTTTGAAAATGGAGCAAAGAAATTACACTTCATTGTTGAAACCAAGAATGTAAATGACGAATACAGCTTAAGAGAAGAGGAGAAGCAAAAAATCAGACACGCAGAAAAATTCTTTAACGGCAACCTTAAAATCGAATTTAAAACACAGTTCAGCAATAATAAAATTGCTGATTTAATAAAAGAAATCACTGTAGAAAAATAATTTTCCAGGTGCAAGTGTCTCCACTCTCGTTCTTTTGTCATACGAAGGAAACTTTTCTCTTGTGGAGCAAAATCTGCTCCCCCATTTTTCATAACGCTCTATTACGTTTTGAGCGTGAGTAGATTCCGCTATGGCGGAGTGACAAAATGGGGTTGTTTAGCGCTTACTTTTGTCACTCCCTCATTGCACATTCTAATGCGGCGTAAAGTATAATGACAATACTTAATATTGAATAAACTAGTAATCCTTACACCTCCCCATAATCTAACCTAAATCTATACTTTTGTAAACAAGCAGATCAGTTAAGTATATTTTGTGGCCCGGATATTCGAACAGGTATTGTATCCGCTACCGCAGCATATTTTGACTTTTTACATAACGACAATATTTTTAAATAGTAATTTGACCAATAATGAGAATACTTCATACTGCCGACTGGCATATAGGCCAGTTCTTTTACGAGTATGACAGAGCCTACGAGCATCAGCAATTTCTTGATTGGTTGTTAAGCACACTTATCCACCAGCAGATTGATACTTTGCTGATCAGCGGAGATGTATTTGATTTATCCAACCCTTCCGCATCGTCTGTTAAAATGCTTTACTCCTTCCTGAACCGGGCGGTGAAAGCCAATCCCGCGTTACAGGTAGTTATGACTGCTGGTAATCATGATTCCGCATCCCGCTTGGAATCTCCCAAACCGCTTCTGGAGTCTTCTAATATTCATATAGTAGGGATTCTGGAAAAAGAGGATAGCGGCAAGGTCGATTATAGTAAGATCACTATTCCCCTGAAAGGTAAAGACGGCAGTACAAAATTGTGGTGTATCGCTGCCCCCTTCCTGAGAATGGGTGATTATCCGGTAATGCAGGATTGTGATAACCCTTATACGGAAGGTATTACCACTTTTTATAAAGAAGCCTATGCCTATGCTGCATCACAAAAGAAGACCGGTCAGGCGATCATTGCTATGGGACATTTACATGCCCAACAGGCCGAAGTGGGTGATATAGACAGAATGGAGCGCCTGATCATGGGTGGGGTAGAGTGCATTCCCGCATCCGCCTTTGATGAAAATATAAGCTATGTTGCTTTAGGGCATATACATAAAGCGCAGCGCATTGGCGGAAAGGAGCATATACGCTATTGCGGAAGTCCCTTGCCGATGTCTTTTTCAGAAATTAATTATAAGCACCAGGTCATTGTATTTGATATAGTGGAAGAGTGGGCAGAAAACCTGCAGTCCATAGAGGTACCGGTTTCGGTGCCTCTTATGCGTGTGCCGGCTGTGCACAGCTCCCTGTCTGAGGTGCTTGCTTCATTACAACAGCTAACGGGATTTGAAGGTGACCTCAATGCCGCACCCTACCTGGAAGTTCGTGTGCTATTGGACGGCCCGGAGCCGGGCCTCCGCCATAAAATAGAAATGATGCTGACCGGTAAAAATGTAAGGCTGGCTAAAATTGATGTCCGCTACCCGGCAATGTCCGCTGAACAAACTGAAAATACAACAGCTAACTATGCACAACTTAATGATCTGCAGCCGGTAGATGTATTGCATAAAGTCTATCAGAATAAATATAACAATCCTCTTCCCGAAGGTATGCTGAAGCTGTTTCAGCAGGTAGCGCGGGAGGTAAGCGAAAGCGAAGCATAACGATGAAAATACTTGCCATACGAATTAAAAATCTTGCTTCCCTGGACGGAAATACAGAGATAGATTTTACCCGGGAGCCTCTTTGCTCTGCCGGTATATTTGCCATAACAGGCCCCACGGGAGCAGGTAAATCCACCTTGCTGGACGCCCTGTGCCTGGCGCTCTATGCCAAAACCCCGAGATACAGGCTTGCCGAGAATGGCATTGATATTACGGACGTGAAAGGCAGCACTATTAAGCAGGATGATGTGCGCGGCATTTTAAGGGATGGAACATCAGATGGATTTGCCGAAGTAGATTTTGTAGGCATTGACGGGCAATATTACCGTGCCAGATGGAGTGTCAGGCGGGCGCGCAACAGGGCAGATGGTAATTTGCAGGCTTATGAAATGAGCCTGCAAAACATCGGCGCCAATCAGGACATTCCCGGAAGAAAAACAGAATTGCTTGAGGAAACGGAACGATTGATCGGGTTGAATTTTGAACAATTTACCCGTTCTGTATTACTGGCACAAGGCGATTTTACCGCTTTCCTGAAAGCCGGCAAAGATGAGAAATCGTCATTGCTCGAAAAGCTTACCGGTACACATATCTATTCGGAAATATCAAGGCGGATCTTTGAAAACCATCGTGAGCAGCAACAAAAGCTCCGGGAGCTGAATCTGCAGCGGGAGGGAATTACTACGCTTACTACGGAAGAATTGACGGCTTTACAGGAACAGAAAGCCGGGCTGGCAGTTACGGTAAAAAACAACGAGCAGCAAATCATAACTTTAGGTAAAGAGATTGGCTGGTACGAACAAAGACATAGGCTACAGGAAGGGGTGGCAGCTGCCCGCCTGGCTTATGAGCAAACCGGTAAAAACAAAGCCGAAGCAGCGCCCCGCGGGCAGCATTTGTTGCAGGTTGACCGTGTACAACCTGTAAGGCCGGCCGTCAACAGCCTTAAAAATGTGCAGGATCAGCTTATAGGGAAAACGAAAGAGGCTGAAGATCTGGACAATAAGCTGTTTGCTTTACAACAGCAAAAAGCCACACTGGATATTGCAATAGAGACGGCGATAAATGACCTGGAAATAAAAACGGCAGAAGAGGAGAATGCCCAGCCCCTGTTTAATGAAGCTAAAGCCCTCGATGTACAATTGTCTGAGAAAGCAGAGCAGATAAAACAGGCTACAGAAGAAACCGGACTGATCCGCATCCGGAAGCAGCAGCAGGCAAAACAATTACTGCAGCTCCGGAAAGAAGCAGATTTAATGGAGCGGGAGATCATAAAGCTCAGTCAATGGAAAGCAGAGAATGAAACACGCCGTCCTATTGCAGAGCAGGGAAGTATGATCCTGTCCGCATTGGGCGATGCAGAGCAGGTATCGGTGAGCTTGCAGCACTATACTTCGCGTATCCGGATGGCAGAACAGGAAATAGAGAACAACCGGCAGCAAAAGCTGCTGTTGGAGCGGGAAAAGGAAACGGTTCAGCATTCGTTGCAGCAGATTCAAAGTGACTACAATACGTTACAAGCTACTTTAGCGAACATTCATATACAGGATATCGAAACGGCAAAGTTTGCTACAGATGCACAGGTAGAAAATCTTGTTTGGGCGGTTGCACACTGGCAATTATTATATAGTGCCACTAAAGAAAAGGAAGCGTTACTGCAAACATTAGAACGGGATAAGCAGGATCTGGAACAGCTGACCGTAAAGCAGACAGAGGCAGAATACCGGCTGGAGATAAAGAGCGCCGAAAGAGATATGGCCCTGAAATCACTGGAAAAAGCAAGGTTGGTGGCTGCCGAAAGTGTGGAACAGCTCCGGAGCCGGCTGGAACCCGGTGAACCTTGCCCGGTATGCGGTAGTAAAGAGCATCCTTATGCCATACATCATCCCGGCCTCGACCTTGTCCTTAACGAATTAGAAGCAGACTACAGGCGATCTGAAGCTGATTATAAGGAATGCCTCACCGTGTATAGCAGCTTACATCAGGCTTGTGTACAGATACATAAGAATGTATCGGTTTATGAAGCAGGTTTAGCCGATAAGGGAAGATCCGTTCAGGGGCTGGAAGAGAAGTGGGCTGAGTTTTATATTCATCAGGAAAGGGAACATTTGTCTCTTGAAGCAACGGCGGATTGGTTACAACAGCAATTGCAGCAACAAAAAAGTAAGCAGCAGCAATTACACGAACAAATACAATCCTATGCTAAGCTCAGGGAACATTTAGAAGAACATAAAACAAAATTGTCTGTTCTTGAAAAGCAATTGAATAATACGGAAAACAATATCAAGGATGCAGACAGAGCGCTGAAATCCTTACAGGAACAAAAAGCGAATGATAGCGGCGAACAGCAGAATGCGAACAATAAACTGGACGCCCTGAAGCAAACCTTGTCTGCTTATTTTATATCGGAGCAATGGTTCCTGAACTGGCAGAGTAACCCTGAGGCATTTGCACGGCACATTACCGGCTTTGCCCTGGAGTGGAAAACCAATATGGCGCAACTGGAGGAAAATTTCCTGAAACAGAGTGTATTAACCGAAAAGCTGAAAGGTATGCAGGAGCAATCTGAGAGTATTGAAGAAGAAGTAAAATGGAAAGAACAAAAATTATCATCGCTGCAGCTCCAGTGGGACACATTATCCCAAAGGAGAAAAGCTATCTTTAACGGTGTACCTGTACCGGAAATAGAAACCGGGTTAAAGCAGGCTGTAATTTCAGCAAGACAGATACTGGAAGAAAAAAGGAAAAAGGCAGAAACTTTGTTGGGTCATATTACCCGGGATAACGCCCGGAAAGAACAAGTCGAAAAAGATAAGGGTATATTGTCGAAACAGGAACAGGAAATAAAGGAGCAGCTCAGCGGGTGGCTGAACACTCATAATATACATTACGGAACTACGTTGACAGAAACGGAATTGGGAACATTACTGGCGTTTACCCATGACTGGATAGAAACGGAGCGGGCCGGTTTGCGTGCTATAGATGACGCCCTGATGCAGGCTACATCCATTTTTGAGGAACGCGGAAAAGCATTGGCAATGCATGAGGCACAACGTTTGTCGGAAAGGGCATGGGAAGAGTTAAGGTTATTACAGGCCGAAGCACAAGCGCTATTGAACCAAAATAATAAGACTATTCACGAGATCGATTTTAAAATAAAGGAAGATGAAGCGAATAAGCAACGTATCCGTCATCTCTTACAGGATATAGAAAAGCAGGCATCCGTACTGGAAGACTGGGCTAAGCTCAACGAGATTATAGGATCTGCTGATGGCAAGAAATTCAGGCAGATCGCACAGGAATATACCCTGGATGTATTACTAAGCTATGCAAATATCCATTTGGAAGCGCTTAGTAAACGTTATGTGTTACAGCGCATTCCTCATTCACTGGGATTGCAGGTTATTGACAGGGATATGGGCGATGAAGTGCGTACGGTATATTCTCTTTCCGGTGGAGAATCCTTCCTGGTATCTTTAGCCCTGGCCTTGGGGCTCGCTTCCCTGTCTTCCAGCCGCATGAAAGTGGAATCTTTATTTATTGATGAAGGCTTCGGGTCGCTGGATCCCGCTACACTTAATATTGCTATGGATGCTTTGGAGCGATTGCATAACCAGGGACGTAAGGTAGGCGTCATTTCCCATGTGC
>JBEBVI010000106.1:0-11390 GCA_040392805.1 Taibaiella helva
TTATTTCTTAACAGGTTAAAGTTCATTGTATGAAAAAACAAATTTTACTATTAGGCATACTGCTGTCATTTGCCTTTATGAATGCTTCCTATGCCCAGGAGGTTACTTTCGATTGGGTAAAGACCTTTGGCGGCAGTAATGCTAATGTGGCAATTCAGCTAAATGGTGGGAATGAATCAAACCGTCATATCAAAGTAGATGATTCGGGAAATGTTTACGGGTCAATTATTTTTTCTAGTGGTAACGATCTCCGTATTGGCAGCCGGGACTATTATGTTGATTCAGGGAGGTTTATCATAACCAAATCGGATTATTCCGGTAGCCTGATTTGGTCCAGGCAATTATGACTCACTATAAGTCAGAATCTTGTTTTAGCCATAGATGTGGATAAGGAACAAAATGTAATTGTCGCGGGTAAGTTTACAGACACCCTTTTCCTGGATCGTTGGGGCGTGGCGCCTTATATAGTATCTGTCAGGGGGCAAGATGGTTTTATTGCTAAATACGATAAAGATGGCGGCTATCTTTGGTCTAAGCATATTGAAGGCGCGATAGGAAATGATGATGTAACAAGTATTGCGATTGATGAGCAGGGATCTGTATATGCAACCGGCGGATTTCGGCAGCAGGTATCGGTAGCCGGAAGCTCGCTGGCAGTAAGCAGTGCTAGTATTTCAGCATATGTATTGAAAATAAGTGATAGAGGGGAAGCTTTATGGATGAAAGCCTTTCATACGACAGGACTAATCTACTCCAGGGAAATAGTAGGAGGAAGAAACGGCGATTTTTATTTAGCGGGCAGATTTGGAAATACAGGTGCTATGACGTATACTGTGGATTTTGATATGAATGATGGACCGGCTGATACTTTTTTTATAAATAACAGTGGGCATTATGATGCTTTTGTTGCACGATACGATAGCGCCGGTAATTTTATCTGGGCAAAGTCCTTCGGAGGCAAAAAACAGGATGATGGCTTCTCCGTGGCTGTTGATGCTGAGGGAAACGCCTATCTGGGTGGTAGCTTTCAGGACACGGCCTTCTTCGGAATGGATACCGTGATTTCTTCGTCCTACCTGGATTCTACCAACTTTGCAGGAATGTGGTTCGTGTCTACGAAGTTTACAGGGGAGATGTTTATAGTCAAAATTGATTCATTGGGTAACCTGATGTGGCACCGGCAATTCAGGCAGTTGATGCTTACGAGTGGCATTGCTCGTGGAATTTATTCTCTTGCAGCACACCCTACTATCGGCAACGGTATTTATGTAGGCGGTGGATTTGAAGCTACCCTGGACTTCGACCCAGGGGCGGGTAGCAGCATTTTAGTGCCGGAAGCTAAGGGCAGCGATCAGCCTTTTGTCCTGAAATTAGATGCAGAGGGTAAATACGAATGGGTTAAGACGTTTGCAGGCAACTTCGGTATGTTGGGTACACTAACCGTTGACAGGAAAGGAAGCATATTTTCGATCGGCTACTTTCGCGGTACTACAGACTTTGATCCCGGCGCCGGTAATGTATCTTTAACTTCCCAGGGTGGGACGAATGATGCTTATATCCATAAAATGGTTTGTGCAGATACCAATTCCGCATCGGTAAGCTATACTATGCCCTGTACCGGTTTAGTACTCAACGGCGATACCTTTATGGTTTCCGGTACTTATGTGCAAAATCTTACTAATCATTTTGGCTGCGACAGTATTTTAACCATTCATCTGACAGTAGAAATTCCGGAGGCTATTATTAATGTGGACGAGTTTGTGTTGAGCACAACAATGAAATTCGAAACGTATCAGTGGCTGTTAGATGGGGTTCTGCTGGAAGGAGAAACAGACAGTGTGCTGCATGTCAAAGAAAACGGTAATTACCAGGTAATCGTTACGGATAAAAACGGGTGTTCGGATACCTCTGAAATTTATGTTGTGGATAATGTAAGTATTGATCCGGTAATCTCTTTACAAGGCCAGGTAAGGGTTTATCCTAACCCCGCCAGCGATCTTCTGAAAGTATATAGCCCCGTTCCGGTCGACTTATATTTAAGCAGTGTTGAAGGCCGGATATTGATGAAAAAAACTAATGCACATATACTTAACCTGGATGGCCTGGCAGACGGAGTGTACTTGCTGAGCATAAAAGATAAAAACGGACAGTTGATAAAGACGGAGAAAGTGATCAAGCAATAGTTGCACGGAACCAAAAGGATACAGAATGTTTCCCGCAACGGGGCAAAGAAGCGCATACCTGGCGCCATATATGGAGCGCTAAACAACCCCATTTTTGTCATTGTCGAAGACAATCTGCTCTCGCTTTTTCGCAGCAGTACCCTTATAGGTTGAGCAGATTCCCTACGGGAATGATAAATGGGGTTGTGCTAAAACATTCATCAAGTGAATGACATTGCTTTCAGCACTTTGAAAAAAGAAATTATTTTGACACTTTTACTAAAGTAGCAGACGATGAGGCTTTATTTTGTGACCTTTTTATATGTGTTGTCCCTCATAGCAGCGGATGGGAGCAGGCTTTATGCAAAAGGCATCGCCTCTCCTGCACCTGAGGTTTCGTCTGTCGATTTTATTGAAAATCGCGGTCAGTGGGATCACCCCGGCCGCTTTGTAGCGCCCCTGCATAACGGTGCATTGTTTCTGACAGACAGCGGTTTTATGTATCATTTTATTGACCCCGGAGATATGGAAAGGTATCATGATCTTTTATGTGACGGAGGTAACAATGGCGCTGAGCCTCTGCCGGATACCTTACCGCTTCACCACCATGCCTACCGGGTCCGCTTCCTGGGTGCGAATACCCGGCCGGAATATGAAGTGGCAGATAAGCGCAGGCAATACCATAATTACTTCCTGGGAAAGGACAGCAGCAGGTGGAAAGGCGGTGTTGGTTTGTTTGGTAAGGTTATACAGAAAGACATCTATAAAGGTATTGACTTGGTTCTGCATAGCGAAGCACAGGAACTGAAATATGATTTTGTCGTTTCGGCGGGTACAGATCCGGGAAGTATCCGTATGCAGTTTGAAGGCGTAGAACCTGTTTTGAATGCGCAAGGGGAATTGGTTATAGAAACTTCGGTGAATAAGATCATAGAAAAAGCACCCTACACTTACCAGGTGGTCAACGGAGAACGGAAGGTGGTTTCTTCAAGATACAGGCTGGAGGATGGAGTGGTAAGTTTTGAGTTTCCTGAAAGTTATGATTCCCGTTATGCTTTGATCATTGACCCTACTTTACATTTTGCTACTTACAGTACCGCAAAAGCAGGAAGTTATTTTGCCTTTAGTACAACCTATGATAAAGAAGGGAATCTATATGCAGGAGCCCAGGCACTATCTGATGGCCTGGCCTGGCCGGCTACAACCGGTGCATTTCAGACTAAGCATGCTGGTATTTCCGATATAGGTATAAATAAGTATAATGCATCTGGCACCGCTATTATCTACTCTACCTATTTTGGAGGTAATGATCTGGAGGCGGCCAATGCAATGATTGTTAATGACAATAATGAGCTGATCGTTGTGGGTAGCACATCCTCGATCAACCTGCCGGTAACAGAAGGCTGCTATCAATCTTATCTTAAATCGGGTACCGATATTTTTGTGGCCCATTTTAACTCATCGGGCACGACTCTTATTGGAAGCAGTTATATAGGAGGAAGGCTGTTAGAGAACACCGTACTGGAGTTTGATGGCCGCGTTCAGAGTGGGATACCGGGTTACAAGGATATAAGCAGCCCCATACAGGTTAACTATGACCGGGAAGGTAATATCTGGGTATTCAGTAATACTTTCTCAAGGGATTTTCCGGTTACGGCAAATGCCTTCCAAAAAGAGCTGGCGGGAAATAGTGATGCTGTCCTGTTTCAATTGGATGCTACATGCTCCCGTTTACTATACAGTACTTACTTAGGTGGATCAGGAACAGATGCCGGATTTGGATTAGAATGGAACCGCGATGGGAATCTTGTGATATGTGGTACGACTTTAAGCAAAGACTTCCCCGTTACATCAGGAGTATTACATAGTGTAGCGCAGGGCATGAGTGACGGTTTTGTCTGTATTGTTGATCCTTCAACAGGCTCATTAAAGGCTTCTACTTACTTAGGTACCGATAATATAGACTGGGCTGTAGGGGTACAGGTAGATCCGGACAATAATGTATATGTTTTAGGGCGTACGCTGGGGAATTACCCCATAAGCCCGGGTATATACCATATGGACAGTACAGATCTGTTTATTGATAAGCTCAGTGCAGACCTGGACCGGTCTTTGCTATCTACACGCCTGGGTAGAAAACAGTCTTCTTCTACCACTGCACGTTACCTGCCTTACTCTTTCCTGCTTGACAACTGTGAAAATGTATACGTTACGGGAATAATCTACAACATAGCCGGTATGCCGGTTACGGATGATGCCTTTATGTCAGATCCTAATGTGTTCTGGTATATTGTATTAAAACCTCAGTTTAGTGATATCCTTTTCGGCACTTACTTTGGTGCGCCGGATGATGTTGGTGCTCATGTGCACGCCGGTGTACAACGTATGGATCCGGATGGTATTGTGTATCAGTCCTTTTGCTCCAATAGCGCAGGCTTTTTTACTACCCCGGGAGTGGTAGGTCAGGATAAACTGAATACAGGTCAGGATATGTTGAGTTTCAAGTTCAGTTTTTCATTTTCCGGGGTGCGCTCCGTCATCAGCCTTGCTGAAGGACAGAATGATACCGGGTGCGCTCCTTATACCGTGCAGTTTCAGAATGATTCTCGCTCTCCCTTTGCTATGGATTTTACCTGGGATTTTGGCGATGGCTCACCCGTGACTAGGGCTACTCATCCCACGCATACTTTTTACAAACCCGGCACATATAAGGTCGTTTTACATGCGCACAGCGATTCGGCTTGTAAAACAAATGACTATGATACCCTGGTGATCACCGTATTTGACATACAAGAGCCACAGGTGGTTACCTCAGATACGATAGTATGCGCTTCTACGGACGAGGTCCCTCTAACCGTATATATAACTAACAGAAGTTACAATAACAGGATACGGTGGGAGCCGGCTGCGGGTATCCTTTCCGGAGGGGATAAGGATACTGTCCTGGTCAATCCCCATGTAAGCCAGGTGTATTATGTACGGGTATCCGATACTATCCCCGGTATATGCGGTATATCTGTGACAGATACCGTGCATGTTGATTTCGCACCACGTGTACTGAGGATACATACGCCCGATACGGCAGTTTGCGAAGGCGCCCGGATCCAGGTGCGGGCAACCGGCACAGAAGGCTATACCTATAAATGGATACCCGGTTCGGATACGGATGACAGTACCTTGCTGGAACCTGTTATAACCGCCCGGACGAGCAATTATTATCATGTTATTGCTTCCTATCCGGGATGTAAAGATACTGTTGCTTCTTTATACATTGATGTGCAGCCGGTTCCGCAGGTCACTGTTAGTGAGGATGTGTATGTATGCCCCGGTGATCAGGTTGCATTGACATCATTGGTTACACCCTATAGAAATGATTATCGTTATTACTGGAGCAACGCTGCCGATTCCCATACTTACCGGCAGGCTAATCTCTCGTTTACTGCCTCTGTAAGTGGTGTTTATTACCTTGAGGTGCTTACGCCTGCCGGTTGTGCAGCAAGAGACAGTGCCCTGGTGACTGTATATCCGGCTGTTGCGGCGGAAGCGATTGCGGATACCGGTGTCTGCCCGGGCGATAGTATCCGGTTATGGGCTTCCGGTGGTGTGCATTATAAATGGCTTCCGGGATATGGGCTTAATGATACGACCGTTCGTGACCCTGTTGCCCATCCGCAGACAAGCACAATGTACGTTGTTACTATTGTTAATGAATATGGCTGCTCTGATTCGCATCATGTATGGCTGGAGGTTTATCCCAATGCGGTTTTGAATATGCCGGATAGTATATCGTTATATCCGGGTGAGTCCTATCACGTGGAACCTGCAACCAATTGCTATTATTTTGAGTGGTTTCCCCCTTCAGGCATATCTGATATATATTCTGCCACACCTGTCTTTCAACCGGAAGTACGCACACGTTATTTTGTAACTGCATTTACAGAGCATAATTGCGTTGTAAAAGATTCGATAGATATACTGGTAGAAGCAAGTATCCTGGATATGCCGAATGCTTTCAGTCCCTCCGGGTTAAACAATACATTCAGGCCTGCCCGGAACGGTATTGCACGCCTGAATCGTTTTACTATATACAACAGGTGGGGAAATGTGGTATTCAGCACTTCAGATATAAATGAAGGATGGGATGGTACGTATAATGGTATGATCCAGCCATTAGGTGTATATATTTATGTTATCGATGCCGTATTGGATAACGGAAGAATTGTAAGATCGGAGGGCAATGTAACGCTGCTGCGATGAGCGGTAGCACAGTTGCCTGCGAATGTATGATAACCTGTCAATGATTTAGTATGATAGAAAGTTTGTTTCAGCGAAAGAATTTTTATTACGTCTATATTGCTACCAATGATATGCGCTCAAAGTGCGCAGTAGGCTTATCCGGATCACTACGAGTGCTGTTAGGTCAATGGGCAGGCCCGCTTTACAATTCACCGGAATGCTGCCACCTGGTTTACTATGAAGCTTTTGAATCTGCTGATGCTGCCATTAAAAAAGAAAAGGAGCTGAGAAAATTATCTAAGCAAAAAATGCATCACTTTATTACTGCGCATAACCGGGAGTGGGTATGCCTGAACGATACTATCCTGGAGAAAAAGAAACCGGTAAAGTCTATTTGATTGTTCTTAAGTCTGCCTGCCGGATGAATGAATCAGGAGCTTATCATACTTTTCGCTGCATAAAAGTATACAATAAATATTTCACACAAAATGCACTACGAATACGATGTGCACAGTATTGTATGCTTTCGTATTCTTTGTTTCGCTGTATGAAAAACAATGTATAAAATGATCCGGCGTGAAGTATAAATGGAACGCTTAACGAATCTGCCGCCCTCTTTCCTACTCTTCTTAGCAAAATAACTTGCAAAATATTGTGCATGCTATCATTTGGTTTACTACGAAGGGCGCTGTCTGAAAAGTTCAAAACGGAACACAGATGACGCTGACAGAAATGATTTACGCAGGTTTTATATACAAACCCAGTGTTTTCAAAATCAAAACAGATCTGTTTTGATCTGAACAACCTGTGGTATCTGTGTGCTATGCACCTTTCAGGCAGCCTCATGCCAAGGGGAATTTAAGAAATGGCCGAAGCAAAAGTTGTATCATTCTATAGAATGGCAGTCTGTGAATAGAGTAGTATTAGAAGAATCAATACCGGGGTGTTTTTAGTTCTGCTTTAATAACAGTGTCAAAATAACTTCCCGGTTAACAAATTCTGGATTATTATGTTTTTTCGTATCCGGAGCCCCTGCTTTCACGTCATGTCGACGCGGGGTGGAGACATCTCTCCGGCCGCCTGTCCTGAACTTGTCGAATGGGCTGTGGTAGAGGCGCTCCTTTGCTCGGGGGTGTCTCCACTCCACAAAAGAAACTCTACTGCGCTCCGTAACTTTTGCTCCAGTCGACATGGCACCAACTGAGGGAATTATTTCGTTAGTGTCACTTACTTCACTTATAATAAAATAATAAGTTATAAATGAATAACTTTACACTTGTTTTGCGGAAAACCTGACAAGCCTGTATGTATTACCTGATAAGTTTGGTAAACTATGCAACAGGAATGGCAGTGTTGTCAGCCACCTGGCATGGTGAAGTTATTCAACACTTATCCAAAGAGGGATACAATATGTTTAAACTACTCTAAAATGAAAGGTTTATTATATCCGGTTTATTTTTTCTGTATAATCATATTGCCATTTTGTGGCGCGAATGCCCAATATGATAATGTTTGGGCATTTGGCCGCAATGCAGGGATTGATTTTAATAAGACACCTCCTGAGCCTATCCGGACCAGCCTGAATACCAGTGAAGGCTCAGCCGTGGTCTGCAATATGAACGGCGATTTGCTGTTTTATACGGATGGAACTACTGTTTGGGACAAAGATAATAACCCTATGTCTAATGGGAATAACCTGACAGGAGTGGGTAACATAACTGCGAGCTGTACCCAGGGTGCCCTTATCATACCGATACCCGGTAATGATGCGCAGTACTATATATTTTCATTAGGCCAGGTTGGAAATTATCTTGGACGGCTGAGCTATAGCATTGTAGATATGAGTCTGAATAATGGAATGGGGGATGTACTGGCTAACAGTAAAGCTATACTGATTGATACGATCTATACAGAGCACATGTCTGCCGTGCCGGGTAATAATTGTAATGTATGGCTGATGGTGGTGGACAGGAATAAGAACAAATTTCACGCTTTCAGCATTAATGCTGGCGGGATTGATAAAAATCCTGTATTATCTGACCGGGTTTTTGCGGGAGGAGGTTCCTACCAGGGGCACCTGGGCAGCATCGACTTTTCTCCTGATCGTACTAAAATGGCAATGGCTCAAAGTAGTATGCTCTTATATGATTTTGATGCAGACCGGGGTACGGTATCCAATCCTGTTACCCTTGATGCTAATGCCACGTTGAATTATTATGGCGCAGCCTTTTCTCCTGATGGTAGCAAACTTTACGGAAGTACAGCATCTTCTGTCTATCAGTTTGATTTAAGCTCGGGTGTTGATACGACTATGGCAGCCTCTAAAACACTGATAGGATCAACTAGCTATCCGGCTATAAGGCGTGCTCCTGATGGAAAAATTTACTGCGCCTCGAGTGGTATGGCGACTTTGCATGTGATAGAAAAGCCTGACGAAGCCGGCACTGCCTGCCGGTTTGTTCCCAATGGTTTTGCTTTGCTTTCCGGTACTCTTTCAAATTTAGGGTTACCCAATATGCTTTTCGGGATTAACCTGCTGACCCTACGTTCCAAGTTTTCTTTGGCTCCGGGCCAGAGAGATACCGGTTGCGCACCGTATACCGTTGAACTCAGGAATACCTCAACAGAGGTAAAATCTTATTATTGGGATTTTGGAGACGGACGTACTTCTACAGAGCGGAATCCGCCACCTTACACTTATGATACCCCCGGTACCTACAGGATTATGCTGGCTATATTTAATGACGGAGCCTGTAAGGGGTATGATACTGCTTATAGAACGATTACCATATTTGCAGTGGAGTATCCGGATCTTGAAGTTTCGGATACCATATTATGTCATTATGAGCAACAGATAGACATTGGTGTACATATTAATAATCCCAGCCCGTACAATGTCATCTCATGGGAGCCGGCAGCCGGAGTTGTATCTCAACCCGGCCAGGCTGTAGTTAGAGTAGATCTCTTAACCAGCCACATTTATTATGTAACGGTCAGAGACACGATCCCCGGTATCTGCGGGTTCTCTGCTACAGATACGGTACGCATAGACCTGTCTCCCCGTGATCTGCGTATCCTTACCCATGATACAACAGTATGTGAAGGCTACGTTCTGCCCATTGTAGCTACCGGTACACCGGGCTATACCTACCGGTGGTCACCATCTACCGGTATAAATGATACCACAGTGCTCGGGCCCGAAATCACTATACTACAACCGGAAGTATATAACTTAACCGCTTCTTATCCGGGATGCTTGGATACTACTGTAGCCATTAAGGTGGATATGCATTACATGCCCCGTGTAGACGCGGGCCCCGATAAGTCTGTATGCCAGGGAACAGAAGTAGCATTAGAATCAAAAGTTACACCATACCGGAACGACTATGCTTATCAGTGGAGTCCTGCTGATAAATTAAATACCCCCGATAGCCCGAATGCCGACTTTATCGCAGATTCTTCGGGAACATATCGCCTGTTGGTAACTACACCTATGGGATGCGCCGGTAGTGATCTGCTCAGGGTTACGGTTTACCCCGGTGGCTTTGGTAGGGCATCCCGCGATACCGGGTTCTGCCTTGATAATGCCGTAGGACTATGGGCAGATGGCGGCATCACTTATATATGGACTCCTGCTTATGGGTTAAGCGATACCACCGTACCTGATCCCTTAGCTTCGCCCGGGGCCTCTACACAATATACCGTGTACATTACCGACATCCATAATTGTGTAGATACCGAATATGTTTTTGTACAGGTATATCCCGCTGCCATTCTTACCCTGCCCGATTCCGTTTCCATATATTCTGGCGAGCAATACCAGGTAGAGCCGGAAACCAATTGCTTTTACTTCCGGTGGTTTCCTCCATCGGGGATCACTAATACGGAAATAGCGAACCCGGTTGCCAGCCCGGAGGTAAGAACCCGTTACTTTGTTACAGCCGGTACAGAGCAGGGCTGTATGCTGAGAGATTCCATTGACATTCTGGTAGAAGGCACAATTATAGATATGCCCAATGCCTTTACGCCTACCGGTAGCTATAATACATTTAAGCCTTCCAAAAGAGGCATTGCAGAACTGAAAAGCTTTAGCATTTACAACAGATGGGGCGCCAGGGTATTCAGCACAACTAATATAGAAGAAGGCTGGGACGGAACTTATAAAGGAACCCCGCAGCCATTGGGCGTATATGTGTATGCTAGAGAGGCTATAACAGACAGTGGCAAGGTTTATATAAAACGGGGAAATGTAACGCTTGTGAAGTGAGCCGTGAATTTCATTTGCATAATAATTCACTTAGGGATCGTGTCGAAATAACTTCCCGTTTTTATTAATGATAAGTGATAGGTGATGAATGATAAATCTTGATTTCAATAAATTGATTGTCAAATTATTAACTCATTATTTAAAATTGGTTAGGCTCTTCGTGGCAATATTCGGGAGTTTATTTTGTCGGCATTACTTAGGAGTTGTGATTAAATAATCTGTATACTTATTTGAAAAAACTGCATAAATTAAAATCAAATTATAGTTGCCATTTAAGTCAAAAAGTAAGGCGAATAATAGAGCGTGCTGAACAACTTCTTTTGTCTTCCGCCCCGGCGGAACTGCTCACACTGTTTCCATAGTACTTTATACTCCCCACCGGGTAATTTTGTGCATAGGTTTCTATATACGCTTCGTTCAGCTTTAACAACTTTTCAAAAGTTGTCAAAGCTTTTAGGAAAATTATTTCGTACACCGTACTGAGCCTTAACCTGAGAGAACAACCGATATTTTGATTGCCTATTTTTATCTCGTTAGATAATAAATATCTCATGGGGTGAATGCAGCGTACAGTATAGTAACCGCGTCAAGATAACTTCCACGTTTCCAAGCCCCATGAGATAGTACACATCTCATGGGGTAAACCTGGGAGATGCCTCCACGCTGGTCGGCATGACGGTACTTACTTCGGCACAGCTCAGTACAAGTGAGGAAGTTATTTTTGA
>JBEBVI010000107.1:0-11383 GCA_040392805.1 Taibaiella helva
TCTTCAAAGTAAAACAGATTGATTTTCAATAATAGAAGACCCAAAACTCACGTTAGTTTATACTGTATACAGCTTGAAAATATGCAGTTCAGCAATATTGCTTTCGCCCGGTATAGGCTATGGACAAAACTACTCTGAGGAAAATAATAACATTAATTATTCTCTAAACCGATTACAAGCTTTCTTCTGTTTGTTCGTCCTCCCCCTCTTCGCCTTCGCGCTCCTGCAATTTGTTCCATTCCAGTATAAAATTATTCCTGCCGGTACCGGTGAGTATGGTGAGGTATTTCTGCTGGATCAGCTCAAGCATGGCTAAGAAAGTAAAAATAGCATGGATCCTGTTTTCACATACTGAAAAGATAGCCTCAAATGCGGCTTTTCCTTTCTCCTTCATTTCCCGGATAAGATAAGCCCGTTGGCTTTCCTGCGAATAATTATACTTGACGACTACATGCTGCGGTTTGTCATGCCGTTCTTTAAACCGTTTCATTACCCGCTCAAAGGTGCTCATCAGCTTGTATAAGGAGACGGTTTGCACTTCCGTACCTTCGGCATAGATGTGCCCGAGCTCTTCCAGCTCTTTGCGTATATTTCCTCTTTTCTGTTGCAACAGCCGCTCGGCTTCCATCAATGCCATAGAAGCCGCAGCTTCTTTAAAGCGTTTGTACTCTAATATCTTATCTACCAGCTCATGGCGGGGGTCAATTTCATTCCCCTGTGCATCCAGCTCCTTGCGGGGAAGCAGCATTTTAGCTTTAATGCGCATCAGTGTGGATATAAAGAGTATAAACTCGCTGGCCAGCTCAATATTCAGGGACTCAAGGTGATGGATATAGTCGAGAAAATCCTGCGTAAGCTTATGGATCGGGATATTATAGATATCCAGCTCGTCCCTTTCAATAAAAAAGAGAAGCAGGTCAAAAGGGCCTTCGAACTGAGGTAATTTAATCTGATAACCTACGGCTGCCATATGATTAAAACGATTGGATATCTATTAAAGTCAAAAATAAAAAGTCAAAATTTAAAACAGGCATTTAAAAGCATACAATATTTCACACAAAGCGAACGAAGAAAACGGACGAAACAAAGATGGATATTAAACATTTTGCGTAGTGGCCTTTGTAACCTTTGTTTCTTTGTGTGAAATGATACGCTTTTCAGACAGCCTCCTGATTGTTTACCTGTTTAGAATTTATAATTAAACCCGAAATTGAAAACCTGCTTGATCTGCCACCAGCCCAGTGATGCCAGGGGCTCATCCTTAGTTATAATATTTCCTGAACCATCGGTATAAGTATCCACATAAGGAATATCATTATCGTATATGGCTAAGATTCCTATGTTAAGAGAAAAATATTTATAAAATTTGAAAGAAACAAAATTATCGAACAGGATATCTATGTTTCCCGGATTGTCTTTTTTAATGATCACACCGTTTTCAACTGTGTTCTTAGCTAAGTAATTACTGTACAGGTCTAAGCGGCTACGGAAAGAAACATGTTCGCTGAAGTCTTTAATATATCTTGCAGACAGGTAGGCACCCAGTTCGAAACGCATCGTTTTTCCGTTAGGTACGCCAAAAGCACCTTCAGGAGCACGATTCGTATAATAATCGTCCACAAAAGTAAGCCGTACTGCAGCGGGAGAAAAGAATACGCTCACCTGGCTTCCTTTCCGGTATTCAATACCCGGTGCAAATGTCAGGTAGAGCGGAGAAAGAAAATTGGAAGTCGAAAAAGTGTCCCATTGCGGCACATCATAATCGTATGCCTTGGTAAACTGTGTTTTGGCATTAAATAGCCCTGTAAGATAAAAATCACCTCTTTCGCTAAGACGGTAACCGTATTTAGAAGTCAGGTCGATACGGTCGTCTGTCTTGCGTGGTACGAATGAATTGGAATAAGCGTACATCAACCCGTATGCCGCATCCAGGTTATTTGTCCAGACAGAGCGGTTGTTGTAGCGGATCAGCGACCCGTTAAACAGACCGTTAACGGTCATCGAGGCTAGCTCACCACCCGCTGCCCAGTTGTGCAGGAAACCCTGGTTGATACCGATAACCAGGTTATTGCTGCTTACCCAGGCTACGGTATCCAGATTGGTATTTTCCGTATTTTTTTTACTAAGCTCGTCAAAGTTCTCCAATTGTTGAGCATACCCGGCTGTAGCCAGGCCGGAGATAAGACTGAGAAAGAAGATTTTCTTCATAAGGAGTTGTTGTAAGAGTGAAAAGTTAATTAAGAATTAGAAATTAAGAATTAAGAATTAAGAATTAGAAATTGATGTCTTGACATTGTTGACACTTTTTATCGTAATGAGAATTCTAGCAAGTATCCGACAGATTTCATCCGCATCGTTCAGCAAATTTTCTGATTGCTCCTTGCTCTGAAGATCTGTTGCGTGAAGTAGTTTTATCCAATAAATAGTTTCTCTCGCTTCTTTATATGAGATATTGAGTTTAGATTGAAAATCTGCTTCTGACAGTGTCCCAATGCCCTCTTCAACATTGGCTCCGATTGAAGTTCCACTTCTTAGCAATTGTTTGGACAACACAAATTCGTGCTTTTCTTTTGTAAGAAATTTATACAAATTCACTATCCGGATAGCAAATGCAAAGCTTTTTTCCTGTATCAAATTCCCTTTTATCACCATATAATTTTTAATCTCTAATTCTTAATTTTTAATTATTTGTGAGTATCGGTTTGTATCTGGCGCCGTTAAGAATTTTTTGTGCGTCATCAATAGCGAGTAATTCTTTGAGCGATACGTTATGCTTATCAACATAGGCTTCTACTATGCGCAGACCGATATAGCTTCCGGTATTGCCCGGACTTTCCGACGGCATGCCTGTAGTGGTAGGCCCGTCGGTTACAAAACGCATGGTTTTTTGCAGGCTTCTGTCAAAAAGTAAATTATTTTGGACGAAGAAATTATAGATCATGGCTTCATGCCCGCTGCACCATTCAGCCTGCGCGGGCGTATATCCCAGTACAACAGCTTCATCTAAATACGGAGCCACTTTTTTCAGAAAAAATAATTCCTTTCCTTTTTGTATCATCATATCAAGCAATGTCCGGTCTTCATATTCATAAGGAAAACGATCCTCATAAATAACCTTTATGATCCAGGCCGGGATATTTTCGGGTGTCATCCTGATGGTTGCATATTCCGGTATGCCCACCGATTGGTACGGAGCAAAATTCCTGCCAAGAAACATATCTAGTCCCACACCTATGCTTTTTTCATTCTGATATACGACCGCCATCCCGTTCAAACCCGAAACAAAATAGTAAATATGCTCCGGTAATGCAAATGACGGATCATAATATTTGATATACCGGAAAGATTTTTTAACCAGCTCGTCGTAAGCGGTCGTATTAGGAAAGGCTTTATTCACTGTATCCATCAGCTGCCGGTAATCTTTTAACCGGAAAAAATCGGGTAACATCTCATTGGGACGGACATAATCGCCATAAATGTGGAAACCGACAACCGTATCCAGGTAAAAGTCAAGAAAATGGGGATATTCCGTTTTTAAAGCCGTCAGCCCTTCGGCAAAGCCGGCTGTATCCAATGCTGAGAAATCTTTATAGAAAGGGTACGCTTTATAAGTGACTTCAATGCCGGAAACATCGGGCGCATGCTCACCGGAGTTTCTGCAGGAAAAAAAAACAGTTAAGCAACAAAGTAATATATAGGTTAAATATTTGCTCATTAAAATGGAATTTCTGCCGCAAAACTAAGTAAATAATGCCGTGTATACTGCTTATATAGCGTGCCGGGTTAAAATAAATAGCACTATCTTTGAAATTATGCACCGTAGTATTGCTTTTATGATGATTTGCTGGGTTTTCCCCTTTATGGCCGTTGCACAATATGTAATGGAGGAAGAGGACCATGTGCACGACTACACTTTTCCTAAATCTGATGTATATAATGCAAAGAAATGGGTAAAAAAAGACTGTCTTACGGGTAAGGAGTATGATCTGTTTCTCCAGTTAGACAGCGGCTATGTTATCATTCATGAATATATTATGCTGGACTGCCGGCCTTGTATTACGGCTGGTAAAGGGTTGGAAAAGATCGTCAATTCCCTCAGGAAACTTCATCCCGGCCGGATCAAATATTTCCAGACGGTATATGAAGACGAGACTTCGGAGGAAAAAATGCTGCAATGGGTCAGGGAAAACGGCTTTACCCCGGATGCGGTATTTATAAAAGGCGCTGAAGAGGTGGCCTATTACGGTGGAATGGGCATGCCGACCATACTGGTATTGGGCGGCGGCAGGCGGCATAAGGGTTATTATAAGCGATTGGGTTATTCCCCGCGGGAAAACGGCGTCATTATTAAAGCGGCAAGAAGGGCGCTGTCGTTATCGAAAAGTAAGTTTCAATAGTACATTTCAGGTGATTTATTGTGAGAAAGTTGTTCATTATTTTTATAGCGCTCACCCTGGGTGCCGGCCTTAAATGGGTTACCGGGAAAGATAAAAGTCCGCTCCAGGGAAGATACCTTTTTAACCTGCCCGGATTTGTAGCGGATTATTTTGACCCTATGCCTGTTGCTGAAGAAAATCCGTTGACATACGAGGGGGTAGCTTTGGGCAGGCGGCTTTTTTACGAGAAAAGATTAAGTAAAGATAATACCATAAGTTGTGCTTCCTGCCATAAACAGGAATTTGCATTTGCAGATAGTGCCCGTTTCAGCCCCGGTGTGGCAGACCGTACCGGTACGATGAATACCATGCCGATATTTAACCTCGGCTGGGGCAGGAAATTTTTCTGGGACGGCCGGGCTTCTTCTTTAGAAGAGCAGGTGACAGACCCGGTTACCAACCCGCGGGAAATGGCCGCCACCTGGTCCGGTATTCTGCAGAAATTAAACGGGGATGAGCGTTATCGTAAAGCCTTTAACGCGGTTTTCGGCCCGGGAAGCATCGACAGCCAGAAGGTGGTAATGGCAATCGCCCAGTTCCAGAGAACAATTGTGTCCTTTAATACCCGCTTCGACAAATATTATTTTGAAGGAGAGGCGGATGCCCTGACGGTACAGGAAGAAAGGGGGCTGGACCTGTTTTTCGGTGTGGGACGCTGTAACCACTGTCATAGCGATGTATTGCTGACAGACAACTACTTTCGCAATAACGGGCTGGATGAGCTGCCGGCGCCCGGGCTGTATAATACAACAAAAAAGGAAAGCGACAGGGGGCGGGTGAAGGTTCCTTCCCTGAGAAATATTGCATTGACAGCGCCTTATATGCACGACGGCAGATTTGCCACCCTGGAGGAAGTGCTGGACTTCTACAGTACGGGTATCCATCAGAAAAGTCCCAATATAGATGAGCATATTAATCCTTTAGGCATAGGGTTGCGGCTGACGTCTGCACAGAAAGAAGACCTGATTGCTTTTTTGCATACACTTACGGATTCTTCCTTTATTTCTAATCCGGATTATAGTGATCCGGGTGATTAAGTAATGCTATCCGATTTTATGCCGCAACAGAAAAGAATTAAACTCCTATATGCTTGAGCAGTATGAAAAGTCGAAAATGGGATAAGGCATCTTATTAAGTTCCTTTGGATATATGGCGTTCAACGATCCCTGACGCAGTAGATGATATATAAATTACCCGGTCAGGGACGTTTCGGATATAACTTCAAAGCATGGTAGGGCTGAAGACCGGTTATATATTGATTCGGGATGAGCATCATACACTGCAGTAGAGGTATATACACACTACATTATCCGAGACATAGCTCTTCATTAGATTAGTTTCTGCTCGATAATAATTTCGCTTTTATCTGGTTTCTTTCCGATTTGCAATATGCCCGGGCTTAAGAAAGAAAAAACGCCGACCAGCACAATGGCTGCACCAAAAATGATAAAGGTAGTGGAGATACCTATCTGGTCTGCCAGAAATCCAATGCCCAGCAATCCGACCAGGGAGGGCAGTATAGACGCGCTCATAAAAATAGAAAACACTCTTCCTAACACCGCAGGATCTATTCTTTCCTGTAAAATCGTGGTGAAGCAGGCATTATAAACTGATGAAACCAGTCCGCCGACAAAAGTGCAAACCACAAAAATGAAAAAAGTATTTTGTGGCAACAAACCGGAAACGGACATTGCTGCACCAAGTAATACATAGGTCAGGTTGATTACGACAGCTTTATTGTAAGGCATTTTTATCAGGCCGATCAGGGCACCGCCGATCAGCATACCTGCGCCCCAGGTAATTTCGATGATGCTCATTTCGAACTCGGCACCAAGAAAGTGCTTTACCGTCATCAATGGAAACAAAATCGCCAGTGGCATAATCAGAATGGTAACAGATATGGATGCGAGAAATAACTGAGGCATTCCTTTGTACCGGCCAATAGTCTTTAACCCGGTTTTAAAATCCCGGAAAACAGAAAATGTGCTTTCCGTATCTTTTTTTTCGGGATTGGGAATATGTACCAGCAATAAAGAAACTATCGCGCATACCGCACCCGCCACGTCGATCAGCAATACCTGCTCTATAGGCATTAAGGTGATGAAAAGCGCACCCAAAGCCGGCCCCGCAATGTTGGAAATGGAAAAGATCATTTGGTTGATACCGGAAATCCGTAACAATTGGTCTTGTTGCGCCAACAGCGGAATGGACGACTGCATAGCCGGCATATGAAAAGCCGAACCTATGGAGCGTAGTGCTAAGAGGATATATATCAGGGTATAATTCTGGACACCATACATCAACACCAGAGCAATAACTAAAGTGAAAAAGGCAATGCTGGCGTCAGAGCATATCATCGTTAGCTTGCGGTTCCATTTATCAACATACACGCCTGCGAATAAGCCCACGACAGCCTGTGGCAGCATAGAGCAAGTGGCGGCAATAGCTAAAACCTCGGCGGAGCCTGTTTGAAGACTCAGCCAAATGACTATGGAAAAATTCACCAAAGCCGAACTAACCAGGGATAAAAACTGTCCTGCCCAGATAAATCCGAACGTCCTTTTCCAATTGTTGGTTTGCGGGGTATGCATGTTCGGCAAAAATAGGGTTTCGATAATATTTTTATGAGGAAGGCGTTTTGATTTTTTCGGTAATTAATACATAAGAAACATAGGACTGCTACGATGCTTCCGGCCACACTGTTCGGAACATTAAACGAGATTGATAATAAGTGGGGGCCTTCAGACTCTTTATCTCTTATTATCGACTAATAGTTTTTAATGCCAAGAGTCTAAGACTCTATTTTATTTTTAAGTGCCGGGAGCGCTGGGCTAACTCTCAGTACAGGTGTGAAATACATACACTTTTCGTCCAATGGGAAGTTCTTTATGCAAAATGATTTCCTTTCCTAACAGACTTCCGGGATAGCCGATACTTTTCATACGTTCATCTTCAAGTGGAAAAACGTGTTCTGTTACTCGTTTACGTACTTCACCAAGAGTTGGTGCAATTTTTTGGTCACCTACAACGAGAATTACATTTTGTGAAGTGTAAACAAGGTGTCTGGCTTTAACAGAACTGTTTCCCGGTATTTATTATCCCTGGCTTCGCGGTACTTCTTTATTCAAGACCCGTATGGAACTGTGCCGGAACCCGGCGGATAGGCAACAAACCCCTCGGGTTCCGACATGCTTCCGCCCGGTTATGCTATATTTATATATGGATATGACGCGTGATCGCCTGGATGGAACTCACTTCCCGATGGAAATGAGGCATTACCGACCGAAAGTTTTTCAGAATAAAGAGCTGCTTATACCAGCCGGGGAAGGCTTCCTTTGCCGAAGCAAACAGGAAATCTTCCCCGGAAATAGCTTATTATGCTCTGATATTACTTTTGCTTAACTACTTTTTCTACCTTGATTAAAGCACCATCGCTATCCATTATCTGCAATAAATAAAGACCGGCTGCCAGATCTTTTACGGAAAGATAACCGGCATCTTCAACCCTGCGTATTACTTTTCCTGTAATACTGGTAAGAGCCACTGTAACTTCTATTGGAGTCTGAATATAAACTTTGTCGTTGGTAGGGTTAGGGTAAACCTTAATGTGTTTTGTCATCGTAGAAGCATCTGTCAGGCCGGTATTCCTGACAAGATACACCTCTGAAGTATCAGAACATCCTTTACCATTAGTAACTATTACCTGGTAATCTCCGTTTTCTGATACGGTATAAGTGCTATCTGTTGCGCCGGGAATAAGTTTGCCATCTTTGATCCATTGATAAGTGGCAAATGAGCCTGTCACACCTAATGTAAAGCTATCTATATTGATAACCGGATCTAATTCGTAGAAAGTTAAATCAAATGTTACCATACTATCACAACCGGCAGTATTCGGGAACATTTGCGTATAAGTACCTTCGACCGTATATACGCTATCGCCCAAAGTATAGCTTGCTTCACATGTGGATATCGTTTGGTGAGATGATGAGGTATCACTGCAGACAAATTTCACGACGTAGGTATCATAGAAGCCGGCATTGACGAGCTTACCATTACTACCACCTATATTAAAATCGGCTGGATCTGAGTAAAAGTACCCCGCTTCATATACATTACCACTACCATCCACAGCTACACCCCGGCCATTATCATCACTGTTGCCGCCCATAGCTTTAGACCAGAGGTAGTTGCCGTCCGGGTCATATTTAGCTAAAAATACATCATAGCCGCCCATATTGGTCTGCGTACCATTGCTACTGCTACCGGGATTAAAATAAGCTGTTGATGATCTGAACTCGCCACCTACGTACACATTACCACTTCGGTCTATGGCGACATCATAACCGTAATCGGTACCACTACCACCCATATTTTTAGCCCAGAGATAGTTGCCTGATCCATCATATTTGGCTAAAATAATATCTTCATTTCCTTTTGATATCAGTATATCTTTATTGCTGGCGGGATTAAGATAAGCGGTGTCTGAGGTAGAATACCCTGTCACGTACACATTACCATTTTGATCTGTGGCAGCATCATAAAAGTAATCGATACCATTGCCACCCATACTGTTTGCCCATAGCAAATTGCCATTGGCGTCATACTTGGCCAAATATGCCTCCATATCATAGGGGCCAGAATTAGTCAATGTACCTTTGTTGCCAGTAGGATCAAAACGGGCAGTGTCTGAGCTAAAATATCCTGTCACGTACACATTACCACCATGATCTACGGTTACCTCATAACCATAATCGGCATTTTTGCCACCCATACTGTTTGCCCAAAGGTATGTGCCGCTTGAGTCATACTTAGCTAAGTATACATCAAGACCTCCCACAGGTGTCAATCTACCGGTAGTATTGCCGGGATTAAATTCAGCGACGGCTGAATTAAACTGCCCTGTTATATAAACATTATAACTACTATCTACAGCTACGCTTAAACACTGATCGGCGCCGGGACCACCCATACTTTTTGCCCAGAGGTAATTACCATTGGCATCATACTTGGCTAAAAACACATCAAAACCGCTTATTGCACGTAATTCGCCACCGGTGCCGCCGCGATTAAAATAAGCAGTGCCTGAAGTAAAATGCCCTGCCACGTACACATTGCCATCACCATCTACAGTTACGGCCTGACCAAGATCGTTACCATCGCCACCCATACTTTTAGCCCAGAGCAGCTTGCCGGCGGCATCATATTTGGCTAAAAAAACATCATTTCCCCCTGAAGTTCTCAGCATGTTTCCATCGGTACCCAGATAGGCAGTGTCCGAGCCAAAGAAACCCGTTATATATACATTGCCGTTGCCATCTACAGCTACGTCCTGGCACATTTCGGAGGCTTTTCCTCCTATATTTTGAACCCAATCAAATTTTTGGGCACTTGCCAGTATGCAATAGGTCATTAGACCTATTAGTAGTAAAATACTTTTAGTGTTAATTGTTCTTCTCATTATGTCTTATTTTTAAGAGTAAAAAATAATACGTACGTAGTATCTGATAACGAAAGTAGATACCGTGGTATAGTTTTAAAAATCATTTTTTGTCAGAAAGTCTATATTACAAATTGTATTTTTGTCTAAATAAGCATATGATGTATCATAAAAAAGATGACCTTAATCAATTAATAAATGCTTTATCTAAAGCAGAAAAGAAAGCACTTACAGTTTTTCTGGATGGTTTACCGAAACGGGAAAAGAGCAATTATATACAGCTATTGAGTATTGAAAAAAGTCCATCTGACAAATTGTTCCCGGAAGGTTCCTCAAAAACGTTAACCAATGCGAAAAGAAGGTTGTATGACAATATTATGAGAAGCCTCCGGAGCCATCATCATGCTAAATCCACCGATATTATTATTCAAAGCCTGCTCTCGGAAATAGAGATATTGTATGACCTCTGCCTGCCCGAACAGGCTTTGGTCGCTTTGCAGAAAGCCTACCAACATGCTGCTAAATATGAAAGGCATGGGTTGCTACTGCAAATAATTGAGTGGGAGCGAAAGCTTAACATCGTCATGGATACCCCCAGCAGAAACAATGAAGATATAGAAGAAGAAGAACAAATGGTATTGGAAAAGCTTAATCAAATTATTGTATTCAGAAATATCTTTAGCCAGGTGGAAGGGATTAAAAAAAAGCTGGGATATGTGAAAAATCTGGATGAAGACAAAATGAAATTGGATGCTGTCCTGTCACCATTACGGGATGTCACCTGTCTTTCGCAAAAGGCTTATTTTTATTATCACCTGACTTACACTACATACTATTGGATGCTTTTTAAGCATAAAAAAGGTTACGAACATAGTAGGCAATTGCTTTCATCAAAAATGCAGTCTGTTTTACCTAATGAATACCTGGACGGTATCTTAGAACATATTGCTTCATGTGTATGTTTAGGGTATTTTGAAGAAGCCTTAGCATGTATGGACATCGCTGATCAGTTTATCCATGAACAGCGCTTTGACCAATCCAACTCTTTTTTACTAAAAATATTATATATTAAAACAATATACAGGATAATTATATATAGTTATATGGGTGCGGTGGAACAGCTTTTAGCTGTAGTCAGTGAGGCGGAAGAGAAATTAAAGTATTTTAACAGCCAGTTTTCTTCCGAAATGAAACAAGTGATTTATGCTAACTTAATGACTGCCTATGTTGTCGTCGAACAAATTGAAAAAACGGAACGGATTATCGATGATATGCTGAAGAAAGGCCGTAAATTTATAAGAAAGGATATTTATGATTGTGCTATTTTTTTGCGGCTCTTTATTTTACTATATAGCGAAACATACGTTTTACTTCCCTCTGCCGCACTGTCTGCTCAGCGTTATTATAAGCAGTTTAAAAAAAATAAAAATGAAGCTTATGATGCTGAATATAAAATTGCCAGTTTATTGCAAAAAGAGTATGATTATGAAAACGAGGAAATAAAGAA
>JBEBVI010000108.1:0-11188 GCA_040392805.1 Taibaiella helva
AAATTCCTCACTTGTACTGAGCTGTGCCGAAGTAAGTACCGTCATGCCGACCCCTGCGCCTATGCTCAGGGCTGGCTCCGTGGAGGCATCTCCCAGGTATAACTATGAGATGTGTACTATCTCTTGAGGCTTAGAAATAAGGAAGTTATTTTGACACCGTTACTCATTACTTGTGCCATCGCGGTTTAAGGCCACACCGTTAAGACCGGTGTTATAAACGAAGAAGCGGAACGCGCCGAGCCAGCAACACGAATGTGCACGTAAAATAACAACATTGCTTTCCGTTCAATACCGTTCAGTTACCCGAAAAGCACCGGGGAGCGGTTTGATACCTCCGCTTGCACAGTGATACCGGTAGGCCCGCTACCATCTTTTATCCGACATTCGTTAGACCACTTCGTGGTCTTCGATTCACGGGACACCATGCCCCGGCCGGGGGCAATCCTTTCATACTGTATCTAACACCCATTGCGTAGCCGGGTTACTTTCTGCCCGGTCCTTATCAGCACCGGAGACCATTATATTTTAATGCACAGTCCATCATAGAAACAGGCGTCATTGCGGCCCCGAGCCGTAATCTCTGCCCCCTTGGTAAGGTGCTGTTATATACTATTTCTTTTATACAGACTCCCGGTTGTTGATCAGTTCAAAGAGCCTGTGTTGTGGGTTAGAGTAAGGTTTCGGGTCAGGTAAGGACGCTGTATCGCTCATCCATGTGAATAGTCTGACCTATTTTATCAGAAATAATGAAAGAGTCTAAGACTCTGTTTTATTTTTTGAGTACTGAGAACGCTATGCTGACTCTTAGTGCAGGAGAGTCAGACCGTTCAAATGCCCGCTTTTTTTTCTGCTATGCCTCTTTTATAAGCGGGCGGTTGTGATACCGCCCGCGACAAATGGTTTCTTATGCCCTTCTGAGCAGCTTGCCTGTAAAGCTTTCTTGCAGAAAGAAACAACTCACAATTAATGTAATAATTCCAGTTTATAAGTAACGGTCCCGGTTTCCGTAACCACCCGAAGCCAATATATACCGGGGGCGAGATCTGTAGTAGGTATGGTATACTTTTCCCGGTAAATATCTTTTTTATCCCATAAAACCGCTCCGGTTACATTTAATATGCTTAAGGACAGAATACGTAATCTGTTCAGGTTATCAACCGTAACGAAATGGTCGGCCGGGTTAGGATATACGCGGATCAGCTTTTTTATCTGCTGTATGTCTGCAATATTATCACCTGGTTCCGGATCCGGATCTTTCTCTTTCTCCACAATTACGAAGGTATCCTTGCTCGTCGTCCCACAGTCATTTTTTACGGTCAGCGTTACCATATAGGTGTCCACCATATTGTAATCGTGGGTGGGGAACTGTTCCGTGCTGGTTTGGCCATCGCCAAAATCCCAGGAGTAACCGTCCACATCACCCGTTGTATAAGGTGTAAATACCGCCTGGTCTCTTGCCGTCATTTCTACGGTAACAGAGTCGATTACCGGTGGGGTGCGTAAATCCAGCTTTATAGTATCCGTACTGCTACAGCCATTTTTCTTAGATACTTTTACCCAGTATTCACCTGATGTCTTCACGATAATACCGGGAGTGGTTTCACCTGTATTCCAGAGATGATCCAGGCCAAGAGTTGCCGATTCAACAATATAAGGAGTGCACACGGAAGTATCGTTACCCAGACTCACTTCCGGATATATACACCTTGTGGCAAACGTCTGTACCGACGACCAGCGGCTGGTGTCGCCGGCAGAGCAGATAGCGCGGACGTAAAAGTCGTACTGCGTGGAATCATCAAGGCCTACCGGTAGTTTATACGGATTATTCTTTGTAAACACTTTGGTGCCGGAGCCTGGTGTAAATCCTTTCGCACCGTATTCCAGTGCCCATTGTGTAGCCGAATTATTCTCTGTCCAGCCCATATCAGCGCCGGTTGCCGTTACATTAGTTGCCGTTAACCCGGTAGGCGGATAGCAAACGAATGTCTTTACTACACTGATATCATCGAAAAACAAAGAATAACCACTATCCGACACACACTGAAAACCTATATAATAAATGCCACTTTTAGCAGGTGTCACCTTAACCACATCCACCCGCCACATATTGGTGTCGCTAATGCCGCTATACAGCGGCTTGGCAACCAGCATGGAGTCGGCCATAGCCACAGAGCCCATGTAGATATTGAATTTGTCTTTATACCCTTGCGGATACTGGGTGCGATAGGCGAAGGTAATCGTATACGACGTGTCAGCGCCTAAAGATAAGCCAGGAGTATAAAACCAGTTGCTGGCAGGGTTGGCAGGGCTGGCATCATACACAACATCATATTTCAGGTAGTTAGGTATAGACAAGGCATTACTGCTTGTTGTTGATACCTGCCAGTCAGAACCATTTTTCACTAATTGCTCCCTGCTCATACAGGCCGGGAATGTGGCGCTCGCATCGAAGTTCTCTGCATAAGGAACGTTCGTTACACAGAGTGTGCGGAAGGTATTTACTGTACTTGGCTCGCTTTTCTCGGTTCCGCATACACTGCGCACATAAAAGTCATATTGGGTACTATGGTCCAGGTCACCCAGCACAAAGGGCATGGTAGCGGCCGTTACGGTTTTTCCTGTGCCGGGCTTGAAGCCGGCAGGGCCATATTCAATCTGCCATTCTTTTGGTTTACCCGGTTCCTCCCAGTGTATCCGGGCACTCTTATGCGTGATACGGTCTGTTTGGGTATTTACGGGCACCCTGCACGACGGCATGGGCGATACCAGCACATTATCCACCAGGATATTGCTATTGCCGCCGGCAACAACGCTCCCCGCATAAAAGCCGATTTTTACAATACCGGAATATTTATCCAGATCAAGCACTATATGCTTGTACCCATTTTCAAAAGGCGTATTGTTCATCGTCCAATAGGCCAGTATATTATTTCTTTGCCAGGTCTGTCCGTTATCGGTAGAAATAACTACGGCAAAGGTATCATCAGCTGCCCCGACCGGAGTCGGCGTAGTACTGCTGTTGAGGAAAGCCAGGTTAAAATCCAGCTGATATTTTACAGATCCGGTACCGAGATCTAATGAAGGAGAAATGAGCCATTCATACTTATTAGCTCCGAAAAGGTTGATCTCAGCCGCCTTGTTGGTTGTGCCTGTATGCATCCAGTTAGCCTGGCGCCAGTTGCTGGTAGCAGGTACAATGAGGCTGCTGCCTAAAACACCTGTTTTTGTTTCCCAACAGGGAGCAGGCCATTTGATGAAATCCTGTGTATAAGGTATGCTGAAACTAACCGGGCAGGTCGTACTGAACAAGTCGGTAATCACACTCCATGCACTGGTATCACCGGATCCGCAAATGGCCCGTACCAATACCTGGTAATCGGAAGCCTGCTTTAAATTATTCAGCAGGAAAGGCCTGGCTCCTGCAATTACTTTAGGAGCTGTTGCGGGATTGATGACGCCGGTATCGTATGCAATCTGCCATTGGGTAGCATTGCCATTCTCTGTCCAGTTCAGTGTTACAGCGTTAGGAGCAGGCGCGGTAGCCACTATATCTGAAGGCGATGGGCATTTGGCCGCTTCCTTTATCTCTACTGCATCCAGTAAAATATCATTTGTCAATGTCGTGGTTGCCGACTCATCCACAATAAACCGGATCTGTATCTGCTTTTTTGCATATGCCGTCAGCGGTACGGTGTAAGAGCGCCAGGTAGCCTTACTGCCTTTATTACTGAAGATATTCGTCCAGTTCCCATTATCAAATACTTCAACAGAGAAGGTGCCTTCTTTCCCGGTTTCCGCATAATTACTGAACAGTTCGAACTGCAATACCGGGTTATTCAGATTACTCAGATCAACAAAGGGCATATACAGTGTCTTATCTGCTGCCTTATAGGTATTATCCGTCCAGGCAAAGGTAGCTGCCGTACGCCCGTTATTAGCCGGACTGGCCCCTGCTGTGGGCGAACCGGAAAACAACCAGGCCCCGGCCGCATTGGTATTAGATGAAGACATACTCCAGCATGAAGGAATGGTGGCGGAAGAAAACAACTCAGTAACCGGCGTGGACGCCGGCGCACTGATCGCTATATTAACCAGAGCCGTAGTGCTGGACAATCCCGACCCGGTGCAGGTGATGACCGCGCGATAGTCTCGTGAGGCAATAATGGTATCAAAACAATACTTGGAAGTGGCATTGGGTATATCTGCAAAGCTGTTAGCATTAGCAATACTGGACTGCCATTTTATGGTAAGACCGGGAGCCGCTTTAAAATCAGGAAGCTGCAGACGTACAAAAGTCCGGCCGGGGCAATATACTGAGGAATCGGCTATGATATTCTTTACAGGCGTACCGGAGCAGTCGGGAGCAGGAGTATAAGTTAAAACGATATTAGGCCGGGATGCACTGGTGAGAAAATTCACAGTAGCGGGTCCGGTAATAGCCGTGCTATTCGATGCCCTCATTGTTTTCGGCTCAGTTGAAGGCACCACGGAAGTGTAATACCAGCTGATTGCTCCGATGGAAGTAGGATTACCAGCACCGGGGACAGACGTTATAGCCCAATCCGAAAACACCTCAAGAGAACCGCCTTTATAAATATAGCCCGATCCGGAAGAAACATCCATCCATTGCTCCTGCAGGCTGGGCAGGTTATTGCTGGCATCGTCAAAATGTACGGCACCGAAGCGGGTAAAGCCGCTGCTGATGTAGTTATATACATTTGTCCCGCTTACATATTTGGTAGCCGTATTACCATCCTTTACAGATATGGTCCAGTCAGCCGTAGCGCCGCTGATCAAGGTCGGAACATAAGCGCCCGAATTTCCCCGTTGCCAGGATAGCTTATGAATTATTGCCCCCGGATAAATACCTTTAGCGATCAATTCTTCTTCCGTAAACATATATACGGAATAGCTGTATTGTGCTGCGGTATTGCTACCTCTGATAATAGGGCCATCACTGGAAGAAGCTGTTTTACCATTCCCGATTGTGTCGGATTTCTGCGCCCATAAGCTGCCTGTTCCCAGCAGACATAACAGCAATAATACACCCAGGCTGCGACTATACCTGTTTCCTGACCTAAAGAATAAACACATAAAATAGAAATTAAAATTTTATAAAAACGACGATTGGTAACGGTGTTAAAATAAAGCCCGGCTCCCAATGAAGATGTCTCCGCTCTGCTATTGCTGCTGTCGACCTGACAGTATTCCGGGATATATTTCTCTTAACTTTTTACTTTTAGCTCATAACCGGCACTACCTGATCAAAGTCAGGTCTCCCTTCTGGAAATATTTTGTTTTATATACAGATCCGTTAAACTGAACGGTATAGAAATAGGTACCTATATCAGCGGGTGCTCCCCTGAAAGTTCCGTCCCACCCGGCTTCGGGGCTGCCTGAAGTAAAAACAAGCTGTCCCCAACGATTGTAAATGTTCAGCACATAAGAGGAAACGATACAACCGTTCTCAATTACAGGGCTGAAGACATCATTATGCCCGTCATAATTAGGAGAAAAAGCCGTTGGCACGTCTACCCGGCAGGAACAGGAGATTCTATTAATGGTAATAGTGTCCCCTCCGGTACAAATGCCATTCTGAGCCTTTATCCAATATATCCCAAAGTCTTCAACCTGAAGAGAAGAGCCTGTGGCGCCCGTGCTCCATAATATTTCCGTGCCCGGTTCCGGTGGTATACGGGCTTCCAGCTCTATATCCATCGGTACATCATTACAGATAGCCGTATCCGGACCCAAATGCTGCGATACATCAATATACTGTACTCTTACCGTATCCCCCAATGTGCACCCGTCTTTTGTTACACTTAACCAGTATCTGCCGGTTCTATCCACCCGGTACCGTTGCCCGGCTGAACTATCCTGCCATAAATAGCGCCCGGCGCCCGGTACCTGTGCCGACAATACGAAGCTATCGGGAGCACACACGGTTGTATCAGCACCCAGATCAAAAGAAAAATCACTACCCCCAATGATAAAGCTGTCTACATAAGAGTTGCAATCGCCTTTATAAAAGATCCAGTATCTGCCTCTTTTAGTAATGCGGCGCACGGGATCCGTACTGCCATTATCCCACAGGAACAACGAAGTAAGCCCCCTGGAATGCAGGTCTATAGGCGCGATGTCCTGAGTTCCACTCCCGGAACAGATAAGGGTATCCAGAAGTGTTGTACGCACTGTATCCTTAGGAAAGGGGAGAACAACTTCTGCCGGCAGGCCCGACCGGCTTTCGGTAAGTGGCAAAAGCGTGTAAGCTGTTCTGCGAAAGTCGCAGGCAAGTCCCTTTAGATTCGGGCTATTAATACGTCCCACATTTCCACTCGTCATCATAGATACGTATATCTTCCCGTCATACAACCTTAGGGCGCGCGATTCGTTCCTCCGGAAAGTATCAATCACTACTTCTGATGCCTGTATGGAAGCGATATTATAACTGCTAATATCGTATTGCCTGATTGACGAATTATTTGTGTCGTTATAATTTACATATAAGAACCGGCCATCCGCAGAAAAACCGGAGCTGTACGTCCATTTATTATTTATTCTGATGCCATCGGAAACTATTCCGGTTTCCGGATCAAAACGAAACAACTGCACACCGGCCACATTGCTGCCGGGGAAAATAGTTGCCGTAGAAGATACTAAAGAAAGCGTCTTGCGGTCGGGTGAAACAGCCAGGGAGGTCAAATTATAAACGCCGGAGGTGCCGACATTAGAAATTACCGGTGTGCGGTTAATGCCGGCATAGTTAATATGGTAAGCTTTAAACCGGGCGCTCCCGGCATCATGGACCAGAAGCCACAGATCACAGTTATTGCCGGGCACACCGATCATACATTCACTCAGGTTAGCATCCAGGAGGATATCCCTCTTGCCGGGAATAATATCTCCCATACCCTTATCCAAGGTCGTGTCAACAATGGAATAATACAACTGCCCGGCTGTTGTACCGGCGCCTGTTGCCCCTAAAGAAAATAAATAATATTGTCCGGGGCGCTCTATGCTCGGCAGGATGCATACGCCCTGCATCGTCCCGCCGTCTGCCCGTTGGCCGTTGTTAAAAGGATTTCCTTTCAGATTCGAGCCGTTAGGCATGGGCTTATGGTCACGGTTAAAACAAGAGTTACCTTGAGAGTAAAATTGCAACCGGCCTGTAGAAGGTGAAGCTAAGCTGGCACAACTGACGAACGTATTCATCGCAGATTCAAATGGTTGTGCAGAGGTAAAATTGAAATCCAATCCTGCATGACGCCCGAAAGCCCATACTCTGTTGGCATTTAGAAAAGAGGGCATTTCGTTATAAAGCTGACCAAAAACACGGCCATTCAGCCCCGTGAAGAGGCTGAAAACCAGCAAAACATTATACAAAACACGAAATCGTCGATACATATGATTGCGCCTGCCCTTTACTAGTTACAAAGCTAATTATGTTCCGTAGTGTTTTTATCAAGGTTTCTACCTAATTATTTTATACTAAAATCTCCGTAGTTCTACCTATACGGTACAATATATACTTTACAATGCATAAAATGTGCGATGTTCTAAGAAAACACAACACCAACAGGTCATTAACAGCATCCATAAGCGTTTATAGATGCCTAGAATACCGGAGTGGAGTAAAGAGAATGAGTAAACGGGAAGTCGAGCCTTTGCACATTTTTACCCACATGAAGTATAATATGTAGCCGACAATATATAAATAAATTGCACGTAAAAGAATCTGACTAAGTGATGAGAGATTACCTGACAATGAGAAAAGTTGCGGGTCAAGCCCGACGGGTATCCCATTTGGCTCTTCGTCATTTTCCGTGGAAATGGAGAAGTGAGTAGCTGGAACATAGGCAGGCTCAATAGTAGAACCCTTCATTAACGATACTATCGCTGCGAAGGGTCTATTGGCTGCCCAGAGTCCAAAATCAATTCCACTAATTTTGACGAAGAGCCTCCCTCAACCTGGGTAAACACATATTTTTATTAACCTGAAAATTTAGGTAGTTTTACGTAATTTATATTAAATCTTCACAGTAGGTGTCAGGTACAACTATATATATTCGTTACGGGTACTGCCTGGCAGTATTTGTCCTTTCAGGTCTTTTTTCGGGGGCCTATGCACAAAGCGGGACCGGGATGGAGCAGAAAGGGCTGACGAACTATATAAAGCAGGATAGTATCATCATTTCCCAGATCCGGAAAGCACATCTTTATATAGAATCTGAACCGGATACTGCCTTTTTACTGTATCAGGATGCATTGAGATCCTCCAGGCAAAATGGCTTTACTTACGGTATACACCTCTCCTTGATCGGATTAGGTGCACTGTATATTGATAAAGGAGAATATAGAAAGAGCAAAAGTTTTTTTAATGAAGTGCTGGTAGCCCCGGATTATCCCAAGAGAAGAAAGCTGGTACCTTCTTTATACATAGGGCTGGCTAAACTGGCGGTTATTGAAGGTAATCTTTCCGCGGCTTATTCTTTACTTGATTCGGCACTAAACTACGAAAACATTGACACCCTCTCTCTCACCGCAGCATATAACAATGCCGGAAATATCCTGGGGTCCATTGGAGAAAAGGAAAAATCATTGGAATATCTTTTACGTGCAGTAGACCTAGCCCGGGCTTCGGGTGATACAAGCACATTGCTGTCTGTGTATACGAATATCATTAATTGTTACAAAAACAGATCCGAGTTTAAAAAGGCCATGTCTTATAGTGACGAAGCCATCAGTCTCAGCCGTAAAATAAAATATCCTAAGGCCGAAATTTATGCGTTTGTTGCCCGTGGTAGTTTACATGATGCCGCCCAGCAATACCCGCAGGCTTTAAGATATTATCATATGGCATTGGAAGGGATGGAGCAGTATAATATGAGCGATCTCAGGATGAAAGCTTTTCTTTTACTCTCTCTGGGCAGAGACTATCTTCGTGAAAAAGACCCGGGCAATGCCAGAAAATACCTGTTGCAGGGTAAGGAACTGGCATTTGCGCAAAAGGATCTGGTTATGCAATATAAGGCCCTGATGTCGTTATCAGATTTTCATTCGTTTGAGGGAAACTACCAGGCAGCATACAGTGTACTGTCCCTTGCACATGAGCTATATGATACCATCCTGAATAAGGACAAACACCGGACTATCACGGAGCTGGAAACCAAATACCGCACTTCAGAAAAAGACCAGGAGCTGACGCAGCAGGCGCTGGAGCTCAGTCGCAAAGAGCAGATCATACAACGTAAGAATTTTATGATCTATGTGATGGTTATCATCTCTGTTTTTGTTTTATTGCTGACCATCCTGATTGTCCGGCATAAAAATAAGCTGAGGGTTATCGAAGAGAGCAATCAGAAAAAAGACCGGGAAATAGGTATGTTTAAGGCTATGTTAGAGGGCGAAGAGAAGGAACGAAGCCGGATTGCCCGTGAGCTGCATGATGGTATTATCAGCCAGCTTACTGCAGTCAGGGTTCGTTTTAGCTCGTTTATACAGGAGGGAAGTATGTTCGATCGTTCTTTATTTGAGGAAGGGTACCGCTACCTGGACGAAACAATGAGGGATTTAAGGCAGACAGCACACAACCTGATGCCGGAAGCAGTAGCTAAAGGCGGACTGGCAGGTGCATTAAATGATTTCTGTAGCAAAATGGATAACGAAAATGCAACCCGCATTCATTTTATAACAAGTGGCTATTCTGCATTGGATAAATCACTGGAGTTGTCTCTGTACCGTATAGTACAGGAGCTGGTACAGAATGCGTTAAAACATTCAGGAGCGAATGTTTTGCTGGTGCAGGTTAATTTTCACGACCATGTTATAGAAATAACCGTTGAGGACGACGGGCACGGATTTGACATAAAAAACAGTAAGGGGGCTGGTCTCAATAACATTATCAATCGTGTGGAAATGATGAATGGGTATGTGGAATTTCTTTCTGATGAGCAGCAAGGCACAACTGTATATATAGAGATACCTTTATCTCAAAATTTAAAAGAAGAATATCAATATGGAAATAAAAGTAGCCATAACAGATGATCATCCGATGGTGGTGACCGGTCTGAAAACAGTACTGGCCAGTGACGAGCAGATCATCGTAACCGGTATTTATCAGGACGGCAGGACGCTTCTGGAGGGTATAAAAAAAGAATTACCTGATATACTTATATTGGATATGCAGCTGCCGGATATATTGGGAAAAGACCTGGCTGAAAAAATACTTAAGATGTATCCCGCTGTCCGTATTGTGGTTTTGACCAGCCTGGAGGCTACACATCATATAGAGGAAATGATGGAAATAGGATGTATGGGTTACCTGTTGAAAAGCAATACGGATCATGGCAGGCTGCTGAAAGCAGTTCGTCAAGCTTATTACCGGGAGCCGTTTATAGATGAAACCTTACAAAAGCAGTTACTAAGTAATATTTTCAGGAAAAAGAAACAGAAAGAGCAATCTTTTTCTCTGTTGACACGCAGGGAAAAAGAAGTTTTACAGCTTATAACAGATGAATACACCAACCAGGATATTGCGGATAAGCTTCACGTAAGTATCCGTACTGTAGAATGTCACCGGTTAAGCCTGCTGCATAAATTGGAAGTAAAAAATACAGCAGGCCTGGTAAAGAAAGCCATTGAGCTGAGGTTATTATCCTCTTAGTTGGTCGATGCCGGGCAACCTGATAATTTCCCCTTGATAGGTGGCAATAATACAAGAATGAGTAGAGGTCTTGTATTATTATTGTTTAATACTGAACACCAACTATATTTAATACATCTATCGGCTCTCAGGCTGTTCAAACATCTGGAAGCCTTTGTCCTTTTTATCAAAGCTGTGCTTCTTTTTTAGTATTATTTGCCAACTTTTTCCTGGCGAATTTATACTGCAGGCTGCATAAAAATGTGCAATCAAAGTATCGTTTGTTCTCTCTGGTTAAGGCTCTGTATGCCGGATGAAATAATTTTCTTAAAGGCCCTGACAATAAAGATTGTCAAGGCTGAACGAAGCTTATATAGAGATCCAAGCACAGAATTACGGGGCTAGGGATAGAAAAATGCTGACTTATGCAACGCTTTTAAGGCTGCGGAGGACCTCGTTCAACAACTTGCTTAGTAAAATTAACTACTTGAATAAAGAAAACAACAGGTTCCATTTAATAAATAAATCCTTGTATTTGCTGTTTAA
>JBEBVI010000109.1:0-11150 GCA_040392805.1 Taibaiella helva
TCACCTATCACTTGTACGTGCATGCGGTTATTGATCATGGCGTCGGTGTATACCTGTAGGAGTGCCTGCCATAGTTTGATTACTTCGCTGCTTCCGGGCTGTGCTACGAAATGTTCTGCTATATTATTGGTTCCTAAACTGTCGGCAGGGTAGTGGTAGGTTTCTAAAATTTCATTGTCCGATATTTTTAAACGGTATCCGTTGTAGATCCAGTCGTATACGTTGGAGAGGTAATTGATAACAAACCTTTTTTCATCCGGCCGGAGTGCGCTGTTCCCCAATGCAAAAAAAGGCTGGTCATATCGGAGGTAATCCAGTATTGTAGGCAGTATATCTATCTGCTGCAGAAGTGTATTGTTATATCCGCGTAACGAAGTATCTCCCGGGGCATATAATAGTACAGGGATCTGATATTTGCCGGTTGCGGCATATACGGTTTCGTTAGAAGATACCGGTGCAGCATGATCTGCTGTAATCACGAATAATGTATTCTGAAACCAGGGCTCAGGCTGTACAGTCTGAAAGAAGCGTGCTAATGCATAGTCGGTATAACCTATGGTCTCGTGTACCGGTAATGTGCCTTTGGGAAATTTGCCTTCATACTGTTGAGGTATGGGATATGGATTATGGGATGTTGCGGTGAAAACTAAGGTATTAAAGGGTTGAGGCATAGTGGACAGCTTTCGGGCAAAAAACTGCAGAAAGGGCTCGTCGAAGATGCCCCAGCTTCCGTCATAGTCTTTATCATTACCATATTCCGTGCGTCCATAATATTTGCCAAACCCGGCGGCATGAGCAAATATATCAAAGCTCATACTGCCATTTGTACAGCCGTGAAAAAAAGAGGTCTGATAGCCTTTTTCCTTTAATATACCGGGAAGTGAGGTAAACTGGTTATTGCTATACACGGAGGTAATCACCGGCTCATCAATCAGGCCCGGAATACCGCAGATGATAGCAGGTACGCCTTCGTTAGAATGCAGCGCATTGGCATAAGCATTGGTAAAAGTGAGGGCATGATCCATCAGGCTGTCTAAAAAGGGCGTATAGCTGGGCCCGGGACCTAATCTGGTAAACTCTCTGGAGAAGCTTTCCAGTATGATGTATACCACATTTTTTGCACGAAAAAGCTCATCTGTCTCGTATTGTTTCACGGGTTTGACCATAGCATAAGCCTCAGTCATTGGCATATAGTTTATTTCCTGCAGCTTGCCGCCCTGGAGTGAATTAATAATGCTGAACGGCGTATTCAAAACTACAGGTGTATACCTTGGCGCAGTGACTTCTACAGCATTGCGGATATTGATGGGCACTAATTGCAGGCCGCCTCTGATGCCAATAATAATTAAAGGGACGCAGATAAGCATTAGCAATAATCTGCTCCATATTGGGGTAGTGTTGTATAGGGAAGCTTTCTTATCCATGCGGCTTTCGACTACACCGTATAGCTTATTCAAGGAAACAACGGAAATAATGGTGATCAGAAAAATATACCAGTATCCGATCAGAAAATCGGGAAGCAACTGGATAAAATCGCCTTTTCGGGAGATCATATCAAGTATGTCTGAGGTGGCACGCTTATGATTAAAGCTGAAATAGATCCAGTCGCTTGCCTCGAAGACAAAGGCGATACCATTGAACAATATAAAAAATAAACGGCTTGCTTTTTTCAGATAAGCGGGAGCGTGCCGTGGTGTAAGTAAAACCAGTAAAATCCAGAGACTGTTTATAACCAGTATAGCTGATATATCGAAACGTAATCCATGTGCAAATAAGGACAACAGCTCTGTTGCTCCAGGTGCCCTTGCCAGGGAAGGATTAAAGAACAGGAACAGGCACCGGAAAAGAGCATAATAACCTAACAGGAGAAGTAAAAGCGTAGCGATTTTATATACCGGCAGGAGTGTAGACTTTATCCTGTAAGGTTTCCTCATTTTTTGTAACAAACTATAGCAGGGCTTAGGAATATGAAGCCGCAAAGTTAAAGCTTATACTGTTAGTGGCATAAAAAATCTGGTAACACGCTCTGTCGTGTCCTGTCAACAATGAGCAGGGCTGTGATACATATTGCAGGTCTTTGACGGTTGCGCTCCCTCATATCTTCCTTTCCATACACAGATAATGATACTTTGCTTTCATATAGTGGAGCAGATCACTTTTAATCCTACTATTACTACTTAAAAATATTGTTCTATTTGCTGTACCTGGCCTTTTTGCCGATTCAATACCAATAGCGCCCCGTAAAGTTTGTACTTTGTAGTGAAGGTTCTGCAGGCCAAAGCCTCCCTTTTGCTCTTCACAGCAGTTACTCCCTTCAGTAATCCTGGTTGATGGCGTACACTATAAACTGGTCGAATTCCGGAAAATAGAGTAGGGAGCAGATAAGCTTTTTTTCACGGATGGCGGGATCGTTCCATATTCCGATTATTTTATTTTGAATCAAAAAATTAAAATATTTGGATAAGTCGGGAGATAGTTTCTATTTTGACCCCGGAAAATGAAAAAACTGGATTGAAGAGCGAAAAATTAAAAATGCACACGACTACATCACCCATCGCTTATCATCTATCACTTATAAAAAGAACAACAAGTCGCTAAAAAATCAGACAAAAATCAAATAAGATAACGAATGATACAAAAGGAAGTCCATACTGATATTTATACCCTCAAAATATTAGATACGGAGTATATCACGCATAATGTTAAGCGTTTTGTAGTGGAAAAACCTGCTAATTTCTTTTACATACCGGGACATTCCACACACCTTGCAGTAAACCTACCCGGCTGGGAAGATAAGTGGCGCGATTTCACCTTTACCTCTCTCAACGACTGGGGCTATCTTGAATTTATTATAAAGATATACGAAGACCATAAAGGTGTCACCCAACAACTGAGCAAGCTTAATGCGGGGGCAACACTGCTGATGAAAGATGTGTTTGGTACTATCGACTATAAAGGCCCCGGTATATTTCTGGCCGGGGGAACCGGGATTACGCCGTTTATAGCCATTTTCAGGGCCTTGTATTACAGTGGCAATATGCGTAACGTGGGCTTACTTTATTCCAACCACTATCATGATGATGTTATTCTGCATAACGAACTCACCCAAATGCTGGGTAAGGCTTATGTAAATTTTTTCAGCAAAGAGGGCGTTATTGGCTTTGCTGAAAAGCGTATAGACCGTAAGTGGCTGGTGGAGGTCATTCGTGATTTCGACAGCCGGTTTTACGTTTGCGGGCCGGAGTCTTTTGTAAATGATATCAGTCATTACCTGTTGGAACTTGGCGCACGTATAGATGCCATTGTGGTGTAGTTAGTATACGCTGAGCATCTGTTGGCGAACTTTTATAACAAGGAGGAAAGGATGGCAATCTCTAATCTATAAGCCCCATCCTTAACGCCGTCTTTACTACTTCAGCAGTATTAGTGGCATTCAGCTTTTGTGACAAGTTAAAGCGATGACTTTCTGCAGTCCTCAGGCTGATGCACAGCATATCGGCAATTTGCTGATTACTTTTGCCGGAACAAATCAGTTCCAGTACCTCCAACTCTCTTTTGGTGAGTGGGGGCGGTGATATCATTTGTTTATTAATTTGTACTATTTCATACTTGATTTCGGAAGTAAAGGCATCCTGAACAAATTCCCTGCCCCGGTAAACTTCCCGTATTCCTTTTACAATAGTAGCGGGATCGGCTGTTTTGAAGACGTACCCCAGGCAACCATGCCGCATCATATCCATCATGTGGAAGTCATTATTCATATTGGTAAAGGCCAGGAGCGCCACTTGCGGGTATTTATCGGATATGATCCGGGCCAACCGGTTACCTGTCAGGTCGGGTATATGAATATCCAATAGTATAACATCCGGTAGTTCCTTTTTTAACGCTTCCAGCAAATCTTTTCCCGAATTAAAAGTTCCTGTTACTTTAACATCCTCCGTTTGTTGCAGTATACTTTGTATTCCCATTATCGTGGCTGGATGGTCATCTATTATATAAACCTTTATCATAAATTCAAAAGTAACATTTCAAAATTTTTTCTTGCAGCGAAGTAATATCTTTCACTAAAATAATCAAATTTTTATTGTCAGTTATCAACTATCCACTTTCTGCTGTTCATAGCTAAATATCAATTTCAATATAAACACTTAGTCCTTTACCGAAGCTCGAAGCTCCATAGGCTATCCGTCCATTTAGTTTCAGAATTCGTTCTTCTATATTCTTTATACCTATTCCTTCTTTTTGATTTTTATTTTTGTGCACCATACCAGTACCGTTGTCCTCAATGGTGGCAGTAAATAAAGTTTCGTAACAACTAATCTGCACGAGCGCTTCACGTGCCCCGGCATGCTTGATAATATTTAATAAAAGCTCCTGCACGATCCTGTAAACAGATTGGCGGATTTCCATCTTTATTTGTGTGAGGTCTCCAAACGACAGAAAACGTATTTTTAAGCGTCCTGTTCGTTCTATAGTAGTGCATAACATTCTTATGGCATCTTCTATGTGATGTCTCAGTAGTATTTCGGGCATCAGGTTGTGCGCCGTATTCCGTATATCATGAATTGCAACACCTAATTGCTTTACAGACGTATGATACGAATCTTTTTGATCAGGCGTAGGTTGTGTTATCTCTAAGTTGAGCTTAATAGCGGTAAGATCACTGACTATTCCATCATGCAGCTCCATAGCTATACGGTTACGCTCTTTCTGTTCACTGTCTAATGCGGTCTTCAGTATTTTGGTTTCGGCTTCCTGTTCCATGCGTTTCTGCCTGTGCTTAATACTCCGGCGGGTAATAAGGAGTAATATGATCAGCAGAGTTGAAATGATAATACCGGCAATGGTAAACAACCGGCTTTGTTTTAAGGAAGCCTGCTGTCTGGTGATTTTCAGTTGCTGCTCTGCTATTTCCTTATCTTTTTCTGCGGTACGGTACTGGGTTTCTATATCAACGATTCTGCTGGCACGCTCATTATTGTCTATGCTGTCTTTAAGACGCATAAAGGATTTGAAATAGCGGATAGCTTTGGCATTATCTCCTTTAGTTTCGTATAGCTCTGCATAATACTTAAATACTTCCGCCTGTTTGTAGGGTAAATTGCCTGATTGTTTTCCGGCCATACTTAACCAGTAACCGGCAGAATCATAATTGGGCTTCAGGGTATATGCTTTCCCCAATAAGAGCGAGACACCTGTTTTTTTGTATTTAGAATTATTAACAATACTATAAGCCTCAAATAAGCACTCAAATGCTTTATTTAACTTTCCTGTTTCTATATATAGATTTCCTGAATTGGCCAGCGCATCAAATAATACCTCTTGTAGGTTATGCGTTCTGGCAAGAGCAATAGCACTGTCATATAGTTGTCCGCTTCTAGATGCATCCAGCCATTTATAGATATTTGCTTCTCTGACCAGGGTGTTGGCCAGAAGCTCATGATCATCCGTATTTATAGAGATCTTTTTTAAGGTATCCAGGTAATAAAGTGCTTTATTATTTTGACGGAGTTTTGTAAATGCCTCTGACAGGTTTCCGTAAATGCGCTCTACAGGAAAGGCTCCGTTTCTGCGATATTGGTTGGCATATTTTGCAGCCTTCAGATAAGTTTGAACGGCGGTTTCGTATCGTGTCAGGTAGATATATACATTAGCTATGTTATTATATATCAGAGCTTTAAAAAAAGCATTATTTCCATAACAATAAGGTAAGCCGTCTTTGTAGTACTGGAGGGATTTAAAGTACGAGCCTTTTTCTACAAGGATATTTCCAATCCTTACATTACTGAGTATAACGCCTTTGTCAAATTTTTGTGCTTTAGCTAACATCCTCGTTTCCAGATAAATGCTTAAAGCACTGTCCGGGTATAAGCGGGCAATTTCCTGTGTGGCATCAATTCTTTGCATTAATGCTGCAGTATCTATATTGGAGAAAGAATAAGTGTTTTTCTCCAATAGCTGTGCATGGGAAAAGAGTCTGCTACAGGTCAGAATGTATATGCTACAAAATAGAATCCGAATCATTTATTTTACAAAGAAAGCTGACTTATGGATAATAAACATAAATAAATGTAAAGAACCGGCGAAAAAAATCCGTACTACTACGGAGATTCTTACTCGCTCTACAAGATAATTTTATGTTTTTAAAACTAAAATTTTTATGATTATGAATGTTCAGAGATTGACTTTAATGAAAAAGGGAGTTTATAAAAGTTTAATGATGGTGATAATCGCTGGCATATGTTGGCAACATGTATACGCCCAAGATTTTGTCTGGGCGAGAAACTGGGGAAAAGCTTTTGGAAATGGCCAGAGTGCAGCTGATGTCGTAAGAGATGACAGCGGTTATATCTACACCATTTCTGAATTTACAGGAACAATTGATTTTGATCCCGGAACGGGAGTCAGCAATCTTACTTCAAGCACCAATGCCTATGACCATGCTTTATCCAAATTTGATGAAGGTGGAAACTTTATCTGGGTAAAACATCTGGATGCTAATCTGATAGTCAGTAGTGTAACTTCTCTGTCCACTGATGGTACTCATGTTTATGTAGCAAGACGATGCAGAACCACAGTCAATCCTAATAGTTTTACGACCATAGTGGGCAAATATGCTTCCAATGGAAGTGTATTATGGGAAGATACGCTCTTTAACGGCAGTACTTCCGCTACAGTAAGCCATGTATATGCAATTGTGAATGATGCCGGCGGGAATAGCTATATTACCGGTAGTTTCAGCGGAACAGTAAACTTTAATCCCGGTACGGGAACCAATTCAAAAACGAGTGCTGGTGAAGCGATATTTGTGCTTAAACTGAATGCAGCAGGCGAATATGTATGGGTAAAAACAGTTGGCGATAATATTCCTGGCTTTAGGGGTACAAGTCGTGACATAGATATTGATCCTGCCGGTGGTGTATATGTAACCGGCTCTTTCGGAGTTCCGAAAGCTCCTGCCGGAGATTCGACCGATTTTGGCCTCGGAGCAGGTGTAAAATATACAACCACAAAAGGAGGTACCGATTTTTTTGTATTAAAGCTGGATACCACAGGAAATCATATCTGGGCGAAAAGCTTTGGAGGCAAAGCAGACGATAATGCAACATTAGGTGTATTCTTAGATTTTGATAATAAATACAATATTTTTATCAATGGTGCTTTCCAGGATACGGTAGATTTTGACCCGGGAGCCCTGGAATTCAAGTTACAAGCCCAAAGGCTTAGGGGAACCGTTGCCACCAACGACATCTTTTTAAGTAAGTTAGACTCTGCAGGCAATTTCATCTGGGCAAAAAATATAGTCACAAGTGCTGGTTTCTTAAATAATAGCAGAGACATTAAATCAGACATCAGAGGAAACGTATATGTTACCGGCACATTTATGGGAGAAGCAGATTTTGACCCTGATACAAGTACTTACCTGCTAACACCCAACGGTACGGCAGGATACTTTTTCTTATCCAAATATGATAATAATGGAACCTTATTGTGGGCAAATAAGTTTGATACCAGCTTAACAGGCTTGGGCGGGGGAATGACTTTGGGAGCAGAAGGAGATGTGTATGTATGCGGAATATTTAGTGGTACAACTGATTTTGACTTTAGTACGGGTACATACGATCTTGCAAGCGGTGGAAATGTTCAGAATTTTTTACTCAAATTGAATGAATGTCATAAGTATGATGATTTCAATCCCATCCATTTAAATGGGCCGGATACTGTATGCCCGGGTGGTACCTACACTTACTCTATTGCAGCTCCTCACATGCTAAGTGTTGATTGGCTCCTACCTGATGATTGGCATGGAAGCAGTACCGGCAAAAGTATAGACATCACAGTGGGCGATCATGAAGGTATAATAACAGTAATAGTGAATGGTGCCTGCGATACCAGCGCCCCGTTATCCTTTCCAATAGCATTAATAATGCAACCCGCTATTATCAGCATTGATGAGTTTGAACTCATTACGGCCAGTACCTATGATACCTGGCAATGGTATCTTAATAATGATGAAATTTCCGGAGCAACTCATGCAACCTATACCGTAAGCGAAAACGGAACATATTGTGTGATAGTTACGAAAGGGGACTGCACGGATACAGCTTGCTATACGGTAACCAATGTACCTGGCGATAATAAAATAGGCGATATGCAAAGCATTGGTCAAAGTATCAGTATCTACCCCAACCCTTCGGATCATATAATCAACATCAACAGTCCCGTACCGGTAAATGCTACACTTACAGGTTTAGATGGCAGACATATCCTGACACAACAAAACGCCGGACAGATTAATGTAAAAGACATTGTACAGGGCACCTACCTTCTGCAGGTGAAAGATAAAGAAGGCAGGCAATTAAAAGTAGAAATAATAATCGTTCGTTAGACATTCTCGGATCTCAAAAATCTGTGAGATCTCACATTAATGCACACTCCCGGTTTCTACTGTAGATTTCCGGAATAAACAACATTTAAGATTACTTATCACTCATTTTCTTTGTCTCTGACCCTGTTGAAACAATATAAATACATATTGGGTATTATTATGCGTTTTTGTTTTACTTCTGCAACCATACTGCTGTTGTCGTGTTGCTGTTGTTTGTCCTACGGTCAATATGACAATGTTTGGGCTTTCGGTAATTTTGCAGGTATTAATTTTAATACTTCATCTCCGGTTCCGGTAACAACACAAATGTCAACCAATGAAGGATCGGCTTCTATAAGTGCCCCGTCAGGTAAACTGTTGTTTTATACGGATGGTACCACTGTATGGGATGGAAACAATAATATAATGCCTAATGGTACCAACTTAACGGGGACAGGTATTAATATAACCGCAAGCACTACCCAGGGCACGCTTATAGTGCCTGCGCCGGGAAGTATAACCCAATACTATGTCTTTTCTTTAGGCAATAGAGAATCGTCTATTTATTTTGGCAAACTCTATTACAGCATGGTAGATATGGCTTTAAATAATGGTTTAGGAGCTGTAATTACCAAGGGAAGGTTATTAGATTCTTTTTTAACAGAGCAAATGACCGCAGTAACCGGAAACGAATGCAATATTTGGCTGCTGGTGCTTTCCCGCACTGATAAGATCTTTAAAGCCTATAATATTGATAGAAGTGGTATTAATGCCAATCCTGTGGTTTCCCTGCGAATGGGAGAGGGGTTGCTGGATTATGGTAGCATTGATGTATCGCCAGATAGGAACAAGGTAGCATTTACATGGATAGATGGTTTGTTTTTATATAACTTTGACCCTGATTTTGGGAAAATTACAAGTCCCTCCATAGTCGATAGAAGCAATAGGGATAACCACTATTATGGCATCTGCTTCTCTCCAGACAATACAAAATTGTATGCTACCAGCCCCAGTCAATTGGTACAGTTTGATTTGAGTTTAAAAGATACCAGTGCTGTAACAGCTTCAAAAGCAGCAATTAACGCTCAAACTTATGGAGCGGTAAGAAGAGGGCCCGATGGGAAAGTGTATAGTGCAAACTATCTTCAAAGTGCTTTGCACGTTATAAATAAGCCCGATCTTGCCGGAACTGCCTGTGCATTTGTAGCTAATGGTTTTCCCTTGCCCACCGGAACACAATCCTTATGGGGATTGCCTAATTTGGCTACTATAATAACCAGCAGAACGATTTATCGTTCTCAAACGGATACGATTTTTTGTCGCAAATCTCTTCTATTAAATGCAATAGATACGCCAGGCATAAATTACATATGGAATAACAGTACTACCCTGCAAGAGCTGCTGGTAGATAGTCCGGGTGTATATTGGGTTAGTTATACAATAAATTCACCTTGCATGCCGACCCAATGTGTAGATACCTTCCACGTATTCTGGGACTCGATCCCCAGGAGTAAATATACGACCATAACAAATTCCGGATCGTGTAAAGCGGATAGCATAGCCATGCAGGCCAGTAATCTTAATGGTATAGATTATGATTATACCTGGGAAGATGGCAGCATAGGAAAACAACGGAAAATCAATCAAACCGGCATATACTGGGTTAACTATCATATAGATTCCTCATGCGAATATTACGTAGATACTTTTATTATTACCTATCCTTTAAAAGATTATGAATTATCTTTTGAAGCAGATACTTTGGCCTGTGTTGGCGATCCTGTTACTTTCCACAATACTTCAGACGAGCTTTTTAATAATTTTCAATGGAGCTATGGAGATGGTCACGGCAATACCACCCGTAATCCGCAATACAGCTATACCAGCGCGGGCACCTACGAAGTAAAGCTGATAGGTTCAATAGGAGGTCGTTGTGTCGATTCTGTAATAAGCTATATAACAGTAGATTCTGTTTTTCCTCTGGGTTTACAGACAGACCGGAATATAATATGCGTAGGTGAGTCTGTAAATTTTTTCCCCAATACAGACAGTAACACACTGACATTGCTTTGGCAGTTTGACGACGGAGAAAGAATAACCACATCCAATGTTACTCGCTACCAATATGCTTATGCCTATTCCGGAACTTTCCCCGTTCAACTTATGGCCTATAACCGTGCATGCCCTGACACGGAAATTACCGATACGGTAGAGGTGTACCCCCTTCCGTATATAGACCTGGGCGCAGACAACTCCATATGCCTGTATGGCCAGCCCATAGTTCTGAAAAACAAAGTTGCTCTTCAGGACGACGCCTATCATTATCAATGGAATACGGGAGATACCACAGCAACATTACAGGTTTATCATTATGGGAACTATAGCCTTACTATCACACAGAAACCAATCGGTTGTAGCAATACAGAGTCGATTGATATCGTTAAAGACTGTAATATAGATATCCCCAATACTTTTACACCCAATGGCGATGGTATAAATGATTTTTTCTTTCCCCGTCAGTTATTGTCGGAAGGTATGGCTGCTTTTAGCTTACATATATATAATCGTTGGGGCGTTAAACTCTACCAGACTACGTCGACAGATGATATAGGTTGGGATGGCCGTTACAGAAGGATCGACCAGCCAATGGGAGTTTATATTTATCATATAGATGTTTTATTTAAAAACGGAAACAAAGAAGCATATACAGGAAATGTAACGCTGATCAGATAAAACGAATAGGAGCTCTCTTAATATCATATTGCACAGCAAGTAAATATGG
>JBEBVI010000110.1:0-11009 GCA_040392805.1 Taibaiella helva
AAAAAACTTATAGTAGTAATAATAGTGTCTACTTTTTTTAGGACGTGACATAGAAATTAATTATAATTTTCAACTTTCAACTTGTGGGCAGTTTAGCTTATTTGATGGGCAGCTTCTTCGCCGGTGTTGATGGCGCCTTCCATGAAGCCTTGCCAGTCGGCCAGGTGTTCTCCGGCAAAGTATATATTTCCGAAGGGTTTTTGTAAGATGGGCCGGAGGGAGAACCATTGGCCGATGCCGTATAATGCATAGGCGCCATATGACAGAGCATCGTTACCCCAGTAGTAGTTTACCTGGTTTTTGAAGAGTGGTTGTATGTTCCCAAAATAAGGTGCCAGGCAGCGAAATACGTCCTGTACTGCATAATCCTTGCTGTAGCTGGCATTCATGGCGGCTTTTTCGCCAATACTATAGGCGATCAGCACACCGTCTTTCGCCCGCTGGTTTTTGGTGGCATGATAAAAATAATGTGGTCCCTGGTCGGAAACAAGATCGAAGCGCTCATCTTTCCAGAATCGTTCTTCAAAATGCAAAGCATGTTTATTGATGCGTGCATATTGCAGCTGGTTAAGGGCTGCGCTGTATTCCTGAGGCAATGCGGGTTCAAAGCTAATCCTGCTCAGGGCAAATGCAGGTATGGTACAAATCACTTTATCGCATTCAAAACGACTGCCGTTGCTACATTCCACGCTTATCTTCTTACCTTGAATGATTTTGGAAACATGGTGTTGCAGTAAGATCTTTTCTTTGCCTGTTTTTTTGGCGAAAGCTTCGGCAAGCCTTCCGTTGCCGCCTTTTATCTTCAGGTCCATTTCATTTTTGGGGCTGCTTTCGGCATATTCTGACAGTGCCGCAAAGGCGGATACGTGGCGTATACTCTCGCCGAAATCGGTACTGTCCAATAGTTCACGGATGTCCAGATCTCTACCTGTGCAGCCATTGTTGACGAGGTAGCGCCACCAGTCGTATTGATCTAAAGTTATTTTATCGGCTTCGCTCATTTGGCCGTAGTCTTTAAGTAACTGTTCAAATTTCCGGTTCCATTCCGGACTATAGTCCCATTTGCCGGCAGGACTGTATTCACCTTTATAGATCAGGTGTGTGTCGAACTGGTTGTTTTCCAGTGTCAGGTCAAATTCCTGGCAAAGTTCGTGGATGCGTACATGTGAATTGCCGACCCATTCGCCGCCTAATTCGATCACCAGATTGTTGCTGATATTATGCGAAAATACCCTTCCTCCTATACGGTTCCGGCTTTCGAGGATGAGGAAAGGAATTCCTTTTTTGTGTAGTTGATATGCTGCTGCCAGGCCGGAAAAGCCGGCGCCGATAATAATGATCCCGGTTGTCTGTGATGGCGTTGGGGTTGCTTTTAACCAGTGAGGGATGAGTAATGTGCCGGATGCTAAGGCTGTGTTTTTGATAAAGGTTCTCCTGTTCATATTTAATGCAGGTTTTTTTATTTCTTTATTATTCTTTATCTTCTTTCAACAACGACGAGAGTATCTTTTTTCATGCAACTACGATCGTTTTTAATTATCAGAGTATTCCTTCTCTAAGTGTTTTGCTCACGGCTTCTGCCTGGGAGTGTACGCCCAGCTTTTCGTATATGCTTTTGATATGGGTGCAAACGGTCCCTTGTGTAATGCCCAGGCTGGCGGCGATCATTTTATAGCTATTGCCGTCGGTGAGTGATTGCAGGATGTCTTTTTCACGTGATGTAAGGGAATAGCGGTTCCTCTTGTCTTTCTTACTGCTGATATGTTTCAGCACTAAATGGGCTACGGCCGGCGACATAGGCGCACCGCCATCAAGCGCTTCCTGTATGGCATTTCCTAAGCGTGTGGTCAGATGCTGTTTGAGAATATAGCCGGTAGCGCCATTCATGATGGCTTCCAGTATGTGCTTGTTGTCGTCAAAGACGGTGAGCATAATGACCGGAAGTGTTGTATTTACGGAACGGATCATATCCAGTCCTTCGATGCCGTTCACTATGGGCATATCAATATCCATCAGCACGATATCGGGGTCATACATCTCCAGGTGCTGTAGCACACCGGCGCAATGCTCATAGGCAGCCGCCAGTTCCCATTTATCTGAAAAGCCGATCAGTGAAGAAAGGCTTGCTCTCAGCTCGACATTGTCTTCGTATAACAGGATTCGTATGGCCACGATGAAAAAATTATATTGTATTTATTTTTACAAATATCTGCATATTCGGGAAATTTGTTTCTACCTAATTCAGGAGAGGGGAATTTTCAGATCTATTACCGTACCTGTTTCATTTTTTGAAGTAATGGATAGTTCTGCGTTCATATTCTTTGCGCGTCTTTCCATATTGTCAAGGCCGTTTCCTCTTTTTATTTCGTTGATATCGAAGCCGCATCCATAGTCTTTTATTGTCAGGTGCAAATGTGATTTTCCCTGGACGATATTAATATCTATTTGTATTGTTCCGCTGTATTTTCTTGCGTTATTGAGCGCTTCTTTGAAGAGCATCATAAGGTCTTTACGCACCTGTGGTAATAATTTTTTGCCGGGATCTTCCAATTCCTTAATGAATAAAAAGGGTACGTCTGCCGCATCCAGTGTTTCTGCTGCAAGTTTTCGCAGCTGCCCGGTGACGGCTTCCAGGTTATCGTTGGCAGGATTAACCGACCAGATTATTTCCCGGATGCCGCCAGCTACCTTATCGGATAACCGGGAAATCGTTCCGGCAGCTTCTTTCATGCCAGAGCTTTCGGGGCTTTGCGCCACCATCATGCTGCTGAGGATCTGGATGCTGGAAAGGGTGGAGCCAATATCGTCATGCAGATCACCGGCTATATTGTTGCGCATGATTTCCAGCTCCTGCCTGCGTTTGTTTTCCTGTACTTTACGTATCCTCCGGATAATGCCTGCTGCGAGACCCGCAATTACCAGTAGTGCGGTTAAAAGCATGTACATTTTGTTTTTATAAGAGGCTGCAGCTACTTTCTGTTCAGATACCTCTAACTGATACCGGAGTGCGTCTTCCTTCGCTTTTTGATCAAATTCGTAACGGATACCTATACGCTGGTTTTCAAAATCCATTGACTGCCGGTTGAGGCTGTCCTTAATATTGTTCAACAGTTCCATGTTTTTCAGCGCCCTGGGATAGTCCTTTTTCTTTTTGTAAAATTCATAAAGAAAGGAGTAATAACTTCGCGCATAGACGAGGTCGCTTAATAATGAACGGCAGCTGTTACATGCTTCCAGGTATTGCCGCGCCTCTTTAAGGCGATTTACCTGCACCAGCATAAAGCCTAATGAGGCAGTGGCATAACAATAGTCTGAAAAATATTGCTGCCGGTTGTTGGCAGAGAAAAAATCAACCGCTTCCTGTTTATAATAAACAGCTGAATCCAGTTCATTCCGTGCTAAAAAAACATTGGCCATATCGGAGATGGAAGTTGCCGCGAGAAAAGAATCACCACCTTTATAATGCATATCTATGGCGCGTTTGTAGCTGATAATGGACTTCGTATATTCTTTTTTCCCCCGGTAGACATCCGCTATGTTGTGCAATACAATGCCCATAGATGCCGTATCTTTCCGTTCCTTTTCGATCTCCAGGGATTCCCGGAGATATTTTAGCGCATTATCGGAATCCTTAAAATCCTGGTAAGCCGTCCCGATGCTTATATTAAAAGCAGAAATAAGGCTTTTCTTCTTTATTTGCTTTGCAATCTCCAATCCTTTGAACAGGAGCTTCAGGGATTTTGCATAATTGCCGGTATACTGATAGGTATTCCCCATTGCATCATAGCACCGGGCTTCGTTCAACAGGTTTCCTGTTCGCGCATATATGGCGGCGGCCCGGGAAAATTTACTAATAGCGCTATCATACTTTAAATTATTGAAATCAATAACCCCTTCTTCAAACAGCACCTGTGCATATATTTCTTCATTACCGGTACGTCTGGCAATTATTTCAGCTTCGCTTAATAAACTGTCGGACGTAACCATGCTGCTTTCCGCCGCTTCCTTTGCTTTTTCTATAAGCCGTTGAACCTTTATGGAGTCACTGTTGCCCGCCCCTGCCCGTAACAAGTTAGCGCAGGGCAGGAAGAGCGCAATTAGTATATATTTTTTCATAGTAAAAATCAGCTTAATCCTAAAAGGGCTTTACACCTTTGGGAACTTGCTATAACAATTCAATCTTTGTCTACTACAAAAGTATCCTGCATAATCGTAGCACAATAGGAAAAAAGGGACAAAACAGGATATTATCATGTTGTGGAAAAATAGAGCTGTTTTTTGCTCTTCAGGTATGCTCCGGGTGTGACGCCCGAAAATTTTTTAAATTCTGAAATAAAATGGGAGCTGTCGTAGAAGCCGGAATCAAGTGCAAGTGATGTCAGGTTTTCTTCAGATAAATTATGGTCAATCGTTTCTTTTATAGCATTGAAGCGGACGATCCGGCTGTATAGTTTCGGATGGATACCTATGGAATGTATAAATAATCTTTCCAGTGTTTTACGGGAAATATTGGTTTGCTCCTGAAGTGATTTAATGGTGATATTTCCTTTTTGTTGGGTGATCATGGACAGGGCTTTTCTTGTATTTTCTATCCGGTGATGTAAGTTGGTTTTGATGTATTTTTTAATGAGAAATTTTTCCAGGGTGCTAACGGCTTCTTCCAATGACGGGGCGGATAGCATTTCATCAGAGAGGAGATTAAATTCATTGCCCCAGATATCTTCGGCTGCAATAATCTGATCGGCCATGTGCTCCATATTGATCCCGGTAATTTTGGTCATTCCCAGTGGTTTGAACTTTACACCTAATATCTTCACTCCGTTGTGATCTTCCCTGATCGTTCTCGGACAAGTACCCTGTCCGAAAAGATAAGCCTGGTTATATAGTGTAACGGTTTTACCGTTGTAAATGTGGTATTGTGGCTGTTTTTCAAAATTGAAAACCATTCCTTGCAGTAGTGGTGTGGCATACTGTTGGATGGCAGGCCGGTTTGTGTCGATTTTATAATACAGATAATAGTCGACTACATCGGATAAAACAGGAAGCGGATGGAATATTCGGTAAATCATGTGGCAGTGGTCTTGGACACATGAGTCAAATGTAATAAAAATTTGTGGTGATATGGGGTTGTTGAGTGTAAGTATATTTTGGGTGAATGTTTTTCTTTTTGAGTTGGGAGTCGATTCCTGAGATTTTCCGCGATGGGACGACGATATGTAATGGCGCAAAGATGATAATTGAACAGAGGGTTTATCGCACCAGTATCAGTTTCCAGTCTTTGGGCTGATCTTTCCAGTAGATGCTGATCTGGTTGTCGTTTTGCTGCCGGTTAATTATCAGCTCTGCAAGCAAGTCACCTACCCGGAGCCCTTTTACTACTACCCGTTCCAGGTATCCGGGTAAACAGGGTGCGTGAAAGCTGATTTCTTTTTTATCTACATTAATCTTTATCTGTAACAGGGCATACAGCAATAAAAAGACGGCAGATACAGACCATGCCTGTGGGGAGCAAGCAACGGGGTAAGCCGTAGGGCCTTCTCCTTTTCTTCTTTCAAAGCCGCAGAAGAGCTCGGGTAGTCGTTGAAAGGGGATGAACAGAGAAGCATCGAATAAACCTGTAGTTAGTAATGCGGCTTCTTTTTTAAATCCATATCTTGCAAATCCGAGTGCGATCAGGGATACGTCATGTGGCCATATGGATCCGTTGTGATAGGACATGGGGTTGTAGCGTTGTTCGTGGGTGGAAAGTGTTCTTATTCCCCAACCGTTGAACATGTCCGGTTGCATTAAGGTATGTACCAATCTGGGGGCGAGCTCTGCATCAACAATGCCAGTAAACAGGAGTTGTCCGGCATTGGAGGTTTTAACCCGGCAGGGCTTTTTATTGCTATCAAGGGCTAATACGAAACAGCCGAGTTCTTCGTCCCAGAAATCTCTGTTAAATGCCGTTTTTAATAGCTCTGCTTCCTTCTCCAACTGTTCTGCAAGAGCGATATCATCCAGCTTAGTTGCTAACTTAGCGATATATACTTTTGCGGCGTACACATAGCCCTGTACTTCGCATAGTGCCAGTGGAGGTCGTGCGAGTTCGCCTGTACTGTGAAAAACAGCATCGAAGCTGTCTTTCCATGCCTGGTTGGTCAGGCCATTCCCGGCTTTATGTTTGTATTCTACAAAGCCATCCCCGTCCAGATCTCCGTATTGGCTGATCCATTTTACCGCAGCTATTATATTTGGCCATATTTGTTTCACAGTATCCAGGTCGGCGGTACGTTCGTAGTATGCGCCGGCCAGTAATAGGTATAAGGGTGTAGCGTCAATAGTACCATAGTATTTCTGAAAGGGAACTTCATTTAAAGCCACCATTTCGCCCTGCCTGGTTTCGTGCAATATCTTACCTGGTTCGGCATCGGTGGCGGGATTTAATTCGTCTGCCTGAAGGGCCGATAGAAACAACAGGACATCCCTGGCCAGATCTGGCGCTATCCATAGGGTTTGTAAAGCGGTTATTAATCCGTCTCTGCCAAAGGCGGTGTTGTACCAGGGAACACCTGCGTAAGGATACTTGCCATAAGGTGTGTCTGCCATTAAGGATACCAGATCTACTTGTGAGCGGTGTATCCAATGATTAAATTGTTCGTTTGCTGTTTCGAGGATAGGAAAGTAAGCATTGTTCTTGTGCAAATCCGGTTCCAGCAAGGCTCTTGCCTCAACGTAGGAGAGGAAGGATCTATGTGCTTTATTATTTTGGTCGAAATAAATGGAATAATCCAATCTTTCTGTCTTGCGGGGAGGAAGGGTCAGGGAAAAGAAAATCCTGCCCTCTGTATCTGTGCTGCTATATGGCTTGGAAAAATCAATTATAGAAGTCCGTTCCACCTGGTCTAATCCTGTATAGGGTATTTTAAGGGAGCGATCATCTGTAAACTGAATGGGTAACAGGGTGCCTCTCTGATCTCTGGTTAAGCCGCGAACTTCGAAAATATCCTTGAAGTCGCTTCCAAAGCAAAAGGATATTTCAACGGGAACGGGTTCTTTGCTATAGTTCTTTAACTCTATTTTTTCATGAAAAAAGTCCTCGCGTACAAATTGACTTCTCCTTATATGAATAGTGCCGGGAGCGAGGCTGCGACCGTTATTTAGATCCATTGAGGGGTTGATGAGGTCGACAGAAAGTATTTCATTTTCTTCCTTAATGTTTGAACTTAAAAGATCTGGTCTGAGGCCGTTCAATAGCATTTCCAGTTTGTTGATAAAGCGGGTATCCCTGCTATACAGACCTTCTACGCCCTTTCGGCCGGGAGAAATGTTGCCCCACCGGTTGAGGATGGCAAATGTATCACAATGGTTTAATACCTGAATGCGGTCATCAATGTAAGCGGGATTTTCCGCGAGTGCTTGCTGATCCATCGGCTTTCGGTTAGTTAATAATCCATAACAGGTTGTTTATTGTAGTTTGCAAAGTGCTTTGGATGAAGATATGGATGTTACTGTTGCTTTATCGTTCATCTCACATAAATAGTTATAGTTGCGCAGATAGTTTGTTGTCATTACACTTGCGCTGAAATGTTCTTCAAATATTTTCCGTACCATTTTCCGGTCCAGCAATTCAATATGTTCTAATGCGCGCACGGCTTCTTCTATAGAAGATACGAGGAAGCCATTTTCTCCGTGCTGTATCACTTCGGGAACGGAGCCATGGGGATAGGCAATGACGGGTGTGCCACATGCCATTGCTTCAATCATGACCATGCCAAAAGGTTCCGGCCAGTCTATCGGGAAAAGCAAAGCTTTTGCATTGCCTAAGAGCTCGTTTTTAAGGTCATCACCAATTTCCCCCAGAAACTCAACATGAGGCTGCTGAAATAGATGTGCTATATGTTTTTCATAATAAGCCGTGTCTGCTTTATCGATCTTTGCTGCAATTTTTATTTTTATACCGGCCCGTCCTGCAATTTCAATAGCGTGATCCGGCTGCTTTTCCCGGCATATCCTTCCTATAAATACGACATAATCGCCCTCACCTTTGCCGGGTTCGTATAAATTGTCCGGAAGCCCATGGTAAACATTATCCAACCAGTTGCAGAAAGGCAGCGGTTTCCTCTGATGATCTGATATGGAGACCAGAGGCTGATGTTTAAACCTGGAATATACGGGCAACAGGTCGGGAAGGTCTAATCTTCCATGTAGGGTAGTCAGAACCGGTTTCGCACATAAAGAGGAAAAAGGAAAATGGATATAATCATTATGAAAGTGTAACAGATCAAATTCATTTGCAATGCGGATGATATCCTGTAGTTGCGCTATAATATGAGCAAGAGGATCAACTACTTTTGTATTTAATCTTATAGCTTCAGGTATATGACTGACGAGCTTCGCGCTGGTAACGGAATCACCCGAAGCAAAAAGCGTAACATCGTGTCCCTGGCGTACCAACTCTTCTGTTAAATAAGAAACAACTCTCTCTGTACCACCATAAGCCTTAGGCGGAACAGATTCGAATAATGGTGCTATCTGTGCGATCTTCATGATTGGTTTGATTTAAAAAATATAAATACCGGAGTAGTGGAGTAGTAAAGTATAATCCGGCAGAATTATACGATTAAACATTTTTCATCACCGAAGGTTAGAAATACCATGTTATAATTTCTTTAAATAGAACGTCTGGTATAACTGAAAAAGACGCCATTACGACTATCAGGCAAGATAGCCGTAATATATGAAGTATATCTGACTGATACTATGTCTGATGAATGAAATAAAATGATTGATACCGTGGGATATCTTTTCAGTAATTGTGCGGGTAGTCTATGTAAAAGTGCGTGGCTGGAAACATTCATTCGACCACATCAAGGAGTTGTCTGTCAGGTGGCAGTGTTTGATATCCACTATAGAGGAGCGGCTATTTTATTTTTTGACAGAGGAAGCTGCATGATGGTAATGTAACTTCCTCTGTCTTATATCTTTCTTATTCTACTTTGTAAATTCTCCGTCTGCTTTAATACGAACGACATCACTGATTACTGCTTCGGGGAATTTAGGGCCAACGGAAAAATCAGATCTTTTGATATCCCCGGTTAACTGAAAAGCTACTGTGGGGGCTTTCGACATGGGATTGTTTATTTTACCCCGGTAAACCAGGTTGAGCGTAACGGGTTTGGTAACACCATGAATAGTCAGGTCGCCACTCAGTGTATATTCATTCTCTTTTGCTTTCTTAATAGCGGTACTCTTGAATTTTAATTCGGGGTATTTTTCTGCATCAAAGAAATCGGCGCTTCTCAAATGATTATCTCTTGCTTCAACACGCGTATCTACGGAAGCTACTCTGGCAGACAGTTCGAAAACGGCATCACTAAAATCTTCTTTAGCGGATTGTACGGTCACATCAAAATCATTGAAGGTGCCCGATACATCGTTAATACCAAGGTGGGTTACTGTGAAACTTAATTGTGAATGGGGTTTGTCGTTTCTCCAAACTTCAATTTGAGTAAATGCAGTGGCTGCTAACCATAGTGTAATAATTGCTAATGCTTTTTTCATTTTATTCTTTTTGTTAGTTAATTAATTAGTAATGCCGACAAAATAAACTACTCCATTTTTGCCACAAAGGCTCTAAGTTTTTACAAATGTCGTTGAGTTAGTTATTCTAATATGGTCACTTATTGTTATAAATTCTTTTAGTGTTCGTACTTCTTTGATATTAATGAGCCGGCCTTTTGTTCGTTTCAATATCCGCCAGGCGGGATAACAACACTTTTGGACCTAAATGGTTCAAGGTGATTGGAGGTACTTTTATCCGGTATTTCTAACAATTATACGCATTTTTTATTTATAAAAACAAGGCTAATCAAAAGGTGTTTAAAAAAAAATGTGTATACTTGAACATCGAAAATATTCTGATCAGAGGGCAAAGTTAATTGCAGAAGGTGTATTATACGTTTTTTTCATAAAGTTTGAATAGGATTTCATTTGAAGATTTTTATGAAGAACTTCAAATTTCCGGCCCGGAACAGAATCCTGTAAGGTAGATGTACCAGCCCATTCAGGACAGAACAAGATGATTCGGGCTAAATGGCCCCGCGAAATCACTGTTAGTTAATCGCAATAATTCTTTTGCATTTTTTTGCCAAAAAAATATTTATGGTATCTTCTGCAAAGTATTAAAATTGAAAATAATCTTATAATAAAAATGAAATTAATGAAGTACAAAGCTTTTTCATTGAGTAATTTTAAAACTATTCCGCAACTTGAAAAAATGAAGGCCAAAGACATTGAATCAATTGAAGTTGTGGGAAATGTCCTGCCTTTTAAAGTTAATAACTATGTGATTGATGAACTTATAGACTGGGATAATTATCAGACAGACCCTATTTTCAGGCTGACTTTTCCACAGAAGGGAATGCTTTCTCATGATGACTATAAACTGATGAAGCAAACGCTTGAGCACACTCAGGACAAAGCACAAATAAAAGAGGCTGCTAATGAAATCCGTTATAAACTCAATCCGCATCCTGCCGGCCAGATGGAATTAAATGTTCCGAGTGTAGAGGACAATAAATTACCTGGCGTGCAGCATAAATACGACCAAACCGTTTTATTTTTTCCAAGCTCCGGACAAACCTGTCACAGCTATTGTACATTTTGTTTTAGATGGGCGCAGTTTGTGGGCATGGAAGATATGAAGTTTGCAATGAGAGAAACCGACCTCCTCGTTCAGTACCTGGAAGAGCATCAGGAAGTCACCGACCTGTTGCTTACCGGGGGAGACCCGATGATAATGAGCTATAAAGTCTTCAGTCAATATATTACACCATTCTTAACCGAGGACAATAAGACCAATATACAAACGATCCGTATAGGAACTAAATCTCTGGGGTTCTGGCCTTATAAATTCCTTACTGATGCGGATGCGGAAGATTTTATCGATTTGTTTAAAAAGATTGTGGATAGCGGCATCAACCTTTCTATAATGGCTCATTTTAATCATCCTAATGAGCTGCAAACTG
>JBEBVI010000111.1:0-10878 GCA_040392805.1 Taibaiella helva
TAGAAAATAAGACCTGTGTGAATAATTTTAACTTGTGATGACAAATGTATCTACATTGACATTACAAGGAAACCCGGTAAACACCCAATTAGAAAATTTGGGTGTTTACCGCCATTGCAGGACTTTATCTGACATGTTGTACTTTTATAATTATCTTTCATTAAAATGATGTGCTGTTTGAGAATATATTTTTTTTTGCTGTTGTTCATATTATTATTTCAGCAAGCTGCTTTTGCTCAAAGGGAGGGACATGAAAGAGATTTAAATTTAAGCATACATACATGGCCTTACAACTTAAAACTTGAAGACAGTATAAGTATAAAAGAATATTTAGAGCGTGATATAGTGCCCTTATCAACGAATAACGACAGCCTAATCCCATTGCTACAATATATTATCAGTCAGAGTAAGGAACTCGGATATATGTATGGCGTAGCTAAAGGGCAGCTATCGTTGGGGATGTATTATAACTACTCAGGAAGGTTAAGTCAGGCCGTAATACTATTTAAATCCGCAATCAAGATTTGTCAGACCCATTCTGAACTCTCCTACTTTTTAAATTCTCTGTATAATGCTCTTGGTGTAACATATTGGAACTTAGGGCTGAACACACAAGCGGCAGAATATTATTTCAAAGCTATTGAAACAATAGGGGAGGACAAAGGATCTATAGGTAGTATCATTAGTCGCTATAGTAACCTGGCTACAGTTTTGCCGGATAAGAAACAAGGATTACAATATCTGGAAAAAGCTTATGAGATTGCTGATTCCGTGAAGGATTACCGATTGATGGGTGTAATATTACAAAACCAGTCTCTTCTATATGCGAGCTTTAAGCAAATAACCTTGGCTGATGATGCAATTAAGAAAGCCTATAATATCGGCGTAATGCAAAATGACCTTTTCCTTCAATATATGTCCCTTATCCGTTGGGGATATAATTATTATAATCTTCAAGAGTTTCAGAAAGCCCTGGAGTCAGTACAAGAAGCGCAGAAGCTATTACCTGGAGTTCCGGAAATGAATGCTTTTCACGGAAACGCCCACCGTATGCTTTTGGGTAATATTTATACAGACTTGAAACAGTTTAACGTGGCAGAAGAGCTTTTACTGGCCACTTTAGATACTGCAAGAAAATATGGTATGAAAGAACAGGAGGTGGATATTTTTAAATCCTTGTTCTGGTTATACAAACAGAAAGGTGCATTAGAAAAAGCAATTGATTTTCAAAGTAAATATATAATGCTTAAAGACAGCCTGCTCAATGAAAAAAATACGCAAAGTATCAGCCTGATGGAGGTAGAATACAGAACTGCTGAAAAAGAAAAGGCACTGATACAAAAGGAAAAAGAAGTACAGAAAAGAAACTACCAGATTACAGCAGCAATCCTCCTGGTATTGATCATGGGTATTTTACTGTTTACCATTTACCGGAACATGTGGCATAAGCAGAAGGCTTTTAAAAGGGAGCAGGAAATTGGTATCCTTAAAGCAGTCATACAGGGAGAAGAAGCCGAGCGTAGCCGTATTGCCGGAGAGCTGCATGATGGCATCATGGTTAATTTTTCCACACTGAAAATGAGCCTGAGCGCTATCTGGAAGACAATGAGCAATGATAAGGAACGCTATGAAGAAATAGGAACAATACTGGGGCGGTTCGATAATGCCACTAAAGAGCTGAGAAGATCGGCCCACAACCTTATGCCGGAACTACTGCTGCGGGAAGGGCTTGCCGGGGCGCTACGCTATTTTTGTCATAATTCGCAGCAGGTGGTTCCTATTGAGTTTCAGCAGTACGGTACTTTGCCGCCTATACTTACCCAATACCAGCTGATGCTGTACCGGATAGTGCAGGAGCTGGTACAAAATGCCTTAAAATATGCTGAGGCCAGTCATGTACTGGTACAACTGGACATCGCCAACGATTACCTGGCCATAACGGTGGAAGATAATGGTACCGGTTTTGATTTTTCTTTGAAAGATACACATAAACACATGGGGCTTCATAAAATAAGATCCAGAATTGTATCTTTGGGAGGAGATATGAGTGTGAAAACTGCCAATGGGCAGGGAACCAGCATTTATATTGAAATAGCGCTGAATAATCTGAAAGAAACCTGAGACGAATGAGCATACGGGTAGCCATAATTGATGATCATCCTTTAGCAGTTGCGGGTCTTGTGACCCTGCTTAAAGATATACCGGATATTGAAGTCACACAGACTTTTTCCAATGCCGGTACATTGTTCGAATATCTTAAGACAAGCTTGCCGGACGTACTATTGCTTGATATCAAGCTGCCGGAAGTAGATGGAGAAGCGATAGCGGAAAGAATCAGCAAAGAATATCCCAACATAAAAATGATTGCTATCACCAGCTTTGACGCCCCAACATATATAAAGATGATGATGAAGGCAGGCTGTAAAGGTTATTTGCTTAAAAGCACCGACATAGATTATCTGGTAATAGCCATTAAAGAAGTATATGAGGGCAGGGAGTATATTGAGCCGGAACTGCAAAAGCAGATCGTCAATAATTTACTGTCCTTTAAGCGGGAAGATAAAAAGATCCCTTCTATTACACAGAGAGAACGGGAAGTGCTGGAGCTGATCATATCAGAGCATACGAACCAGGAAATTGCACAAAAGTTATTTCTGAGCCTTCGTACGGTTGAGCGTCACCGGGAAAACCTGTTGCAGAAACTTGGAGCAAAAAATACGGCCGGAATAGTTAAGAATGCAATTGAACTGGGCTTATTAAGCAGTATCAGGAAAAACCTATAAGGTTTCCGAAAACCTTATAGGTTTCTACGTAATCCTTTGCGTCCGTTGCCTTTCTTCGCGTTCTTTGCGTGAAATATTCCCATTGTAGGAAACTAATTATTACCCGTCAGATTCCTGAACACACTTTCTAACGAAACCGCATTGTTCTGAAGCGATAATATAGTCATGTCCTGCTCTAAAGACCACTTCATAAGCTCTTTACGAAGCAAGTCTGCATTATTGGTTTTGATCTGCCATTTGTTATGTTCGATATGTTGGAGTGCCAGTATGTTATCCAGTTGGTTCAGTACATTCGGCGGTACAGGCTTATCAAACTCTACTATTAAATCCGTACCGGCAGATTGAATATGTTCCATACTATCATCAGCAACAATAAGCCCGTTGTTAATAATAATAACCCGGCTGCACATGGCTTCTACTTCCTGCATGATATGCGTTGACAGCAGCACTGTCTTTTCTTTACCCAGCTCAATAATGAGATTGCGTATTTCCATGATCTGGTTAGGATCCAGGCCACTGGTAGGCTCGTCTAATATCAACACTTCCGGATTGTGTATCATAGCCTGTGCAATACCTACTCTTTGCTTATATCCCTTCGATAAGGTACCTATCTTCTTTTTTACTTCCTTTTGCAGACCGGTGCTTATAATGATCTCATCTATCCTGGATTTAGCCTGCTTTCCTAATTTATGAATAGCAGAAGCGAATTCAAGATATTCCCTGACGTACATATCATAGTAAAGGGGATTGCTCTCAGGAAGATAGCCAATAAGACGGCGCACCTCCTGTGGTTTTTCGCTTACTTCTCTACCGCAGATCCAGGCTTTCCCGGAGCTGGGGAAAATATAGGTGCTCAGCATTCTCATTGTGGTAGATTTTCCTGCGCCGTTGGGGCCTAAGAATCCCACAATGGTTCCCTTGCCAATCTCGAATGAAATATTATTGACCGCTTTTTGTGTGCCAAACTCTTTGCAGAGTTGCTGAACTTTAATAGACAATTTAAAATCCTTGTTTGAGTGATTGTGATATTAAGTCAAAATTAAAAATGTGCGTACATTGATAATCATTTAACTGAAATTAAATTTTCTGACATAATACGTTTGATTTAGAAGTAGTGCTATTTTATTACCGGGTTTCCGCCCTACCTGATGTTATTGAACTGCCCCTGGTTTAAATCCCCGGTTTCAAACCCTTTCCTGAACCAGTACATTCTTTGCTGAGATGTCCCGTGTGTAAATGCATCGGGCACGACATATCCCTGTGCTTCCTGCTGCAACTTATCATCACCTATGGCGTTTGCAGCTGTCAGCGCAGATTCCAGGTCACCCGGCTCCAGTATATTCCTCATCTTCTGAGCATGGTGGGCCCAGAAACCTGCAAAGAAATCGGCCTGTAATTCCAGCTTTACCGATAGTTTGTTATATTCGGCTTCGCTCAGGTGTCCGCGTTGCCTTTGTACCTGTTCCGATATCCCCAGCAGATTTTGTACATGGTGTCCTACTTCGTGCGCTACCACGTAGGCGATCGCAAAATTACCCGGCGCTTTAAACCGGGTTCTCAATTCTTCACAGAAAGAAAGGTCAATATATATCTTATGATCGGCCGGGCAGTAAAAAGGTCCCATAGCTGAAGAAGCGCCTCCGCAGGCGCTTCGTGTAGCTCCCGAAAACATCTCTAACTCGGGGAAAGAATAGCTGCTGTTGCCTGCTTTAAAAACGGAGCCCCACACATCTTCTGTGCTCGCCAGTACTACCGAAACGAGCTGAGCCGTTGTGTCACTGGCTTCGAATGCAGGCGATTGTGTACTGCTTTGCCCGACTTCGGCTCCGGGTTGTATAAAATTTAAGATACCGGAAATATCTTTCCCCGTAATAAGGCCGATCAGTACTACTATAATGACACCTAAGCCACCGCCAACAGCAATTTTGCCGCCCGCAGATCTCCGGTTGTCCCTGACGTTATCGCTTTGTCGTTCTCCTCGCCAACGCATAGAAATAAATGTTTTAAGTTTTGTGTTGAAACAAAAATACGATACTATTTAATTAATTTTTCATATTCTTTTCTGTTGATGATACGATAACCTTCCGGTATGCGGAATATGGTGTTCGATATGGGCTCCCGCCTGATAGCAGATAGCTCGAAATGTGTGGTGAAGCCATTGCTCAGAGGCAGGTCGAATACAGCAGGTATGCCTTTCAGCTCCGGCATCTTTTCGAAAATGCCGGGATGTGCGAGCCAGTAATCGGGTACATAGCTGAATTGCATCGAAGAGCTGTCCCGGTAAGTTAAGGTGGCAGAGACAGTCCTAAAGCCATTGTGCCCGCTTTGGTGTGCATTTGTACGTAATACCGCATTCCGGTATGGATCGCTCTTTTTCAGGAAATCGTTGATGTTTGTTTCAATGGCATATTTCATTGTACTGATTTCCTGTAGAACGATCTCTTTCCTGGTTGAGTAATTCATTATCCTCGAATAATTATACCCGTTATCCATTGAGAAATCCTGCCTTATATTGTCTTCCTTGATATAGATCAGCAGCTTTCCTGATTGACTTTCTTTATGGGCAGTACCGCCTTCCGAAATGATGTTGTCTCCTGTAATACGTATATTAAATAAGAGCACTCCTTCGGAAAGCAGCTGTTGTGCTGTTCCGCTGGTTGTCTTTAAAAGGGTAGACAATAAAAGTGATATTAAGAAAAAATTATGCATAATACGCCAGTAAGCAAGTACACAGACTTGCTGAAAACAGGGGCAAAAGTACAAAAAGAGTAATTGGGAGCATGTATGGCAAATTGAAAGCGCCGTTTGCACTGATTACACAGATGATCATGTAATCCTGTGCTTATCGGCAGGTAACCTTAAAGCGACATCATAGATCTGACAGATCTGTAAAGTATTATCGGATTTTGGGCACACAACCGGATCTATGTACTAAAGCACAGTACTTGATGGCCTAAGTTAATAATATTGGATCCGTAACCTTAATCTAATTTATTAGCTTTGCACAAATTTTAATCAACCTATGTCAAGCAATTCATTTTATACGCGTATTCAGAACGAGCTGGAAGATATAAAAAGTGCGGGCTTATTTAAAAGCGAGCGCCGCATTGACTCTGTACAAGGACCCGAAATCCTGGTGAATGATAAAAAGGTATTGAATTTTTGTGCCAATAACTATCTCGGTCTTTCCTCTCATCCTAAAGTAGTAGAGGCAGCTAAACGTACTATTGATGAAAGAGGCTATGGAATGAGCTCTGTCCGGTTTATCTGCGGTACGCAGGATATTCACAAGGAGCTGGAACAGAAGCTATCTACATTTTTGGGTACAGAAGATACCATCCTGTATGTAGCTTGCTTTGACGCCAATGGCGGTGTATTTGAGCCTTTGTTGGGTGAAGAAGATGTTATTATTTCGGATGCGCTTAATCATGCTTCCATTATTGATGGTGTGCGTTTGTGCAAGGCTAAAAGAGCCCGGTACAACAATGATGACATGGCAGACCTGGAAGCCAGGCTGCAGGAGCATAAAGATGCGCGTACCCGTTTTATAGTGACGGATTCGGTATTTTCTATGGATGGTACTATCGCACAGTTGGATAAGATCTGCGACCTTGCGGATAAATACGATGCTATAGTGATGATCGACGAGAGCCACTCTTCCGGGTTTATGGGTAAGACCGGGCGTGGCGTGCATGAGCTGTGTGGTGTTATGGGGCGAATAGATATTATAACCGGTACTTTAGGAAAAGCTTTAGGGGGCGCTTCCGGCGGATTTACCAGTGGTAAAAAAGAAGTGATAGAAATGTTGCGCCAGCGTAGCCGGCCTTATTTATTTAGCAATACGGTGGCTCCTTCTGTTGTTGGTGCTTCAATTGCCGTTTTGGATATGATTAGTGAAACCACTGAGCTGAGGGATAAGCTGGAGGACAATACCCGCTATTTCCGCGAGCAGATGACAGCTGCCGGTTTTGATATCAAACCGGGAACGCATCCGATCTGTCCTATTATGCTGTATGATGCGGTATTGGCGCAGAAAATGGCTGCCCGTTTGTTAGAAGAGGGCATATATGTGATCGGATTCTTTTATCCTGTTGTTCCCAAAGGACAGGCACGCATAAGGGTACAGATATCTGCTGCACATGATAAGCAGCATCTGGATACGGCTATTGCGGCATTCACTAAAGTAGGTAGGGAGTTGGGAGTGATTAAATAAGCTGTTTCCTTTAGCGATATAATTTATTGAAAAGCCATATTTGCTAATATATGTATCTGTCATGCTGTAGATATCTTTGAGTATAGTTATAGATAATTACAGCATGACAGTCATTATCTGTCCGTTTTATTTTACATAGAGTTATCTTATCATGCTTTTTAGGGGCACCATTTCGGTAGGAGCTGGACTTGACCTTTTATTTATATCGTTTTCATGGTAAGGCAATTTTCTCGCGAAGAGCACGACGAACGTGCAAGAGTGTAATACGAGCTAAAAGTGAAAAATGTGTCTTCTTCCTTACTCTTCACGTATTTACGTTTTGTCCTTACCTTTACGCCCGCTTCAATTGGGATGAATGCCAATTGAATAGTAGGTCTTCACATTGGTTTTAAAACAATAATGAATACATGTATATTATAGATGCAGTTCGCACACCTATAGGTAAATACGGCGGAGCCTTAGCAGCAGTCCGCCCGGATGATTTACTGGCTATTGTCATTAAAGCGTTAATAGAGCGTAATCCTTCTATGGACGTAAATGCCATTGAAGATGTGATATCCGGAGCGGCCAACCAGGCCGGTGAAGACAACCGTAATGTAGCCCGTATGGCGGCATTGCTGGCCGGGTTGCCGGTAACGGTAGGCGGTAATACTGTGAACCGGCTTTGCGCTTCAGGATTACAGGCTATTATTGATGCCAGTAGGGCTATTCAATGTGGTGAAGGAGATCTGTATATTGCCGGAGGTGTAGAAAGCATGACCCGTGCCCCTTATGTTATCGGTAAGGCCGAAGGAGCCTATGGCCGTGGTCAGCAGATGTTTGATACAACTATGGGGTGGCGGTTTGTGAATAAAGCCTTATCTGACTTATATCATCCCTATTCGATGGGAGAAACTGCGGAAAATGTAGCTAAGCAATGGAATATCAGTCGCGAAGAGCAGGATCAGTTTGCCTTTGAGAGCCAGAATAAATACCAGGCTGCTCATGCTGCGGGTGCATTTAAAGAGGAGCTGATTCCTGTTACCGTACAACTGGGTAAGGGTAAAACGAATCTTGTAGATAAAGATGAGCATCCCCGTGCAAGTACATTAGAGCAATTGGCAGGTCTTAAGCCTGCTTTTGTTAAGGACGGTACGGTTACTGCAGGAAACAGTAGTGGTATTAATGATGGAGCAGCAGCATTGTTACTGGCATCGGAAAAAGCAGTGCAATCATTTGGCCTGAAACCCATGGCCAGGATTGTGAGCCGGGCTGTTGCCGGTGTAGATCCTTCAATTATGGGTATAGGACCGGCTCCTGCTACAAAAAAAGCTTTGGAAAGGGCAGGGCTTTCTATAAATGATATAGGCCTGGCGGAGCTGAATGAAGCGTTTGCATCACAGTCGCTGGCCGTGATCCGGGAGCTGGGTATTGATCCCGGTATTGTGAATGTAAATGGCGGCGCTATTGCCCTGGGGCATCCCCTTGGATGTAGTGGTGCAAGAATATCTGCTACACTGATACATGAAATGAAGAAACGGAATGTACGTTACGGATTGGCTACTATGTGTATTGGTGTAGGCCAGGGGGCAGCGGTGATATATGAGCTGCAATAGGAGAGCAGGTCGATCATGAATATGTACGAGGTGACATGTGCCTTGGATTACATAGGAAAACTACCTTGAATGGTAAAGAATATAAGGTTCAAAAAAACAAAGGGCTACCCATTCCGGTGTAGCTCTTTGTCTTAAGATTAATGTTATGAGCGGCCAGTGAAGTTTACTTCAGGACTCTTTGTTTCAGATATCTTTATTCTAATTTGCATTCAATATAAATCGTTTGTTTTGCTCCTGGACCACTTTGTCCAGGAAAGTGCGCAGGTCATTATATTCTTCCGGGGCATAAGTGGCTTTACGGGTTATCAGCCGGTTCCGGAAGGTCAGCGTCTGTTTTTCGGGTGAATGCAGGACATCACTTCTCATTTCCAGAATATTATTCTTTCCCATAACCAGGTTGGATGAAACAGGTAAGGCATCCAGGGCGTAACCCCCAGGATAGGCTAATTGTAATTGGTAATTGAAATCCTCGAGGTAATCCAGTTCAACCGGATAAAGTCGTTCCATATCGGTAAAGGGGTTATTGTCAATGAATTTGTATATAAACGGGTTGATATAATTAGCACCCTTCTGCAGGCTTATTTCAGCCTCAATGTGTAAGCCGAGTACCGTATCCGCGTTTTCCAGGTTAACCGGCCGGTAAGATAACAAGTCGGGTTTCATATCACTCTGATCTAAAATATGCTTTGCCAGTTCCTTTATTTTCGATGTATCTTTCTCCCATATTAACCTGTTACGATAGCTGTTAAACAATCCGAATTGTATATCCATATTCAGATGTACGGTTTGCTTTTCATCGGATAAGGGAGCTGCTGATACAAATACGGATGTTTTGTTGACTACACTGTCGGGTGTCAATATAACCTCTTTGGATTGTTGTTCAACGGTTCTTGCATACCCATTGTACAGATTCGATGGTAATATTCCGAAAGGTACTTTTGGCGAAGGGTAGAGGAAATAGTCTTTATTATTCATAGTGAGTTTGCATATGGTCGCAAAAGGCCCGGAGAGTTTTGGATAACGTGGAGATAAGGGTTCGGCGTATTTAGGGGTTATGATGAGCGGGACGGCATCCAAACCTGCTTTACGGAGCATAGCTGTCAGTAAGAGGCTTTTCTCCCGGCTGCTTCCGGATCTTTTCCTGAAGGCAAACCGGATGGAATTGTCGAAGTGTATATAATCATCTTCTTTTATGCTGTCCCTTACAAAAGTATATAAGGCAAGCGCCTTTTTAAGATCATCTCCTTTGCCTGTGGTTATTTCCTCTGTTGGTTTGACCAGGAAATTGTTAGAGGCGAATACCTGTTTCCCTTTGAAAAGACCCTTGTAAAAACTTCTTTTGATCACATCATCCCAATCTTTGCGGAATAGTGTCTGGTATATCCATATCCGCTCTATCTGCTTTATAGGATTGCCCATTAAGATCTCCGGTTTGAAAGCGGGAATGTTTCTTCTTACCCATATTTCGTTTACTTTGGCCCTGATATTTTTTTTATTAATCTCCTTGAACCAGCATGATAAACAAGAATCGAGGGCGCTTCTTTCTTCTGTCTGGTAAGATGGTATACTGAAGTTACTTACTGTTTCACTGGGCAGTGCCGGGAAAGGGCGGCTGAATTCAAAATAGGATTCCAAAGTGGGAAACTCGTCCTGAAATACCCACTCTACTTCAGGGGTGGCTCCTAAGCTTACTATTGTATACCGGTAATGGATGACTGAACCTGGTTTTGCCGAAGGAAAGTTGAATTTCGTTACCCCATAGTTAGTTTGTATAGCGTCATGTATGATGTCTTTTTCGTTAACCTCCTGCTGTACCATACTGCCCTGCTCCCAGTTAAAGCAGGTTGCTTCTATATCCCCGATCTTTGTACCGTACGGTGTACTTATGGCTATTACGCCCAGTTTGTCTGTTGCTTCCTGTTTGAGTATTTTTACAACCCGTTCTATAGTTTGAAAGATCCTGTTGCTTTCCATTTCAATTTTACCATACTCATAAAGTATTATAGCTGCTGCACTGCTGTCGATAGAAAAGCGCTCCTGTTGCAGGTATTTTTTTAACGAATCGGTATTGCTTATAACTGGTGTTTGTGCTCTCGCATTGGTACAGATGCTAAGAAAGAACACCATTGAGAAGAGAGCGTTTTTCATAGTTTGTATTGGTATTTCGATTAAGTAACAGGCATTCCGGGTGTCTTAATGTTTCCCATGGAGCACCTCAGTCTCGTTATATAATTAAATAAATGATGTATTTGGTTTCTGTAAATTAGATTAACCCGCTTTATTACGA
>JBEBVI010000112.1:0-10855 GCA_040392805.1 Taibaiella helva
AAATTCTTGTTTTAGATGAAAATCAATGCACAAAACTATCCAACAGAAAGTATAAAAACAGGAAAGGCCGTGAGGCCAGTCCTGTTTCCTCCTTTTGAATTTTGAATCATCTTAAATTATTTTCTCCGGGCGCATCTGCGGGAAAAGCAAAACATCCTGTATGGAAACCGATCCGGTAAGCAACATGGCCAGTCTTTCTATACCTATCCCTATACCGGCGGTTGGCGGCATACCATATTCCAGTGCCCTTAGAAAATCATAGTCTATAAACATGGCTTCATCATCTCCACGCTCCATCAGCTTTGTCTGATCCTCAAAACGTGCCCTTTGGTCTATAGGGTCATTAAGCTCAGAATAAGCATTAGCCAGCTCTTTACCATTTACAATAAGCTCAAAGCGCTCCACAAGTCCTTCTTTGCTTCTATGTTTTTTGGTCAGCGGACTCATCTCTACAGGATAATCAATGATAAAAGTCGGCTGTACATACTTTGCCTCGCATTTTTCCCCGAATAATTCATCGATCAGCTTTCCTTTTCCCATTGTTTTGTCTACCGGTATATGAAAACTTTTACACACTTCTCTTATTTCATCTTCATCCATATTGCCGACGTCCACACCGGCATGCTCTTTTATGGCATCATATATGGATACCCGTGGATAAGGCGCTTTAAAATCTATTTCCACGCCATTTACTATTGTTTTGGTATGACCATTAGTGGCAATGGCTGTTTCTTCCAGCATTTGTTCCGTTATGTCCATCATCCAGAAGTAATCCTTATATGCAACATAAAATTCCAGGATAGTAAACTCCGGGTTATGCGTACGATCCATGCCCTCGTTCCTGAAATTCCGGCTGAATTCTTACACCCAGTCAAAACCGCCCACAATCAGCCGCTTGAGATACAGTTCATTGGCAATACGCATATAGAGGGGTATATCCAAAGCATTGTGATGAGTAATAAACGGACGTGCCGCTGCACCGCCGGGTATGCTTTGCAGCACTGGCGTATCTACCTCTATAGCCCCGCGATGGTTCAGGAAATCGCGAATGGCATTTTTCATTTTGGTAATGCGTATAAAAGTTTCTTTCACTTCCGGATTTATAATAAGATCCGCATATCGCTGACGGTAACGGAACTCCGGGTCGCTTACCGCATCAAACACGTTACCGCTTTCATCTCTCTTTACAACCGGCAAAGGTTTCAATGATTTTGATAATAAAGTAAGCCGGGTTACATGAAGTGAAGTTTCACCCGTCTTGGTAATAAACACAAAACCTGCCGCACCGATAATATCCCCCAGATCCAGCCCATGCTTCACTAATACGTCCCAATACGATTTATCTTCCCCGGGACACAATTCATCCCGTTTTACATATAGTTGAAAGATACCTTTAGCATCCTGAATTTTTATAAAAAAAACCTTTCCCTTATCATTGATACTTACAATACGGCCTGCTACACATACATGCTCAAATTGTTCTTTTGTCGCCTCTGTAAAAGAAGATTTGATATCGGCAGAATAGTGCGAAACCGGATAAAGAGCAGCGGGATATGGATCAATACCTGCCTCCTGCAGGCGTGAAAGCTTTTCCCTGCGTATGATCTCCTGTTCGCTAAGTGTGATTTGCATTTATGTATGTTTTATTTATAATTTTTTATTCCGTTGTAACGATGTCAAAACAACTTCCCGATTTCGAAGCCCGGAAGACGTCTCCCTCGACAAGCTCGGGGTGCGGTTGACATGACGTTACCTGGGGAAGTTAATTTGCCTATTTCTCCTTTCTCTTCTCATCCCGTGTAAAACTGGTTTAACGGCCATTGATAATAAAAAACATAGCCATACTATTACGCAGGTAGAAAAGCAGCAAAGAAACGGGTTGCGAAATTACATAATATCGTTAAGATTTTTTCATTCATTGTAACGACTTGGGATTTGAGACGTGAGATTAGGAGCCGTGTATCATTTTGACTTTTGAGTTAAAGCCTTCACACCCGTTGCGTGAAACAACTCGTTACTTTCTTAAATTTTCATTTTTGACCTGACACCGGAAGGTTATACTTAAACTGTACCTGTATATAACGCCTGTTTACATAGCGCGAATGCTCGCTTTTTATCAGGTTGTTCAATCCCTCCCGGTACACAAGCCCGGCCTGTATATTCGGGGTGATACTAAACTCCGATTTGGTAGTCAGCCCGATATCAAAATTAGGGAGGATCTTCGCCTGGTTAGACGCCTGCAATACCACTTCCTCATTCTTATTCAGCATTTGCTGAAAATCCCCTCCTACACTAAATGCAATATTGGGGTCAAGTTGATATCCTACGGACGGGTTAAACTGTACGTAATACAATCTTTGTATCGGACTGATAGCCGGTGCAGCGACAGTCTGCGCAAAGCTTCCGGGACGTGAGAACTTGTAATCATCGTCATTGAGCGAGGGTCCGTTATTTATCGCCGTATTACTGGTATTATTATTATAGAGCATGGCCACTGTACCGTCCACAAAGAAATCTCCCGCTATTTTAGTCCTGGCGCTCACACCTATGGCATAACCGGCATTCAGGTTACCATAACTCATTCCTCCACCCAGCCCCACGCTGGTTACATTAGCATTGCGGCTGCCTGTTTTATAACTATCATATCCCCACTCCGGCGCAGCAGCAGGATCCCGGCCCATAAGCTGCTGTGCCGCCTGTACCTCTTCCTTCGGAATGACTACAATATCTTCATCTTTTAGCCCACTGCCTTTATCTCCCGTCTCATCATCAGGCTGAGCCGGGCTCTGTGCTGCCGGAGGCAAAATAGCCACATGCTGAGCGGAACCGAGTGCCTCCTCATTACTATTTGTTTCAGCAGGTACAACAGGAGTATATTCTTTGCGTGTTACCGGCAGGTTACCGGCAGATTGCGCATAGCGCTCCGGCTCATTTTCCACTATCACTTTATGGTACTCCGGCGAAACACCATTCTGTGTCCCTTTCCCGGCTGCAGGCTGTTTATTCTGAGCCAGCTGATCCATCTGCGCCGGCCGGTTCTCTACGAATTTAAAGAAGAAAAAAACAGAGAGTGCCATACCGATCACGGCGGCACTACTGGTAAACAGCAGCCATCTTTTATTCCGGTTCAAAGAGCCTGACGATGGCGGCATAAGCTGTGAAAGCCTTTGCCAGCTCTCAGGATCGTACTCAAACTCTTCTTCCCTCAGCTTTTTCCGAAGCAAAATATCAAACTCATTCCTGCTGCTCATAGCATTTTGGTTTCAATCAGTTTATTATCCTTTATTTTCTGTTGCAGATTCTTTCTTGCATTATTGACATGCCACTGGGAAGTCCCTTCACTGATATGCAACATGTTGGCAATCTCTTTATGGCTGTATCCTTCAAATACAAAAAGGTTAAACACTGCGCGGCTCATAGGTGGAAGTGTCTGTACGACTTTAAGTATATCTCTCATCGCCATTTTTTCTACGGCATGGTTGGCTACCTTAAATGTCATCGACTCATGGATCTCGTTAGGAAAATAGAGCTGCATGGCATTCTTCAGGTATTTACTTTTAAGATAATCCAGGCAGGTATTCACCACTATCCGTCTCATCCAGCCTTCAAACGATCCCTTACCCGAATAATCACCGATATGGTTGAATATCTTTAAAAAGCTATCCTGCATCAGCTGCTCCGCATCATGCATATCCCGTGCATACCGTGCACATAGCTTCAGGAACAAGCTGTAATATTTTTTATACAATTGTTCCTGCTGTTGTCGCTTATTGCGCCGGCAACCTTCTATTATATCATGCTCTATATAATCAGACATGCAAAGGGTTAAACCATATTTTATCGCACCAGCACGGGAAAATAGCCGGGTATTTATTTCTCTCTTAACCGCAACACCTCTATATCATTGCCACAATCACTCTTTACGGTTTTATAATCTATTTCCACAGATATAGGAAAATAAGAATCAGGGTTAATGCCCGTACTCTCCGGTAATGTAAACGCCCTGTATACCCTTGCGGAACCACCTTCAGCCATGCGCACCATAAAGCCGCCACAGCACTCACATTGCGCAATATCATAACCTATGATCTCGGCATCTTTACGGAAATAGTCGTTCTCTTTTTTACAGGAGGCTACAACTAAAAATGAAGAAATAAGGCAAATAAATAAAGTCCTCATCCGGTAAAATTTATGTTTAAAGTTAATTTAAAAATTAAAAGTCAAAAAATCCCTAAGTAACGGTGTCGAAATAACTTCCACATTTCCAAGCCTGGGTGATACCTCCACGAAGCCCGCCCTGAGCATAGCCGAAGGGGTCTGCATGACGGTACTTACTTCGGCACAGCTCAGTACAAGTGAGGAAGTTATTTTTGACTATTATACTAAATCCTGCCATCTCTCGTCTACCTCTTTATATACTATAATTTAAGACGTAAAATGCCCCGCACAAATTGGGTAAACTCAAACCAAGACCGAAGTTAAGGTAAAGAGCTGAAAAAGTGAAAAGTGCGGTAAAGTGAGTGTAAAGTGCCTGGTATCGTTGCACCTGTTGTCTTTCGTTATGCTGTTGCGTAAAACTCTTCAATCACAAATTTTCAAACTCGTTACATAATAATACATACGCCTTTAAAATTTATTTACCCCAAAAACAGCCGGATTGTTTAGTTTTACAAAGCTATGTAGGGTTTGCTAAATAACTGTATTTTCTTACATAGGCAGTAGCTCTTCCTCGTCCTGCCGTCACGTCCCTTCGACAAGGCCTGCCCTGAGTTTGTCGAACGGGCTCAGGACAGGTACTTCGGCACAGCTCAGTACAGGTGGAAGCGTCTATAGGCGCTAAGGAATGCCCTGGTTAGGTTGTTGTAGCGACGTTTAGATCCCTCCGGGATGGCTATGGGGGGTGTGTAAGAGAAGTAGCCATTTGATAGGGAGGTATATATTCCAGGTTTTTCCTGAAACCTATCTGCAAGGTTTTAAGGCTGAATGGGCCAAAACCCTTGCAGATAAGCATAAAAAGATACTGCTCAATTCATTGATATTCAATAAAATGTCAGTTATTTAGCAGCCCCTATGTATCTCTGAATTGTCAAAGGTTTCTCTTTTAATCCATCAAGTAAAATAATTCTTAATTCTTAACATATGTCCATATTAATTATCAGTCCCAGTCATGCACTATACCCACAGGTATTAGACCTTCGTCAAAGGATCTTACGTGATCCTATCGGTTTAAATATTTATGATGAAGACCTGGAAGCCGAAAAAGACCAGGTAGTACTGATCGCCGAAGCTAATGGCATAGTAACAGGCTGCACCATGCTGCAGCACTACGATGCCGGAGCCTTCAAGCTAAGGCAAATGGCCGTGGACAGTTCCTGCCAGGGCAAAGGCATAGGAAAACAGTTGCTCCAGGCCGCAGCCACCTATGCATCTAATATGGGTAAACATACCATCATCCTGCATGCCCGCGACACAGCTGTATCCTTCTACAAAAACGCAGGCTATCATACCATCGGCAGCCCCTTTATTGAAGTAGGAATACCGCATATCAAGATGGAAAAAAAATTGTAGGATAATTTCCCGCAGCGAAGCAAAGGTTAAAAGCCTTAAAGTCCCAAAAATCCTAAAATCAAAAAGTCTTAAAATCCCAAAAATCTTCCCACTCCCTCCACCGCACTCACTAACCGCTCTTCTTCATGACCATTCACGCACAGAAAAGGGCATCCCGAATGTTGCACGATATCTAGATAGATACGATAGAAATAGCTGCGCCACAGCAGCTCCGGGTGCTCACGCAGCGGATCGTCTTCCCAGGGCATATCAATATCTGTTAACAGGTAGAAGTCATATCGTCGCTCAGCTATCTGCTCCAGGATAAACCGACTACAACGGCCATATTTGCTCTCACTCCACACCTTAAGCACATATAAGTCCGTATCGCAGAATAAAAGCGGCCTGGTCAGCTGCCGGGCCAGGGCATCTTCAGCAGCTATCTGACCGCGGGCAATGTGTACCATATCTTCCTCGCAGTACGGGCGGTCCAGGCTCTCCAGATACTGACGGGCATATTCCGGCACATAAAGCGTTTGATAGTACCGGGCCAGGGCCTTGCTGAGTGTACTTTTACCTGTCGATTCAGGCCCGATGATCACTATACGCTTTATGCTTTTATCCAAACCCGTATTCCTTAATTTGAAATCAGGCAAAAGTCGTTAATTTGCTTAGTAAATTCAAAGAAAGCGATAATCATGCGCAATATAAAGACGATAACAGGAAAATTAAAGATCTGGGCCGCAGCCTGCTGCGGACTGATCCCGGTAATGGCAGCCGGACAAGGCCAGGATCAGACCGACAAATATTTTGAAATTTCGAAAAACTTAGAAATTTATTCCAACATATTCAAACAGCTGAACCAATATTACGTGGATCCCATTGAGCCGGGCAAAATGCTGAAAACAGGCGTAGACGCCATGCTCCGGGAGCTTGACCCTTATACGAACCTCATCACGGAGGCCGATGCAGAAGATTTCGAACTGCAAAGTACGGGCAAGTACAGTGGTGTTGGTATATCCACGCGGGTCCATAACGATGAAGTGATTATTACCGACCTGTTCGAGAACGGACCGGTAGCAAAAGCCGGTATAAAGATCGGCGACATTGTGACCTCGGTCAACGGTGAACCGGCTAAAGGGAAAAATACAGATGAAATAAGCCTGCTCATGAGAGGCGCCCCGGGAAGCAAGCTTACGCTGGGCATCAAAAACCCGGTAACGGGTAAAGAAGAAATCACAACCATTACCCGTACCGAAATACGTTTATCCAGCGTGCCCCATGCCAGCCTGTTGGGTCAGGACAACGATATCGGCTATGTATACCTCGCGCAATTCACACCTAACTGCAGTCGCGATGTGCATCATGTATTAGACAGTCTCCGGCAGGTACAACCTGCATTGAAGGGTGTCATACTGGATCTGCGTAATAACCCCGGCGGCCTGCTGGAAGAAGCCGTTCAGGTCTGTAACCTGTTTATTCCGCGTGGCACCCGCGTAGTCAGTACCAAAGGGAAAAATAAGGAATGGGATCGCGAGTTTAAAACCAGCGGCACACCCTGGGATACCGTTATGTCATTAGCTATACTGATCAACCACGGCTCGGCTTCTGCTTCCGAAATTGTAGCCGGCACACTGCAGGACCTTGACCGCGCCGCTGTGATCGGCACACGCTCATTCGGGAAGGGACTGGTACAGAATATCCGGAATGTGGGCTATAATTCGCGCCTTAAGATAACTACTGCAAAATATTATACCTTTTCCGGGCGCTGTATACAGGCGCTGGATTACTCACACCGCAATGAAGACGGCAGTGTTTCTTCCGTACCCGACTCCTTAAAGAAACAATTCTCAACCCGCAACGGGCGTAAAGTATATGACGGAGGTGGCATAGAGCCTGACATTAATATAGAAACAGATCAGCTCAGCCCTTTATCCGCCGCCCTGCTACAGAAAAACCTGATCTTCGATTATGCCACACAATATTATTACAAACACCCGACCATTGCCCAACCTGCCGATTTTGTTTTAAATGACAAAGATTTCACCGACTTTGAAAAGTGGCTGGGCAATAAAGACTACTCTTATCAGACAGACAGTGAAGAGCTGTTGGCGGCATTAAAAGAATCTGCGGAAAAAGAGAAATACTTTAAAAATATAGAAATGGAATTCAATGCCCTGAATGCCAAATTTGCACATGATAAAAAGAATGACCTGAATAAGAATAAACGGGAGATCGTCAACCTGCTCACTGAAGAAATAGCAGGAAGGTACTACAGCCAGAAAGGCCGGATCATTAACAAGCTTAAGAAAGATGATAAAGTTCTGGATAAAGCACTTTCCGTGGTAAAAGACGGTGAACAGTACAAGACCCTTTTGAAGGGTGGGAAGAGTGGATAATGGCCTCCCCGGCCCCTCCCCCGGAGGGGTGAAGTGTGTCTGTAGTGGTGGTGTGGGGGAGTGGGCTGTCGTTGCTTCTTTGCGCCGTTACTCTTCATTGGGTACGTTGCGTGAAATAAAACAACTTTGTAATGCCGACAAAATAAGCTCCCGAATATTGCCCCGAAGACACTAACCAATGTTAAATAATGTGTTAATATTTTTACAACCAACTTATTGAAATTAAGATTTATCACTCATCACATATCATCACTTATCACCTATCACTTATCACTCATCACTCATCACCTATAAAACCGGGAAGTTATTCCGACACGATTACTTAAACGATAAAGAAGAAAGAAAGTGGAAAGCGTATGGCGTATCTCTGCGATTGTTGTTACTCATCGTGCCCTTTGTGTGAAAAACTAAAACCAGCAGCCGAAAGCATCTGATATAGCGTAGAGGTATCTGTTTGCGAATCAGGTTACAGGTATCTTACCGCGTAACGGCAACCTTCTCACTGACACTGTTTCTATGCGATTCGTATTCTGTTATTCATTAGTTCAACGTTGAAACTTACTTTCGCTTTCAATGCCGCGAAAACTTTCAATATGGTTTCCATTGTTACATTTGTAGTATTATTCTCAAGCTTTGAAATTTGTGCACGTTGTACGCCAACTAATTTACCTAACTCTTCCTGTGTCAGATTTCTTTCCAGGCGGACAGTCCTTATCATTTCACCCAATACTTCCAGTTGCAATTCCTGCTCGTACCGGGTCCTTTTTTCCGTTCCGGCTTCACCTATAAATTCATCTTTGATCTGGTCCAGTGTAAACATTTCCAGTTCTCTATTTTTCGTTGCCATTTTTCTTATTTTTAAGCTTAAAATATTGTCGTCTTATCCGTTCTGCTTTTTCAATTTCCGTTTCAGGTACTTTTCCTGTTTTTTTGATTATTCCGTGCGTTGCCAAAACTAAAGTTTCTTGTTTATCATCTTTGTCCCAAAAAGCAAAAACTCTGAAACAGGTTTTGTTGAATAAAGTTCTGAACTCCCAGATTTCGCCTTCCGGCTTTTTAAATAACTCCCTATCGGTTTTGATTTTGGCTTTGTCTATATTGAAGATTATTTTGTCCCGGCTTCTTTCGTCCAAATCCAACAAGAACGTCCTTGCTTCGGTCAAAAATATTACTTCAAATTTTTTCATCATGAGCTTGCAGGTGTTTCCATACAAAGATACAAAACATTCTACCCGGAAGTAAATGTTTTATTTTTTCTTTGAGCACCAGGCTTCACACAAAAGAGTTATGGGAGGAATGAAACTATGAAGAGGATTGGCGCTACGCGAAGGGGAAAAAGGAGGAACGTTAAGAGAGGAGTAGCAATATCATCAACAACATCAGGTGCCAGTGATAACGCTGCCATTAGCGGAGACGCACCCTCGCAACTGGCCCAAGTGCCTCCACTGCTGCACTATCGCCACGTTCGATACGACGATCGTTGAGTACGTTAACCTTCGTCGTGCCCGTTGCGTGAAACAACACTCGCTGTTACCGCCACACCGATACCGGTGCCCCGTTATAAACAAATCGGGATCGCTCTTTCGAACGATCCCGATTTGTTTATAAAGCAATAAGCTTATTAATCCTTAATAAGTTTGCTTGAGAAAACAGTTTTACCATCAGTAACTACCTGAACGTGGTAAACGCCGCTGGCTAAACCGGAAAGGCTTACACCAACCAGCTTATTCTCAGCATCTTTAGATACCACTCTCTGACCCAAGGCATTATATACCTCAATGGTAGATTTGTCCATAATACCTTTTACATAAAAAGTACTATTGGTAGTAGGATTAGGATAAATGCTGATTGCTGATGAATTACAATCTATGTTTGCATTCTTAACTACAGATGTAGTGCTTTGGCCGTCAAAATCTACCTGACGAATGCGGTAGAAGTTTTGATGATTGGCCGGAGCATCATCTACATAAGTATAAGAATTAGATTCATAACTTGTACCTGCACCATTGGTTTGGCCAATAGGGCTGAAAGAAGAACCATTCTTACTGCGCTCGATCACAAAGTGGGAATTGTTGATTTCCGTAGCCGTAGTCCAGCTAAGTTCTACAGTACAACCTTTAACTTTAGCCGCGAATGAGCTGAAATTAACGGGCAGGTCCTGATTTTGTATAGTAATCCTGCCGGAACCTGTATTATCAGGTGAGTTAACATTTAATGTAATCGGATTGCTGGGCTGTGCGGTTGATATTCCCCAACTATACAATGATCCGCCTGTAGGTGTACCGGGAGCTACAGTTCTGAAAGGAACATTAAATATTACCTGTACCAATGGATTAGCAAGATCCGGTACCGCGATTGTAGCCGTTGTGTTTTCCAATATGGCTTCATTGGCGCCGTTTTTAATATAAGTCCAACCTGTGGGAGGAGTGTATTCAGCATTTCCAACGAACTCAATTCCCTGGGTGGGTAGATTAAATATTAATCGTACAGACTTTGGTGGTATAGCAACCGAAGTAGCCTGATTTTCAAAAGTAACGATCAAATGCTGCAACTCCCCATACCCGCTATATACTCCACCTTCTGTCGGTGTAGCGCTTAATTTAACTACTCCTTGTCCATTCACCTGGTAGCCGGCCACAGTTGAAGCAGTGAATGCCACGGCAGCTACAAGTGATTTAAATATGTTAGTCATAAAATACATTTTTAATAAATGTTCTAAAGAATATTCTGGAGCGGGTGCAAAGAGCGCCCGTCTCCAGAATAAAGTCTGTCTGCTTATTTATTTACGTTAAACAGATAAACCAGTCCATTATTGGAAGCATTAACTTCTCCGCCACTTCCGCCTACAACATTCACCACAACTGCGAAGAAACCTTCTGCAGGAGTGCCTGTTTTGCTGATTGTTCCGC
>JBEBVI010000113.1:0-10845 GCA_040392805.1 Taibaiella helva
TACAGGCAACCCCATAAGCGGAGCGGCCATCACCCTGCTGCGTGCCGATTATACCTTTGCGACAAGAGGTCTTTGTTCGTGTCGTTAATTGCTTTGAGGTCGTTGTCCATTTTGTTTACCATCTCTTCCTGCAGGCGCACATCTGTTTCCCAGGAAAGGTTGTTCAGGAAACCCTTTATATTATCTATTGTATGGGGATCTTTTTGAGAGGTAACAAAGTTGTCGTATCCTTTGGATAACAGAATACTTGCAGTTGATTTACTTTTATTGCCGTCTACCTTAATGTATACATCCAGTTTCTCCTTGCTGATGTTGTTCCATTGCACACCGGTTAAAGTCAGAAATCCGCCGCTGCTTTTCAGCTTCGGGAAACCCTCATCAGCCAGTTTTTTACGTATGGTGTTTTCTACATCTTTAGCCGAATGATTGTATTCTGCTACTACTCCGTTTTGTTTCGCTTTTTTGAATTTGATTTCTGTTTCATGAGCGTTTTGTCCCCAGGCGCAGAAAGTAGCCAATATCATCGCCACAGAGGCGAGCCATCCTTTTACATTTTTGCTAAACATCGCTGAAATTTTTTTATAATGATTTGACAAATAGCGTGCCAAAACTATTTAGACCCAATAGAGCTATATAATATCCTGATATTGCCGGAATGATCAATATGTATCAGGCCGGGTCTTTTCCCGGCTTCCAGGCTGCCTACGGTTTGCTGCAGTCCCAGCGCTTCGGCTCCGTTAATGGTGGCCCACCTGATCAGCTCTTCAAGGGGTATGTTGTCGAAATGGCTGCGGATGGTATTGAGCTCTTCCCATACGCTCAGCTGATGATTGGAGGCCAGGCTGTCTGTACCGATGCAGATGGTCAGACCGCTTCCGGCCAGCAGGTCGATATCCGGCAGTTTACGCTCAATATACCAGTTGGCATTAGGGCAAAGGCAGAAATAAACGGAGCGGTTTTGTTGTTTGATAAAGGAAATGTCCTCGGGACTCATAAAAGTATTATGCACCAGTATCAGCGGATGTGTTTCCGATATGAGCGGCAGGAGGGTTTGTAATGATGTTTTGCCGGAAGGCTTAAAGAAAGAATGATCGATGCCGAAGGTTTGGTAAAATAGATTGAAATCGCCGGAAGCGTCATAAAAAAAATTGTTCTCTGCCTGCGTTTCCTGGTTGTGTATAGAGAGCCTGGCATCTGTATCGAACTGGTCAATAAGGGAAAGGAGGGTGGCCGATACGGAATAGGGTGCATGAGGCACAATAGACTGCCTGAGTATATTTTGGGTCGGTTGCAGGCTTTGTTGCTCAAAGGTATGATATACTTTTTCAGATCCCTGAAAGCGGATAGCGGCATTTTGCTCTGTAAAACCCGTGCTTTCCACAAAGGTGTGTATGTGAAAGTTTGCAGAAGATCTGTGTTTTAGCGTATCGGTTCCGTTAGCTATATCGCCCAGCGCCACGATGCCGTTTGCTTCCATCTCGCGGATGGCTGCCAATAAAGCTTCTTCCTTCTCTGTTTCGGTTTGCCCGTTGCGCAGAAGCATAACATCCTTTAAGAAACCGGTTAGCCCCGTTCCCTCCCCGATAAGACCTTTCATATGCGAAAGCTCCAGGTGGCAATGCGCATTCACAAACCCGGGGCAGATAATGCCTTTATAAAACTGCAACTGATCTTCCGGAATAACCCCTGCCACATGTATCGCCTCGATCACTCCCTCATCATCAATTTCTATCACTGATCCCTCCGGCAACCAGCGTTTGCCGTCATGTATTTGCGTTGCTGAAAGAAAAGTGGTCATTCAATTATCAATTACGAATTATCAATTACGAATTTTCTCAATCCTCCGATCTCCTCACACTCTTATGCGATAACAATGATGTATCTTTTTATTGCGAAAATCTTCAGGTATGGTTTGCAGGGAAATATCTTTGATCTCTGCGGCATTAAGGCGGCGGAAATCAGGTTGAAAATTGCGGAGGTTGTTAGAAAAATAAATAATACCTCCGGGTTGCATAATCTTCATCAGGAAGTGTAGCATGGCGGGGTGGTCACGTTGGGTATCCCAGGTGCCTTTCATTCTTTTACTGTTGCTGAATGCCGGTGGATCTACAAATACCAGGTCGAATGGCTCTCCGGTATATGCTTTTAAGAAATCCATCGTGTCGCTTTGGACAAAGAAATGTTTTTGTTCATCCAGTAGATTGTTGAGCTGCAGATTTTTTCTGGCCCAGTCAAGGTAGGTATTGGAAAGGTCTACGGTGGTGATGCTTTTTGCGTTTCCTGCGGCTGCGTATATGGAGAAAGAGCCGGTGTAGGCAAAAAGGTTCAATACATTCTTTCCTTCCGCTTCCTGCCGGAATATATTCCGGAGCGGACGGTGATCTAAGAAAAGGCCGGTATCCAGGTAGTCGGTAAGGTTGACCTGGAATTGCAGGCCGCCTTCATTTACCGTGATTATCTTTTGCTCGAGTGCGAACTTTTCATATTGTTCCGAGCGTCTGGCCAGGCGTCTGCGTTCCTTCAGGAAGATGTTGTCTTCAATGATGTCTAAGGCAGCGGATATCGTACGGACACAATCCTGTAGCCATTCATGATGTTCCTCCGGGCTTACATTCCAGTGGGTTTTGTATTCGGCAATGTGCAGGTATTGCTCATAGCGGTCTATGCAAAACGGAAATTCAGGCATATCCATATCATAGATCCGGTAACAGGTGATATCCTGCCTGGAAGCCCAGCGTGCAATATGCCGGTTTACTTTTTTTAATCGATTGGCAAACGATTGCATATAGCGCTTCCCTTATTCTTTTTTACCCTGCTGGTTATTTCCCCTGGGCTTAGGCCTGTGTTTGGGCCGGTTCGCCTTTTGTTGGGAAGGAGCTGTGTCGGGAGATTTATCAATAGGTTTTCCTGCCTCTTTGGGGGGCTGCTGTTGCTTGGGGGCTCCCGCTGTTTGCGGATTGGCCTGGTTTGTTTGTTTCGGTTGCCGGTTCGGGTCATTGCCGTTTGATGGTCGCTGTTGACCTTGTGCAGAGTTGTTCCTGTTTTGCTGCTGTTTTGCGGGCCTGTTTTCCCGGCTTTTATTATTGGTGTTAGCTGCCTGGCTCTGGCCCGATGCCTGTTGTGGCTGTCCTGTTTTAGGTCTGCCTGCCGCATTCTGTTGCTTGGCCTTTTTCCTTTTAGAGGATTTGGACAGGGAGCTTAGGGTAAGCTGTCCTACGTCATTGATAAAGCCCACATCCGGAGATTTATCCGGGTCTTTGTGTCTGACCTGTATTTCTACAGCTTCCAGGTCTTCGGGTTTTATGCCTTCTGCATTTAGCGCCAGTATTTCTTCCACGCGCTCTATCGTCAGGGGATACTGTTTACTACTGCCGCTGAAGCTGTACCACATGAGGTTGCGGAATATATCTTTTTTCTGTAAAAAGGCTCTTCCGATAGCTACTTCTATGTGATCTGCACCGTCGGGGAAGCCGTGCAGCGCATCCATATAGGTATCGAGCTCGTAGTTGAGGCAGCATTTGAGCCGGCCACATTGCCCGGACAGCTTGGATTGGTTAATGGATAAATTCTGATAACGTGCTGCGGTGGTATTTACGGTTTTGAAATCCGTCAGCCAGGTACTGCAGCACAGCTCGCGTCCGCAGGAACCAATGCCACCCACTTTGCCGCTTTCCTGCCGGGCTCCGATTTGCCTCATTTCCACTTTCGCCTTAAACTCGGAGGCATATACTTTGATCAGCTCCCGGAAGTCGACACGGGCATCGGCGGTATAGAAGAAGCATACCTTCTTACCATCGGCCTGAAATTCGACTTCGGCAATTTTCATTTCTAAGTTCAGTTGTTTGGCAATGGCTCTCGATCGAACCAGGGCTTCCCGTTCCCTGTCTTTGGCGGAGCGGTACAGCTCCATATCTCTTTCGGCGGCAGGCCTGATAATGCGTTTTATTTCCGACGTATCATTGACACCGTATTTCTTCATTTGCAGTTTTACCAGTTCTCCGGTAAGACTGATCTGGCCTATATCAAATCCGCCGGCGCCTTCTACGGCTACCCAGCTGCCTTTTTCAAATAGATGCTGTGTGTTATTCCGGTAAAAATCTTTCCGGCTTCCTGCATTGAAAGATATTTCTACAATCGGGTAAGGTTTCCCAAAATCTGCTAAGGGCAGATCGGCCAGCCAGTTGAAGGTGTTAAAACGATTACAACCTCCGGAAGAACAACCTCCGTTGCTTTGACATCCGGTAGGTTTTCCATCAGCGGTTTTGGTTCCGCAACTTCCACATCCCATGAGATGAATATTTATATATGGACGTGCATCTGATTAGCCGGGCGATAAATGGCATTTATTTTATTGTATAAATACATCAAATATTCTCACTTATAAAATCAACACCTACATAATCTCTTGAATAATTGGTCGGGTCTGCGCCATTCCGGAGCCGGCTTGTCTGCACGAAATAATTATTGTGAAAAAATGAATTCTGACAAAGATAGCTTTTTAATCCCTTTTTTTAATTAAACCGGATCAGCTCTATGGAAAAGATCAGTATAGAATTGCCCGGTATCTTGTTATTGCCGTTAGCGCCGTATCCTAAAGAAGGCGGAAGGTACAGGGTAATTTTCCCTCCTTTGGCGATTAGCGGTATGCCTACCTGCCAGCCGGGTATCAGCCGGTTTAGTTCAAAGCTGATGTTGCTTGCTTCGTCGAAAACATAACCGTTGGTCAGCCAGCCCCTATAATTTACGGTAACATTACTGCATGCTGAAGGACCTTCTCCGGTGCCGGCCTGGTCGATAAGGTAGTAAAATCCGTAGTCGCTTTTAATGGGTTCTATATTTTGATATTTAAGTTATTGTTAGAGTTCATTTACATAGGATGCGGGCGCAATGCTTGCTGTTGACTGGGATTTCGTTTATTTTTTTGAAAAGCCCCCAAAGCTCAGGCCTGCGAGTATAAGTAGTAATAGAAATATGTTTCTCATTCTTTTGTTATATTTAATGGAGTACAAAATTACCTGTTTTTGTTAACTCCGCCGTATCTTGTCTTTTGCAGTAGTGTTTTATGTTATCCTAAACCGGCATTTTGCTTGAAGAGCTTAACGGCTATAGCTATCAGGATAACACCAAAAAATTTACGCACCACCATAATGCCGGAAGGGCCTAACAGTTTCTCTATAAAGTTGAGCGATCGTAAGCATATAAAAACGATAATAAGGTTTAATAAGATGCCTATCAGTATATTGTAATGGTGATAGCTGGCTTTCAGGGACATAACGGTAGTAAGTGTGCCCGAGCCGGCAATCAGGGGGAAGGCTATGGGGACTACGCTGCCTGACTTGCTACCGCTTTCTGTTTTAAAAAATTCTATGCCAAGGATCATTTCCATTCCGAGAAAAAATATGATAAGGGAGCCGGCAATAGCAAAGGAGGCTATATCCAACCCCATGAATTTCAGCATCTCTCCTCCGAAAAAGAAAAAGGCTAATATAAGGGCTCCGGATACTAAAGTGGCCTGGACGCTGTTGATCTCGCCCATCTTTTTCTTCAGGCCTATAAGTACGGGTATGGAGCCTAATATATCTATTACCGCAAAAAGGGTAATAAATATAGTGACGACTTCTGAAAGCTGTATATTGGCTATGCTGTCCATAAAATTGACAATGTTACGCTTTTAAGGGTAATCGTATTGTACATACGGGTAGTAATAATGTAAATGTAGTAAAGCTAAATGTAAATGCTGTAATAGTAAGAGGGGAAAATTATGTGTGTAATATTTGTGAGCAATCTGAGTGTTTCAAGCAACGAGTTGAAGGAGGCGATGGGGCAACGATTTCAGGCGGGAGAATAGAAACGGTTGTTCTGGGAAAGGGAAGAATTGTTTTAAGAAAGACAGCTTACCGGAGTAAGCTGAAGTCTCCTTTTAGTTGCTGCATGGTGCCGTTGCGGCCTCCTTCAAATATAATTTCATACCAATAGGTCCCGGCATCGCAGGGTTGGGCGTTGAATGTGCCGTTCCAGCCCTCAGTAATAGTATTGCTGATGTATATCCGCTGGCCATAGCGGTTGAAGATATTCATTGCAAACTTTTTTACCGGGCAACCGGTTTGTACTATGGGAAGAAAGTAGTCATTATACCCGTCGCCATTGGGCGTGAAGGCATTGGGAAGGAATAAGTCGCATTCGCAGGGCAGGCGGGCAATATTTATGGTATCGCTTCCGGAGCATTGCTGCAACTCAACGGCTACCCAATATGTTCCGCTTTCGGTAACAGTTAGTGACGGGCCGGAGCTGCCATCGTTCCATAATATGGTAGCCCCGTCCGGTGCATTGGCCCGGAGCGTAAAGGCTATTTCTTTCTCCCGGCACAATATGGTATCGCTTCCGAGGTGCTGTCGAACGTCAATGAGGTTGATGTTGATGGTATCGGAGGCGGTGCATTCATTTTTGGAGAGCTGCACCCAGAATTTTCCCGATTCCCGGACCTTATATGTACTGTTTGTGCTGCCGTCCTGCCACAGATAGGAAGCATCCGGTACGGTAACGTCAAGGTACCAGGGCGAAGTGCTAAGACAGGCGGTAGTATCGGGTCCCAGGTCTGCATATAACGGTGGCCCTTGTCGCACGATAAAGCTGTCAACTCGTAGCTCGCAGAAGTTTTGAGATCTTAGCACATAGGTGTCGGGTTTGTCTATTTTTCTTGTTGTCCCGGTAAACGGATCATTCCAGGTATATCGGAAATATCCCTGCGGGGCTGTCACCGAAAGGTTGATCTCTGTATCGCAGATCAGGGTATCGGTTGTATTGAAAAGGGTATCGCGGGGAAAAGGGTAGGGTATATCATTCGGTAAGGCATATTGCGTCATACTATTAAAATACAATGAAATAGCATTAACCTGGTAGTCACATGCTGTCCCCGGCAGGTTAGGCTTATTGATGCGATCCAGGTTTTTTCCTCCGGCACTGATGGCGTTTACATAAATAGTGTCGTTATAGAGCTTTAGTGATCCGTAAAACATGCTGTAGCTTGCGGAAGGAGATACCTCTTTTTGAGAAGCCGATATGGCGCTTTGAGTATAGTTGTCTACCTCAAACTGGAGCAGGCTGGCACCTGTGCCTGTTATAGCGGAGCCGGTAAGGTATAGTTTTGAATTGTCCGGAGAGAAACAGGCGCTGTAGGTGAACATATTGTTTGTCAGTAAAAGTCCATCGGAAACCTGCCCGGTGTTGGGATCAAATTTGCAGATAACAGCACCCGGAGCGGGAGGCGTTCCTGCGGGTGGTGTACTGCTGGTCATAACGACCATTGTCCGGTCGGACGATACGGCCATGCCGCCGCTACTATATGCCCCCGGTCCCTGCAATTGCTGACCGGTACGGGATAGCACCGGTTGCCGGTTCAGACCGTTTTTCCCGATATGGTAGGCTACAAAAACGGCGGAATCCCTTTTATGCAGCAGCAGCCAGAAGTCGCAGTTATTGCCGGGTATGGCTATTATTCCTTCAGAAAAGCCCGAATCGATCAATATGTTTTTACGTCCGGCTTCGATATCGCCTAAGCCGCCGTTCAGCGCCGTATCTACTATGGAATAGAACAAACGACCGGAGCGCACGATTTGTGGAGGATGACCGAAGCCTTCTAATGAGAACAGGAAATATTTACCTGATGAATCCAGCATCGGCACTGCGCATTTACCCTGTGTACAGGATCCGTCTTCGTCACCGTTCAGACCGGTTCCGTTGGGCATGAGGGATTGATTGGCTCCCCTACAAAAGCTTCCCCCGGCTGCAAACAGGAATTTACCGGAGAAGGGGGAAGAAACAGAAACCACGCCTTCCATACTGATTAATGCGGACGAAAAGGCAAAAGGATTACGGGTATTGAAATTCAGCCCGCTGTTCACACCGAAATTCCATACTCCGTTCGCATTCAGGAATTCAGGAGTCTGATTGTACTGTGTCTGCGCGTACAGTGGTAGGACGGGCACTATGAGGAGCACCCATATGATTTTAAGTATTGTATTGGTTTTGCGCGACATAAGTAGTGCTAAAAAATTGCAGGCGGTATCATTTATAAAACCCGGCCGTTATTTCTATTCCCGGCCGGGTTTATTTTATTTGGTCAGACAAGTTAATTAAAAATTATTTTAGTCGTCTTACCGGGCCTTAATTATCTTGTGCAGTGCTATGCGCGTTCCGTCCTGGTCCTGTATTCTTAATATATATAATCCCGGTGAAAGGCTTTCGAGATTGAGGGTCGTTACGTTTTTCTCCTGGATCAGTACTTTCCCTTCTATGCTCAATACAGCCAGTTGCAGGTTAGACGCCCCTTCTATATTAATATAGCTGTTGGCAGGGTTGGGATATACTTTTATGTTATCATTCCGTTTGCCAAAAGAACCTATACCCACTTGTTTTTTTACTTCATAGCAGTCTGAAGTGTCACTGCAATTATCCTGGGTAATGATCACGGCATATTTCCCGGTTTGCTCCGGTTCAAAGCTTTGTCGTGTCGCGCCGGGTACCGGGCTTCCGGTTTCGCAGTTGATCCATTGGTAGCCTGCTCCGGTTACCTGGGCGGTCAGGGTTGTGCCTTCCTGCTTCACAGCCACATCTACGGCCTGTTCTGTCAGGATCGTAATAATGGTGCTGTCGCAATTGCCCGCCTTTGTAAAATTGTTGATGTACGTTCCGGCTATGTAAACGGTAGAATCGTTGGGCAACTTGTAGCCTTTCTTCATTTCATCGGGGCATAATCCGGCTTCTATGGAATCGGCAGAGGGTGTGCAGTCTATTTTCAGCTTCATACAGCGGCATGTTCTTCCATATCCCCTTCCCAGAGTGGTTGCATCATTCATCCGGCCGGCAGTGGTGGAATATAATTCCATAAACCAGGCAGAGGCATTTGAGGGCGTGCTTGTCCAGTATTGGCAACCATTAGAAATAGATATTGTAGCGCCGGAAATAAAACCGGAGGTAGCTGCACGGCTTCCGGAGTGGGTTAACTTAATGGCTTTAAAGGCATCACCTGAATATATTATTTTTTCACTTTCGAGGAACTTCTCCCATTCTTCCTTAGTTGGGATATGCCATCCTTCGCCCATCGCGGCGCAGGGATCGAGGCCATTGGTTGCCGAAGGAGGGTTGGCGGTCCAGGTATCATTATTGGTGCCGTTATCCCACCATTTATTGGCATAGGCCCCGTTTACAACCGTTCCTAAAAAAAAGTCAGGCGATCCGTTGCTGATGCCGGAAGGATTGTTAGGTGTAGGAGCAGAGGCTGTAGTCGCACTGGGGTTAATCAGCTGGTGCCCGTCATCCCAACGGCCCCATTGAAACATATCGCCGCGTGCTGCATTGTCGAGTAGTGAATCGGCAACTTTAGGTGATCCTAAGTTTTGAAGTGCCCATATATTACTGTCTGCGGCACGGATCGTTTTGTAGGTTACTTTATTGCCACGGTAGCTAAATGTTACTTCACCTTTATCGCCGGTATTGGGTCCGGGGTCAATGCTTTGTGCCTGTACCGACATGCAGGTTGTAATGGCCAATAAGGCAGGGAAGAATGTTTTTAAGTAAAGGTTCCGTTTTTTCATATTCTGAGATTTTAGATTAAAAGATAGGAGGCGCTATATCTGTAGCGCAGGTTATAAATGTCGGTAATGTGCAACAGAAAACAATCAGGCCGGGAGGGGACAAACAGGGGGACAGTTTTTTAAATTTTTAATAAAAAACGGTTTATAGTTTATGATTTAAATAATGTAATTTGTATTTATAGACGCTCCAGTACCTGCTCAAGGGTTTCTTCTTTCGACATATTGAGCTTCTTTCTTAAACGTTGCCGGGTTTTCTTAACAGAGTCCGGCGATATACCCAGCATGTCCGCCATTTCTTTGGTGGAAAAATGAAGCTTGGTCAAAGTCAGTATTCGTGTTTCTGCCGGAGTGAGGTCAGGTAAGGTTTGTTTTAAACGTATGAAAAAATGTTTGTGTACCTCTTCCACGAGGGTGGTAAAATGCTTCCATCCGCTTTCCGTTATAATACTTGCTTCCCGTAGTTGTGCCAGGATGTTTTCGTTTTTAATGTTATCATTGGGTTGGGGGTTTTCATCTTCCGGATTTTCCCCGTTATATTTAAGCAGTTCAGACCGGAGCTGTTGTACCAATTGATTTTTTTCCCGGATGTTTTTTAAATAAGTATCCAGGAGGTGCTCTTTCCCGGATAGCTTAAGGGCAAATAACGTGGCTTCCGTTTTTCGTTTTTGCCTTTGGCGGTATAGCAGTTGTACAATAATAACCGTAGTCAGGACAAATAATATGATAATGGTATTGCGTATGTAAACCTGGTGCTTTTTCTCACTTTTCAGCAGTTTCATTTTGGTATTGTGCATCCGTTCGATGACTTTCAGTTCGGTTTTGAAAAAGTCGCCGCTATGCTCTTTCTGGAAGGAGTCGTTATAGAGCATGTAAAGGTTGGTATAGTATAACGCTTTTTTACAGTCACCCATCTTTTCGGCTACAGATGCTTTGGCTGTATAGTAGATGCTGTTGACCAGTGTTGAGCCGGATTTGAAGAAGGTGGTGATGCTGTCTAACCGGTTCTGTATATCCAGGGCTTCGGGTATCTTGTTTTGATATAAATACACACGGGCTTTAAGCACTAATGCGTTGAATGCACTTTCCCAGTTGCCTAAGCGGCTGCTGATAGTATAGTCAATATCCAGGTAGTAATGTGTTTGTGCAAAATTTTTTGATAGGAACCACATGGCTCCTATATTTCCGGAGATGTTTGCATATTGGGCCGAATCGCCTTCCTTACGTGCTATGCCCAGCCCTTTGTGAAGGAAGT
>JBEBVI010000114.1:0-10785 GCA_040392805.1 Taibaiella helva
AAGAAAAAACTTATAGTAGTAATAATAGTGTCTACTTTTTTTAGGACGTGACACCTTTGTTTTTAATTTTGACTTTAAAATTACCCAACATGCAAATAGCTATCGCAGATGATCACCTGCTCATATTCTCCGCTATAGAAACCGCTATAGCTACTACCGGGTACATGAGTATTTGCAGTCAGTTTACTACAGGAGAAGCCCTGATAAACGGATTAAAGGAAATAAGCCCGGATGTGCTCTTACTGGATTACCATTTACCCGATCAAAACGGAGCCAGTCTGGCGCGTTATATTACTTATCACTACCCGGCTATTAAAATTATAGCACTTACCGGATTCGATAAGCCGGGGCTGGCTAAGGAAATGATGGAAAACGGTTGCATGGGATACTTATTAAAAACTTCTGCCAACATCAAAACCATAGTTGAAGCTATTGAAAGAGTATCTGATGGATATATGTTTGTGGACAGCTCTGTTCGCGAGCAGTATGCTGCCTCTATTCAAAAAGACAAAGAAACCACACCCAGGCTCACCAACCGGGAAATTGAAATATTAAGGGAGCTGGCCAACGGGCTTTCCAGCCAGGAAATAGCAGAGAAGCTGTACATCAGCAAAAGCACCGTAGATAATCACCGCAACAGCATTATGGTGAAATCGGGAGCTAAGAATATAGCCAGCCTGATCAGGTACGCTATAGAACTGAAACTGATATAACCCTTCTCTTGCGAAGCAAAATCTCGTGTATTGGCGCATGCGAGGGTGTGTGTGCCAGCGCTGGAATCTCTGGCTCCGGATCTCATATTATCCCTTCTGCATACGTGGGTAGTTTTTATCACTTCACCATATACTCTGCCCGTACCGTAATGGATGCGGTCTTGTTCTTGGAGCTGGTGTTAAAGGCGCCGCCATAGCTGTAATCTTCATTACTGTTCTGCCCGGTGATCTGGAATACACCCATGTTGGCCTTTTGTGTTTTTCCTAGTGTACTGCCGGAATTTGTTGCGATGATCTCAGCGCGTTTCCGCGCATCAGCACTGGCTTGCGCCAACAGATCCAGTTTCAGCTCCGAAAGTTTTGAATAATAATAGGATGGGGAAGAAGAATTAAACTCAATACCACTTTCTATAAGTTCTGTGGCCTGCCGGGATATTCTTTCTATTTTATCAATCTCCCTGGACTCTATGCTGACATTCTGTTTAAGGTTATAGCCACTGAATTCGCTTCCGGCCATTTTCCCTTCCGAATCAAATTTTGTGTTGAACTCCTTTTCTATGCTTACCGCGGAGAATACCATTTCGGCATCTGTAATACCTTTGGAAATCAGGTAAGCCTTTATCTTGTTTTCATCTTCCTTGAGTAATTGATAAGCGCTTTTCAAATCCATCGTTTTCCGGCTATAGCTTCCTGTCCATACTATTTGGTCGCTGACGAAATCTTTCTCTGCCAAGCCTGTGACGACAATCGTTTCGCTTGTCCTGAATTTATATTTATAGGCATTCCCTATAATGAGCACGCAGAGGATAGCGGCAAGGGAAACGAGAAGCGCACTGATGTAATTTCGCATAGAACTATATTTTTATTTTGATATTTTTTACTTCCCGGTTTATGCTCAGGCAGGCTTTTATACTTCTCAACAGATCGTTTTGCGTAGTATTGCCTGAACCCTCCCCTTAAGAGACTGTCCAAAATTCAGTTCATTTTTGCTCTGCAAGAAAGCAGTTCACACAAAGTGAACAAAAAAGGCAAAGTCTACAACGTAACTATTTTGAAGTCAAATTAATATATTCTCCGTCTCTTTGTATTCGTCGTGTTCTTGCGTGAAACAGCTCTTTTCAGACACCCTCAACAAGCCATTGAAAAGTAATGATTGCCTATTTTTACCCCGTTAGATAATAAATATCTCATGGGTGAATGCGGTATGCAGTATAATTCCAATCATTTCATATCAACGCATCAACAACAAAAAATCACCGTAGTTGTTTAACAAACTACGGTGATTTTGACAAAACTATGTAATAGCCATTCTTATATAACGATCATGGCATCTCCATAACTGAAGAAATTGTATTTCTCTTTAATGGCAGTCTGGTAAGCTTCCATGGTCAGGTCATAGCCCGCAAACGCAGCTACCATGATGAGCAGGCTGGTTTTGGGTAGATGAAAGTTAGTGATTAATGAATTGGCTATTGAAAAATTAAAGGGAGGATGGATAAACAGGTTTGTCCATCCTGTTTGTGGCTTTAAAAGTCCGCGTGCGGTAACGGAGCTTTCGAGGGAGCGCAGAGTAGTCGTACCCACAGCGCAAATCCTTCTTTTTTCTTCAATTCCTTTATTAACCACATCACAGGCATATTCTCCTACATTAAAATACTCGGCATCCATCTTATGCTTACTGAGGTCTTCCACTTCTATAGGTCTGAATGTACCTAAACCCGTATGTAAAGTTACTTCAGCAAATTTAACCCCTTTGATCTCCATTCTTTTTATCAGCTCGCGGCTAAAATGCAAACCTGCAGTAGGCGCAGCTACCGCTCCTTCATATTTCGCATATACGGTCTGGTAGCGCTCTTTATCGTCTTCGTCCGGTTTGCGTTTTATATATTTAGGCAATGGTGTTTCTCCCATACGGTCCAATACCGTTTTAAACTCCTGTTCGTTACCGTCGAATAAAAAGCGGATGGTACGGCCGCGGGAAGTGGTATTGTCAATAACCTCGGCAACCAATTCATCATTATCGCCGAAGTACAGCTTGTTTCCCACACGGATCTTTCGCGCCGGATCAACAATGACATCCCATAAACGATTGGGTTTGCTCAGTTCACGTAAAAGAAAAACCTCTATCCGTGCGCCGGTTTTCTCTTTCCTGCCGTAGAGGCGGGCCGGGAAAACTTTGGTGTTATTAACGATCATAACATCTTTATCATCAAAATAACTGATGACATCTTTGAACACCTTATGTTCAATTTTACCGCTGTCCTTATGCACTACCATCAAACGGCTTTCGTCACGTTGCTTTGCTGGGTGCTGAGCAATCAAATTGATGGGAAGATCAAACTTAAATTGAGATAATTTCATATCTTACAGGATATGTTGTGTTTTTTTAAAATGTGTGAAAGAAAAAAATCGTGCAAAGATACATTATAATAACTGATTTAGAATGTATGTGTATTTTTGTTGTGTGTTTTTGGGGTGGGGTGTATTTAGGATGGTTCGACTATTGGATTTTAGGACTATTGTAGTAGTTGGATTATGGGGCGGTCCGGCTGTTTGGTTTTGAGATGATGCGATTTTTAGAGTGGCGGCCCGGGACCTCGCGGGTGCTGTGGAATGGAGGATCATCTTACGTTATATTTTATTTATACTTATTGTGGTTTTCTATTACCTTTGCTTCCAAAACGTAGCAATTCTTTTTCAATGGAAAATCAGAATAATCTTATAGACGACGAACTGGATATCAGGACTTCTAAAACCTCCTCTTCAAGGTTCTTCTTTTTATTGGGCTTTTTCGGACTTTTCGTGTTTGCCTGGGCAGGTTGTTATAACCTGTATAAGCACTCTTATAAAGCGGCAGACGATGTACCGGTGAATGAAAGCTCGCTGTATAATCCTAAATATAAATAGTTTTTCGGGGGAAGAAAGCTATGATCGTTGCCCGCACGGACACAGCTGTTGTGATCTTAAGCTATAACAGCAGGAAATGGCATGAACTGTTCTTACCATTGATCGTGTCTGAGGCAGAAGGTTGGTATGATGTGATCGTCGTTGATCATGCTTCACCCGATGATACGGCAACGTATATTGCGCATCAGTTCCCACAGGTTAGTTTGATACGCCTTACCGAAAATCACGGTTTTGCCTGGGGTTATGCAGAAGCGCTTAAGCAGGTACAGGCTAAATACTACGTTTTGTTGAGCGCCGACTTTGAAGTTACCACAGGCTGGTTCGCACCTTTACATAAGGCTATGGAGTTGAATGAGGACATGGCGGCCTGCCAGCCGAAGATCCGGTACTATAAAGACCGGCAGTACTTTGAATATGCAGGTGCGGCGGGTGGCTATATGGATAACCTGGGTTATCTGTTTTGCCGCGGGCGTATTTTCTCTACTTTAGAAAAAGATTTCGGGCAATATGATACGGCACAGGAAATTTTCTGGGCTTCGGGAGGTTGTTTTATGATCCGGTCGGATGCTTATCACTACTTAGGTGGGCTGGACCCGGATCTTTTTGCGCATATGGAGGAAGTTGATTTATGCTGGCGGGCAAAAAATGCGGGATACCGGGTCGGGTATGTACCGGAAAGCACCGTTTTTCATGTGGGAGGCAGTGTGATAACCTATGGCAGTCCGCAGAAAACTTTTTATAACTTCAGGAACAGCTTAGTCCTTTTGCTCAAAAACGAAAAGGGCGGGAAACTCATCTGGTTATTGCCTCTTCGTCTTCTTATGGATGGATTGGCCGGTGCTCAGTTTTTACTTTCCGGGCAGTTCAAAAATATAGGGGCAATCATTAAAGCTCATTGGTCTTTCTTCCTGGGTTTCGGGAAATGGCGGGCAAAGCGGAAAGCGATAACAACGTCTATTAAAGATCGGAACAGGAAAGGCATATACAGGAAGAGCATCATTGTACAGTATTTCTTTAAAGGAAAGAAAAGATTTTCCGACCTGGATACATCCGACTTCGTATAATACGGACTCTACATCATTTATACCATACTGATTTATTAACGGGAATGTTTCTCGCAACGGGGCAACGAAGCACAAACGGGGCAAAGATTTTCAATCACCATTGAAGCAATAAATATTTTTGCCGCGTAGCGGCTACCCAATCAGCACAATTTAGCTTTGATCGCATGGGACCTTATTTGCTGCAGCAGCTCTTTACATTTCCATCAGCACCCATATGCGGACTGAGGTAGGGGATACCCAGATCCATTCCCCGTAGTATAAGGATCAGCCCGAGGGCAACGGTGACGAAGAAAGATACATTACGGAAATGTTTACGGAAGCGGACGGATATATTACTTTGCAGTAGGGCTATGGTAACGAGTGCAGGAGAAGTCCCGATGCCGAACAGGAACATGAAAAAGAACCCGGTCAACGGATTTCCGGTAGTGGTAGCCGTAGCTAAAGCGGCATATACCATTCCGCAGGGGAGGAAGCCGTTCAGCATACCTAAGGCGACATAGTATCTGGCTTTGGGCTGTTGTTGCAGTGCTTTAAATATGCGGCCAAATTGTTTGTGAAAGGCGAATTGCATAGCCGGTAAAGGTATGTGGGGAATAACCACCCAGGCAATGATAAAAATTCCGGCGATGATCGACAAGGTTTGCTGCCAGTTCATAAGAACAAACCCTTTTCCTATAAAGCCCGCTATGCATCCCATAAGCCCGTAAGCCAAAGCTTTGGACAGGTAATAAGTAACTATTGCTGCTGATCTGCCATACCGGTGGGCAGCTGAAAAAGGAATAGTCATAGCCAGAGGACCGCACATACCTATGCAATGTACGCTTCCTCCTATCCCCAGCAGCAGGGCTGATATAAAGTAAACCAGATCCATAACCCTTATAATGGTAGTTCTTTATAGTAAGATTTCCCCTTTGCGTCAAAAGACAGCTTAACAATATAGGCGGTATTGGAAAGGTCTTTCGCTTCGAACCGGTACACCCCGTCAGCACTTGAGGAAATGGTTTTTACCCTGTCGAGCTTATCGTTGGCCGGGCAATAAAAATGAACCTTACCATTGGTAATTTGAGAACTGAGCTCGTCAGGAATGTGTAATAAGATAGTGCCATCTGCTTTGTCCAGGCTGATCGCAAGGTCTCCGGCATTTTTAGTGGCATCAATCTTTTGCTGATAAACCAGCTCCTGCTCATAATAATCCTTGCTCACCAGCGAAAAATCCTGTTTCACACAAAGGTATATCAATACGCTCATCATAATAAGCATACCTATAAAGCCCGCTATCAGCAGGTTCCCCGTATGTGTAAAAGCTCTTTTTTTAGAAGTAGTCATACGTTAAATCAAAAATCAAAATTCAAAAAGCACTTCACCTCCCTGAAGATCAAAAACCCTTATCTTCAACTGTCGTGAAAAAACCTGATATCAAAAGTCGGAAATTCCGAAAATCCAATCATCTTAACATCTTACAGTCAAATCATCCTAAAAATCGGAAATTCTGAATATCTAATCGTCCTGAAATCCTTCCTACGGCTCTCCGATAAACGTTACCTCCTTACGCTGCACCACCTTCTCTCCCGACATAATATTGATCTTTATTTTGCTCTTTCTCTTCTCAATTTTGCTTGAAGGTATTCTTATAAAAAAGGTTTCTTCGCTGCTTATACCACTTTGCAACGAATCTAAGTGCTTACCAACATATTCTATTTGGGCATCCGGTGTATTTAAGGCCAGGTGGTAAGGCTCCGTGCGTATACTTTTACTTACTATTTTTATCCGGTAGAGGTTGCTGACTGTACCATCGGCATGCTCCTGCAGTACCTGCCCGGGAACACGTAGTAAAGTAGCATCAAACATAGACCGGGTTACAACCAATGTTACAAGCAGGCCGAGCAGAATGACCAATACGACTGAAAAGACTTTTGTCCGGTAAGTGATCTTCGATTTTACACCTTTTTCTATATCGTTCTCACTGGCCAGGCGTATCAGGTTCGGCTCCTGGTTTACCTTCTTCATCATCAGGTTGCACGCATCAATACAGGCTGTGCAGTTGACGCATTCCATTTGTATCCCGTTCCGGATATCGATACCTGTAGGGCATACCTGTACGCACAGATTACAATCAATACAATCTCCTTTACTTTCGCTGCTGTTTCGTGAGCGTTTTCCCCTTGGTTCACCTCTCAGGTAGTCATAAGCTACTACTATGGAGTTTTTGTCTAATAAAACACTTTGCAGCCTGCCGTAAGGGCATATAACAGTACATACAATTTCACGTATAAATGCAAAAACAGAATAGAAAACAAAGGTGAACAGGATAATGGCTATAAAACCTACCCAATGGTCGCTTACCGGTTCGGTTATTATTTTAAACAGTTCATCTATCCCTATTATATAAGACAGGAAGGTATTGGCAATAATAAACGAAATTAAAAAGAAAACAATGTGCTTGATCACCTTACGCACATAATACTCTGTAGTTTTTTCCTTTCTTTCCGCTGCTATTTGTTTTTGAGCAGAACCCTCAATCCAGTATTCTATCCTTCTGAAGACCATCTCCATAAAAATAGTCTGCGGACAGGCCCAGCCACAAAATACCCTTCCGAACACCAATGTGAAAACAATAATGAAAAGCAGGGCTACCAGCATACCTACACCCAGGATCATAAAGTCCTGGGGTAAAAAAACCTTGCCCAGCAGTATAAATGTAGCGCTGGGCAGGTTAAACAGAAAGAAAGGGTTGCCGTTTACTTTTATAAATGGAAGTGTAAAGAACAAGGCAAGATAGATCCATGTAGTGATCGTTCGCCAGGTATAGAGCTTTCCTTTCGGTTGCAGTGCATAAATCCACTTCCGTTTTCCTTTTACGTCGACGGTAGATATCCTGTCGCCGTATTCTTCCGGTATGTTTTGATCTTTTAGACTCATTGTTACAGACTTACTGTAGTGCTATCCTGTTGTCCTGTTGCCGGTGCGTCTTCTTCCTGGTATAGTTCACCCTGAGGGTCTTTTGCTCCCGGAGGGTTTGTACCATGTAGCGACTTGATATAGCTTGCCAACTGGGCAATCTGTGCAGGAGAAAAGTTATTCTCCCATGCTATCATGCCTTTCTCCGGTACACCATATTTTATGGTCCGGAAGATGCTTTTCAGATCACCTTTGTGCAGCCAGTAGTCATCAGTAAGATTAGGCCCAACCGCATTGCCCTGGCCTTTATCTCCATGGCAGGCTACGCAATTTTTTTCAAATAGAGCAGCTCCTTCGGCTATTCCAGCCGCATCAACAAGTGTTACCGTATTCTCATCCACATTATCCGCTGAGTTTTTTAAATAGGCTTCCATTTGCTTCGCTGCTATTTCTTTGGACTGTTGCAGCTCCGTAAACTGATCGGGCAATGTTTCGCTAAAGAACATGCGGTATAAGTATACGCCTCCGAAAAGGATCGTTGCGTAAAAAGCATACAGCCACCATGTCGGAACCTTATTGTCCAGTTCCCGGATCCCGTCATAATCATGATCCATATCAAGGCTTTGCTCCTCCTCAAGAGGTACGGTCTGGTTCACTTTCTGGAAGAGCTTTTTGAAAGACATTTTCTTCGTTGCTTCCGGCTTGTCTCTTTTAATACGGGTGAAATGAAAGACTATTCTAACCATTACCAGTATAATAACGAGCTCCAGCAGTACCACCAGTATCAATACGATGATATCTGCAGGCATACCTGGTTGCTTCACCACTTCGGCCTGTACCTCTTCTGCAAAAACATTTAAAGGTGCTGCCGCAAGTAGGAGTAAAATAATACTGACGATGGTATTTTTACCCTTTTTTGCCAGCCCTTTTTCTTTTTCCCAGAACAGGCCGGTAGCGCTGCGTACAACAGTGGCCAGCGCTATGATGATGATCAGCAATAAAACACACATGCCGGCCAGTGCATATCTGGCAAACTCATAGCTGTCGCCCGGGGGAGCAGGAGCCGCCGATACCTCCTGGGCGGCGCACAATACGGGCCAGCTCATGGCGAGCAGAAAACCTGAAAGAATCGTTTTCTTTGATATTAGTTTTAGAAACAGGTGCATATAATGTTATCTATTTTTGAATTTTCTAATCCAGAGGTATTTGAGCATTGTCTTTCATCTTCTTTTTGTCGGAACTGAAGGTATAGATCAGTACACCGGCAAATACGAGCGTGAATATGATTAATGAGCATACCGGGTAGATGCCCACATTATTTATGTCTTTTAAATAATTGGTGAATTTCATAATGGCTAATCTTTAGAAGTTACTTCGGCTTTAATATCAGTCCCTAATCTTTGCAGGTAGGCGATCAATGCTATAATCTCTTTATTGCTTTGAGCTTTTATCTTTTCGCCCCTGAGCCGGTTGGCAATTTCTTCCGCCTGTTTGTGCAGGTCGTCAACGGCTATTTTGTCATATCCCTCGGGATAAGGAACACCCAGCTTTTGCATAGCTCTTATCTTTCCCGCCGTATTGCTGGTATTCAGATCTTTCTCCAGCAACCAGGGATAAGCCGGCATGATGCTTCCGTTACTTATTTCCTGTGGGTCGTTCATGTGCCTGTAATGCCAGCTATCCGGGTATTTTCCTCCTATCCGGTGCAGATCGGGTCCGGTGCGTTTACTGCCCCATTGGAAAGGGTGGTCATATATAAATTCCCCTGCCTTGGAGTAAGCGCCATACCGAGCTTCCTCATCCCGGAATGGCCGGACCATTTGCGAGTGACAGGTATAACAACCTTCTTTTACATAAATATCCCTGCCTTCCAGCTCAAGAGGCGTATATGGTTTTACAGAAGATATGGTCGGTACATTATTATCAATCAGGAATGTAGGCATCAGCTCTATAATACCTCCTATGGCCACTACAATAAGGCTGAACACCAGCAGGCGAACGGGTTTGCGCTCAATTACGCTATGCCAGTGCATTTTTCTCGTTGGCATAGGTTGGTCTTTTAAGGCTACACCTTCGGCTGCTTCGTTCGCAACAAACCTTCCGGCCTTCATGGTTTTGTAGAGATTGTATACGGCCAGTATGGTGCCGATCAGGTAGATACTACCGCCTATTCCACGGAGCACATACATAGGCACAATATGTGTTACGGTTTCCAGGAACTGGTACTGAAGCTGACCGCTTTCCGTAAATTTCTTCCACATCAGGCTTTGTGTAAAGGCAGCCCAATATAGCGGAACAGCATAAAGCAGTATGCCAATTGTACCTATAATAAAGTGAACGTTGGCTAACTTTACAGAGAACAGCTTAGTATTCCAGAGCCGTGGTATCATCCAGTACAGCATGGCAAATATCATAAAGCCGTTAAAGCCGAGTGCACCGATATGTACGTGTGCAATAGTCCAGTCGGTATAGTGGCTGATGGCATTTACGTTTTTTAAGGATAGCATGGGGCCTTCAAAGGTGGCCATACCATAGCAGGTTAAAGCCACTACCATCATTTTCAGGATAGGATCTTCCCTTACTTTATCCCATGCGCCCCTTAAGGTGAAAAGCCCGTTAAGCATACCGCCCCAGCTGGGTAAGATCAGCATCACACTGAATACGGTACCCAATGCCTGAGCCCAGCCCGGCAGTGCCGTGTAGAGCAGGTGGTGAGGCCCGGCCCATATATAGATGAAGATAAGCGCCCAGAAGTGGATGATACTCCAACGGTAAGAGTAAATGGGACGTTCTGCGGCTTTGGGTACGAAATAGTACATTAAACCTAAGAAGGGCGTAGTAAGGAAAAACGCAACCGCATTATGGCCGTACCACCATTGTACCAGTGCGTCCTGCACCCCTGCATAAAGACTGTAGCTGTTGAATAGGGTATAAGGTAGTTCAAAAGAGTTAACAATATGCAGCATGGCTACAGTTACCCACGTACCTATAAAAAACCAGATAGCCACGTAAAGATGCCTTTCGCGGCGTTTGAGTATAGTACCAAACATATTAACACCATATATCACCCACACTAAGGTGATCAGGATATCAATCGGCCATTCGAGCTCTGCGTATTCCTTCCCGGAAGTATATCCAAGCGCTAACGAAACGGCGCCTAAGACAATGATCAACTGCCAGCCCCAGAAATGGATCTTACTCAG
>JBEBVI010000115.1:0-10784 GCA_040392805.1 Taibaiella helva
AAGAAAAAACTTATAGTAGTAATAATAGTGTCTACTTTTTTTAGGACGTGACAAAGTAAACTCAACATCACTCAACACACATACCTCTCCCACCCGTCATTGCGACGCATTTTTCAGCCAAAAACGATGTTGAAGAATGAAATAAAAACTGAAAAGGATGAAAAATCGGAAGCAATCCCTATGTACTGCAACATGCCCCATGAGCAACATAGAGATTGCTTCTGAAAATTTTTGATGTTCAATTCCCGATTTAATACTAATTCCTCATTTATCAAAAATTTTCATCGTAATGACCCAACGGGGAGTGCAAGCAAAGAAGATTGTTTTTCTTCGGCGGTCATACTTCGCAAAGGCACTTTTTTAGTAAAACGGTTTTTTCTCGTACACCCTCACTGACAGGGCAAGATATTTTACGTTTTTATTACCTACTTTTGCCCTGTTTATAAAATTTGAAAAACTAATCAATTTTCTCTCTTATGGCATACGATATTATCGTAATAGGTAGCGGCCCGGGTGGCTATGTTGCCGCTATCCGTGCTTCTCAATTAGGTTTTAAAACAGCTATTGTTGAAAAAGAAAGCCTTGGCGGTATATGCTTAAACTGGGGTTGCATACCCACCAAAGCATTACTTAAATCTGCACAGGTATTTGAATATATCAGCCATGCACAGGATTACGGCCTGGAAGTTGGTGAATCTAAAGTAGACTTTGAAAAGGTAATTAAACGCAGTCGTGGCGTAGCCGATAAAATGAGCAAGGGTATTCAGTTTCTTATGAAAAAGAATAAAATTGACGTATTAAACGGCCACGGTAAATTAAATGCAGGCAAAGAAGTAGTGGTAACAGGTGCTGACGGCAGCAACAATACCTACCAGGCCAAACATATCGTACTGGCTACAGGAGGTCGCAGCCGCGAACTGCCCAACCTGCCTATCGACGGCAAAAAGATCATCGGTTACCGGGAAGCCATGGCTTTACCCCAACAACCTAAATCAATGATCGTTGTCGGAAGCGGAGCCATAGGTGTAGAATTTGGATATTTTTACCATACAATCGGCACTAAAGTTACTATTGTAGAATATATGCCCCGCATCGTACCGGTAGAAGATGAAGACGTATCCAAAGAACTGGAAAAATCCTTCAAAAAGAAAGGCATTACTATAATGACTAACTCTTCAGTTGAAAAAGTGGACACTTCCGGGGAAGGCGTTAAAGCTACCGTTAAGACTGCCGCAGGAGAAACCACATTAGAAGCAGACATATTGCTCAGCGCCGTAGGTGTAACGACCAACTTAGAAGACATAGGACTGGATACCTTAAGCGTCGGCACCGACAAAGGAAAAGTTACTGTCGATCCATACTATAAAACCAATGTAGAAGGTATTTATGCCATCGGCGATATCGTTCCCGGGCAAGCCCTGGCACACGTAGCGATGAAAGAAGCCGTAATTTGCATAGAAGCCATTGCCCAGGCTGAAGGTAAATTCAATCATAAGCCGGAAGCACTTGATTACGGCAATGTACCAGGCTGTACCTATTGTACACCGGAAATTGCTTCCGTAGGAATGACGGAAAAGCAGGCCAAAGAAGCCGGCTATGAACTAAAAGTGGGCAAATTTCCTTTCTCTGCAAGCGGTAAAGCCAGCGCTGCCGGTGCAAACGAAGGATTTATCAAAGTCATTTTCGATGCCAAATACGGCGAATGGCTGGGCACACACATGATCGGAGCCAATGTAACAGAAATCATTGCACAAACCGTTTCTTCCAGGAAATTAGAAACAACATGGCATGAACAACTGGATACGATCTTCCCACACCCCACAATGAGCGAAGCTGTAAAAGATGCTATCGAAGTAGCCCTTGGCGAAGCGATACATCTGTAATTGATATGTCGCCCAAAAACGCTATCCCTAACTAAGGATAGCGTTTTTATTTAAGGCAAAACCAAACCCCGATACGGTAATCAAGCAATGAAAATAAACTTCTGCATTCTCCTGTGTTCTTTGTGCTTTGTAGTTTCAGGTAATATAGCCTATGCCCAGTTTAACGACACCATTCACCATTTCATCAACCTGAGCGCTACCGGAAATTTTAACCGTACTTCTGACGGTGTTACCTACCTTTTTAATAACAGTGCGAAATACAGCTTACGCAAAAAAAGCATTGTACTCAATGCCAATGCAGCCTACCTGTACGGCCAGACACCGGAAAATCTGACCAATAACGACGTAAAAACAACACTCGACTTTAACCTGTACAAAACCCTGCCCCACTTCTACTATTGGGGATTGGTCAATTTCACAAGCAGCTACTCCCTGAAAATAAACAGCCAGCTACAAAGCGGTTTAGGAGCCGCTTATCGCATTATCGACGAAAAACAAACCATGCTCAGTGTGAGCGACGGTTTCCTTTTTGAAAGCAGCAATCTCCAGCCCGAAGAGGACAGCAGCTATCAATACCAAACAGTAAGAAATTCATTAAGGATCCAATTCAGGACAACCTATAAAGATTTCATCTCCTTTAACAGCACCTTCTTCTATCAACCCTCATTAGCAGCATTCAGCGATTACCTGATCACGGCCAATGCCAGCCTGGAATTTAAGCTATTAAAATGGATGCGGCTGGTCACTACCTTTAACTACAATAAGATAAGCAGAACCGAAAGGGAAAATTTCATATTCACTTACGGCCTGGTTATCGAACGCTATTTCTGATAAAAAATACTCCTGCCAGATTACTACCAAAGGCCCGTTTGAAATACAATTTGTAAAAAAGCACGAAAGATTTAATTTTGTCCGCCAATGGGCTGCATTAGCCCTGTTAAAAATTCTACTCAAAATTTTATGAATTTCCAACTTTCCGAAGAACAACTAGCCGTACAGAAAGCTGCACGGGATTTCGCACAAAATGAATTACTCCCCGGTGTTATTGAGCGGGATGAGCATCAGAAATTCCCGGCAGAACAAATAAAAATGCTCGGAGAGCTCGGTTTTATGGGTATGATGGTTGACCCTAAATATGGTGGCTCCGGTATGGATACCATATCCTATGTGCTGGCTATGGAAGAAATCTCCAAGATAGATGCTTCAGCTTCAGTTGTCATGAGTGTAAACAACTCGCTGGTATGCTGGGGATTGGAAGCCTACGGAACGGAAGAACAAAAACAAAACTATTTAGTGCCTTTAGCCTCCGGCCAGAAAATCGGCGCTTTCCTCCTAAGTGAGCCTGAAGCCGGATCTGATGCTACATCTCAGCGCACCACAGCCGAAGACAAAGGCGATCACTATGTAATTAACGGTATCAAAAACTGGATCACCAACGGAAACAGCGCTTCCACCTACCTCGTTATAGCACAAACAGACATAGCCAAAAAACACAAAGGTATCAATGCCTTTATCGTGGATAAAGATACACCGGGCATCACCGTAGGGGCTAAGGAAAATAAATTAGGGATACGCGGCAGCGACACCCACAGCATTTCCTTCCAGGATGTAAAAGTACCTAAGGAAAACCGTATAGGCGAAGATGGATTTGGTTTCAATTTCGCTATGAAAACCCTGAGTGGCGGCCGTATAGGCATTGCCTCTCAGGCATTAGGTATTGCCAGCGGTGCTTTTGAGCTGGCTACCAAATATTCAAAAGAACGCAAGGCATTCGGAACCGAGATCATGAATCACCAGGCTATCGCGTTCAAGCTTGCCGATATGGCTACCCAGGTAGAAACGGCCAGGCTCCTCTGCCTGAAAGCAGCATGGCATAAAGACCAGGGCATGGATTACAACCTGTCTGGATCAATGGCTAAACTATATGCTTCTGAAATTGCACAAAGCGTTACCAGCGAAGCCGTTCAAATCCATGGTGGCTACGGTTATGTAAGAGAATTTCACGTGGAGCGCCTGATGAGGGATGCCAAAATCACCCAGATCTATGAAGGTACCAGCGAAGTGCAGAAAATTGTCATCAGCAGGACTATCCTGAAATAAAGAATAAGTCGGTGCTTGGTCAAAGTTTAAAACAGTGTATCCTGATAACCAACATTATAGATTTTGAACAGGACGATAAAATACGCCTGACCTGGCATTAACAATACGTGGTTTGCCTGTTTATATTCAGACAATATATACCGGGAAGTTTTTTCTTAATATATTATCTCACGATAAGGCTAAAAAATGCTTTAAAAGATAATAGAAGAAAAAATTTGCCAAATAGAAAACTTAATTTACTTTTGCAGTCCAAAAAAAATTCAAAGTAACAGGAATGCCTACTATACAACAATTAGTTCGTAAGGGTCGTACTGCGATCAAAACAAAGTCTAAATCTCCCGCATTGGATGATTGCCCTCAGCGTAGAGGCGTATGTACCCGTGTGTATACTACCACACCAAAGAAACCTAACTCAGCATTGCGTAAGGTGGCTAAAGTGCGCTTAACTAACAAAATTGAAGTTATCGCCTACATACCCGGAGAAGGACATAATCTGCAGGAGCACTCTATCGTACTGATTCGTGGTGGTCGTGTGAAGGATTTACCAGGTGTTCGTTACCATATTGTTCGTGGGGCTTTAGATACCGCCGGTGTTAAAGATCGCAAACAAAGCCGTTCTAAATACGGTACCAAAAGAGCAAAAGATAAAAAATAATCAAATAATTCTATTTAAAAGCAGATACTCGGCATGAGAAAGGCGCAAGCAAAGAAACACCCTTTGGCTCCGGATCCAAAGTTTAACGATAAACAAGTGACCCGCTTTGTAAATACAATGATGTGGGCAGGTAAAAAAACCGTTGCCTTCAACATTTTCTACGATGCACTGGATAAAGTGAGTGCGCAGACATCTGAAGACGGTTACGAAGTTTGGAAAAAAGCTTTACAGAATGTTACTCCTTCTGTAGAAGTACGCAGCCGCCGTATCGGTGGTGCTACATTCCAGATCCCTTCTGAAGTGCGCGCCGACAGGAAAATCTCCCTGAGCATGAAATGGCTGATCCGCTACAGCCGTGAGCGTAACGGAAAGACTATGGCAGATAAATTAGCCAATGAAATAGTTGCAGCAAGCAAAGGTGAAGGTGGTGCTTTCAAGAAAAAAGAAGATACGCACCGTATGGCCGATGCCAACAAGGCATTCGCTCACTTCAGAGTATAACCTGGTACTTTAATAAGTAAAATCATATAAAATAAGACTGTTCCAAAAGACAGTCTTATTTTTTTCTCCATACCGGAAGAACCCTGAAACAGGTGCTCTCGTTACCCTTCAGGGTGCTTAGAGATGACTTCGTGCCTACCAATGACAAGTATTATAACTTGTTCATTACCAGCTTCAATTTTTTGGCTGGCCAAAAATAAAAACTCGCCATGACGGTGAGTAATAGCGATGAGCTGTTTACGCATTTTCTTAAGTTAATGATGTTCTTCGTCAAAAGTAGTGGAAATGGGGTTGTTCAGCCCCCCATACAGATCGCTCCAGGTCGTCCTCGTCATTGCGGTGCATTGCGAGGAACGAAGCAATCCCCGGGAGTAATCTTAATGAATGAAACGAAAAGAAAAAGGCTGAAAAATCAGAAGCAATCCCTAAGTACTACAGCACTCCATGCAGATTGCTCAGGGGAGACAAAATGAGGTTGTGTAAGAGCGTGGCAAAGTTTTCGAATTCCACACAAAATGACGAAGAACCGTTAATGACATTGGTCTGAAATGTATTTCGTAATCGCATTAGAAAAACCCCTTCATTTGAAATAAGCAATTTTTACAAATACCTTTCATTCTCAATGATCAATTTTCATTAAAATCACTCATTGAGAATGAAAGGCTTTTTTTGCATAAATTTCCGGACAATGAAAGAAACGATAAAACAGGAAGGTGTAGAAATTCAGGTTGTACCGGCATGGAAGTGGCTGCTGGGCATATAATATTCAGGTTGATTGTTCACAATCTCTATGAACGCTTCTTTTCCCCATTTTGGAAGTTTTGCCATAATGTCTCCCATATAGTTGATTGCTAATTTCGGTCTGGTGTAGTTCATTTAGCATTATCATTTCAGGTTTCCTCATTTTTTCAGTACAAAATAACTATTTTTGGGCGTTAAAAAAATTGATAATAAAGATATTATGGCCGAAGTAATACGTATGCCGCTGCTTAGTGATACCATGAAGGAAGGTGTAATTGCAGAATGGCATAAGAAAGTGGGTGACAAGGTAAAAGCAGACGATGTAATTGCAGAAGTAGAAACCGATAAAGCAACAATGGAAGTAATGCCCTATGTAGAAGGTACATTACTTTATATTGGCGTAGAAAAAGGGAAAGCGGCACCCGTCAACGGCATTATAGCTATTGTAGGTAAAGAAGGAGAAGATTATAAAGCTTTACTGGCTAACGAACAAAAAAGCACACCGGCAGAAGACAAAAAGCCTGTAGAACAACCCACTCCCGCCCGGCAGCCTGCCTCACAATCAAAAAGCGGAAGCACTGCTACAAAACCTGTGACTGCAATTGATGCTACCGTGGTACGCATGCCACTATTAAGCGACACGATGAAAGAAGGGAAAATTGTATCCTGGCTGAAAAAAGTGGGCGACAAAGTAAAATCAGATGATGTGCTGGCAGAAGTGGAAACAGACAAGGCAACAATGGAGGTGATGCCCTATGCAGACGGTACACTCCTTTATACCGGCATTGAGGCCGGCCAGTCGGCTAAGGTAAACGACATCATTGCCATAGTGGGTAAAGAGGGCACAGATATAACACCATTATTAGAACAATCACCTGAAGAGCAAAGTACAGCAACAGCCGAAGAGCCGGTGAAAGCACAACAGGGTGCTAAAGAAACCACATCTGAAACACAGCAACCCACTCACGATGGTGATGAACGTATAAAAATTTCTCCCTTAGCCCGGAAGATAGCAAGAGAAAAAGGAATAGATATTTCCGCGCTGGAAGGAACAGGGGAAGGAGGACGCATCATTAAGCGCGATATAGACAACTACGAACCACAAGCCGCTACTACTGCCGGGACCACGTTACAATCGCAAAGGGGAGCAGCCTACGAGGAAGGCCATACAGACAAGCCTCTCTCCCAGATGCGTGCTGTTGTGGCGCGTCGCCTGAGTGAAAGTAAATTCAGCGCACCCCACTTCTACCTGCGCATGACCATAAAAATGGACAAGGCCATAGAAGCCCGGAAAGCCATGAATGAAGTTTCGTCCGCCAAAATATCATTTAACGATTATATCATCAAAGCCTGCGCTATGGCACTACGGAAGCATCCTGCCGTAAACAGCAGCTGGATGGGCGACTATATACGGGAGAACCACCACATCAGCATAGGTACCGCCGTAGCTATAGAAGACGGCCTGATCGTTCCGGTAATAAAATTTGCAGATCAGAAATCTTTATCACAAATAGCAGAAGAAGCCGCTTCATTAATTGCAAAAGCAAGGAGTAAAAAACTGCAACCACAGGAGTTCACCGGCAATACCTTTACCGTGTCTAACCTCGGCATGATGGATATTGATGAATTTACCGCCATTATCAACCCGCCCGACAGCTGTATATTGGCTATAGGCAAAATAGAGCCCACACCTGTTGTAGAAAATGGCCAGGTTGTAGTACGCAGCCTGCTGAAGCTTACCCTGAGCTGCGATCACAGAGTGGTAGATGGCGCTGTTGGAGCCGCATTCTTACAAACACTCAAAGCTTACCTGGAGCAGCCGGTAACTATGTTGGTTTAGTAAAACAAATAAAAAATAATATTCAGGCAGGGAGCTTTACGCTACCCTGCCTTTTTACTGACTTTAATCAACAATCGTATAAACTACTCCCTTCCGGCTCATTAATCGTTCCGGATAAGGGAAGGGTTCAAAGTTAAACTTCCGGTACAGTTCATGTGCATCCTGAGTGGTAAGCAAGAAGCGGCGTAAGCCAAATTCATCGGCCATCAAACAGAAAAGGCGCATCATCTCCTTCGCAATACCACATTCTCTATATTCTTTCAGGACAAATACATCAGCGAGGTAAGCGAATGTTGCCTGATCCGTGATCATACGTCCGAACCCGGCCTGGCTGCCCTCCGGCGTATAAGCACCCAGGCAGACCGAATGTGCAATTGACTTCGCTACCGTATCCAGAGGAATCCCTCTTGCCCAATAGCTCTCCTTATTCAGAAAATGATGCACCGCCTCAAGATTGATCCTGCTTTTATCTGTAGAGAAAATAAAACGATCCGGGATTCGATCCATAGCTCAATATTTATCCAAATGTAATATAGTTCACTTACATGTGCATCCTAATACGAAACTACATTAGTATTATTAACAGAATAACTTTCCATAGTGTCGTCATGCAAACCCGTACCTCGGAGGTGCAGGCTGCTGCTTTAATTTTTAATGCCAATCAAAATAAAAGTTGTACGGCTATTAGTTCACACCCTGATTTATGCATGGCGATACACAAATATCAATTCCATTGATTATTATCAATCCTGGCATGAAAATAATAGGAATTATTCGGACTCTGTTTCCAGCGTTCACTCCAAATTCGTTATCTTTGTGGCCGTTCTTACTTTTTATAACAAATTTTCCAATTCAATATCATGGGTTATATCAAAGACCTATTTAAGGAAAAAGCCGACGCTGTCAATTCCGATATAAAAAAATTGATTTCTGAGCACGGCGATTACAAAATAGGAGAAATTACCATTGCACAGGTTTATCAGGGTATGCGTGGCATGACCGGTTTAATTACGGAAACTTCTTTGCTTGATGCTAACGAAGGTATTCGTTTTCGTGGCTATTCTATACCCGAATTACGGGAACAGTTACCCAAGGCCGAAGGCGGAAGCGAGCCGCTGCCCGAAGGTCTGTTTCATTTAATGCTGTTAGGCGAAATGCCCACCAAAGAAGACGTAGAGCATCTGTCCGGGGTATTTGCACGCAGATCTCATGTACCTAACTATGTATTCGATGTTATAGAGGCGCTGCCGGTAAACACCCACCCCATGACTCAGTTCAGCATCGGCATTATGGCTTTGCAAAGAGAATCTATATTCGCAAAGGAATATGCAAAAGGCATCAGTAAAAAAGACTATTGGGATTTTGTGTATGAAGATACCATGAACCTGATTGCACGCCTTCCCCGAGTTGCAGCTTATATATACCGCCGCAAATACAAAAACGGAGATCATATACAACCCAACGGTATGCTGGATTGGGCAGGTAATTTTGCACACATGCTGGGCTTTGACGACAAGCGTTTCTGGGCATTATTGCGCTTATACCTGACCATACATGCAGACCATGAAGGGGGCAATGTTTCTGCACATACCACCCATCTGGTCGGTTCGGCACTAAGCGATCCTTACCTGGCATTTGCTGCAGGTATCAACGGACTTGCCGGCCCGCTGCACGGCTTAGCTAACCAGGAAGTGATCCGCTGGATAGAAGAAATGCAGGCAGCATTAAATACACAATTACCTACCAAAGAACAAATAGCCGAATACATACAGAAAACTTTAAGCGAAGGAAAAGTAGTTCCGGGATACGGCCACGCTGTACTGCGTAAAACAGACCCCCGCTTTACCGCGCAAATGGAGTTCGGTAAAAAACATTGCCCGGACGATCCTTTAGTGCAAACCGTATGGAACATATATGAAGTGGCACCGCCTATATTACAAGGTACCGGTAAGATAAAGAACCCCTGGCCGAATGTAGATGCCCATAGTGGTGCATTGCTCAAACACTTTGGCCTGGTAGAAGAAGATTTCTATACCGTCCTGTTCGGCGTCAGCAGATCACTGGGCGTATTGGCCAGCCTTTGCTGGGACAGGGCTCTGGGGCTGCCGATAGAACGCCCGAAATCGGTAACCACCGAATACCTGAAAAAGCTGGTTGTCGGAGAAACCATCGAAGACTAAATCACAATTATAACAAAGACTATTTCAATAAAAAAGCATCCCAATATGGGGTGCTTTTTTTATTTAGAACAATAATCCGGTATAGTCCCCGGAAAAGCTATACTACTTTCACACCGTCAGTCGTTGCCCCGCCGCACTTCGTGGCTCCGTTGCGAGGAACATTCACAATCTCCCCCTTTGAACTTTTACCCGCAATAACTATTTTCGTATGTCTGACCGATCACTATATAAATCAATTGTATGAATGTCATTGATTATCTACAGCAGGTTACCACACTTCCCCCGAAACAGCCGGAGTGATCCAAACGGCATTTACCTGTAGTTATTATAAAAAGGGTATGCTATTGCAGAAAGAGGGTAAAATAACCCGCAACCTGTATTATATTGAACAAGGCATAGCAAGGATATTCTACTATAACAAACACGGGAAAGATATCAGCTATGGTTTCTATACGGAAAATAACATGGTTACCATATCAGAGAGCTTTTTCCAGCAAACCCCTTCCCGCTACAACCTGGAGCTACTGGAAGACAGCATGATCTACTCTCTTTCTTACAATGACCTTAATTCTTTACTAAACGAATACCCCACGCTCGAAAAAGTGAAGAGCCATGTGCTTCTCTACTTCCTTGGAAAAGCTGCCGAGCGTATTGTTGCCCTCCAGTTTCTTTCCGCCCGTCAACGTTACGAAACCCTTATGAACAACCAGCCCGAGATCATACAAAGAGTAGCCCTGGGGCAAATCGCAACATACTTAGGCATCACCCAGGAAACCCTGAGCAGGATACGGGCTAAACACTAAAGTTTTTATATTGTTTAAGTGTAATCAGATCAAAACTGTTACAGTTTCATCTTCAAAATATTTTTTGATTTTTGTCAAATG
>JBEBVI010000116.1:0-10777 GCA_040392805.1 Taibaiella helva
CCACTCCGGTCGGCATGACGGTACTTGAGGAATTTATTTTGACTATTTTACTAACTTATGAAAATGCGTAAACAGCTCATCGCTATCACTCACCGTCATGGCAAAGAGTTGCGAGGAACGAAGCAAAGCCATCTCTAAACGCCCAGAATTGCTTCCCGCTTCGTTCCTCGCGGTCGCAATGACGATGAGTGATAGAAATTCCTTAAGTTAATGATATTGAAGGACAACGTATAAATATTAGTAATCAAAAGGATTGAACGATATATAGGTATAAGCGATATAAAAATCCATTCCCTAAAATACACAGGTACCATCCGATAACCGGATCAATGAAGATAACCCGGTAACAGGCAACAAAACTATGACGGGGAAGTATTGGTCTAGCGGTATATTACAGCAAAATAACTGTCACTCCGAAGCCAGCTCTTTCCTTATACGACTTAAGGAAGTATCTGTAATACCTAAGTAAGTAGCAATATGCTTTAGCGAAACATTCTGAACAATATGGGGTTTTTCTTCCAGCAAACGTATATAACGTTCCTTTGCATGATTAGCTATCATAGCAATACTTTGTTGCTTCAGGCTAAAGTATGCCTGCACCATAGTGCCCCGGCCATGTTCATTGAAGGATTTAATACTATGGTATAAATGCTGAAAAGTATCGAAATCAATTTGCCAGGCCGTACAATCATTTATAGCCTGGATCGACTCCCGGGCCGGTATACGTTGAAAAAAAGCGATCCAATCGATAACCAGGTCTTTTGAAGAATAAAAGTTGGTACTTATATCATTACCATGCAGATCAATGACATAAGAACGGGCAAAACCATCCTCCATAAACCAGTAATGATTTACATACGATGATTCTTTTACCAGGTATTCATTTTTGGCAAATTTTCTCTGTTGAAACGATGAGGTAATACGCTCGCGTTCTTCATGTGTAAACTGTTCCGGTGTAAATATGTGTTCAAGAAAATGCGGTTGCGGCATAAGCGTATGTCTCTTTTAGTATAATGGTCAAAATAACTTCCTCACCTGTACTGAGCTATGTCGAAGAAAGTACCGTCATGTCGACCCCTGCGCCTACTCTCAGGGTTCACCTTGTAAGATAGTAAACATCTCACCGGATAAACTCCGTGGAGATATTTTCTATGTTGAAACAGGGAAGTTATTTTGACACCGTTACTTAGTATCGGTTCGGGCCTGCAAAATATTTCTTTTTCACATAACTTCTATAGACTTTTCAGGATAATAATTTTATTTTTCCCACTATTCTTCCCGTTATTTATCCCTCGGATTGTAAACATCAGAAGGTCAACCTGTTTATTGTTTCTCCGCCGAATGCAGTCGTTGGCCATACCAGATCTGTGCCTGTTCATGAAAAGGCCTGTTATCATGCAGGCTATCTATCCATATAATGTAAAAGGAATAGTACTCCTGAAAATCATTTACTCCTTTCAACCGCGACAATTGCCCAAGCAATATCGACCTGATTTCGAGAAGACAGGTTTTAAAAACTTTCTCCTGTTCATAATCCAGCTCTTTCATCAGGAGATTAGCAATCCTGATCTCCGCATTGAAATGCATCCCGGTATTCCTGTGCTGTTTGAAATAACGATAAGCCGAAAGGGCCATCGAGGGCAATAGTACAAAGGTGCGACTCTGCAGCAGCGTAAACAACCGGAAAAGAAAAAGATCATCGTATATTTCCTTACGTACCAGCTTGGATTCTTTCCGGAAAAGCAGGTCCATAATATGGCTGGCTTCGTCTAAATTACCTATACCGATATAAGCATTACGAAGGTTACCTAATATAACCTGTTTCATCTCCGAAGGCAGTTTCCGGTCATATGTTTTCAACTGACGTTGTGCCTCTTCTATAGAAGCCATCAGCTCTTTTTCCCTCCCCATGTAGTTGAAAATAATGAGATGAGCAGATATTTTATAATAAAATACCAATACCTGCAGAGAACCAGACTGATCCAGCTTCTGCTCGGACACATAAGCATCGGACAGGGCTAAAGCCTGAAGCGCCTCTTCGAAATAACCCAGGCACAAACAGGAAGTCACATGATCCAGTATCCCGTCTATATAGTCATTAGGCAGCAGGAATTGGATAGGTGAAGTCAATAGCTTTTTACTGTATTCATAGGCACGCTTATGATTGTAGATCATGGTATAATATACCGCATGAATGAAATGGTGATAATACCTGGCACGGTGGGAATTACAATCATGGAGAGCGGGCATAGTAGATGCTTTGATCGTCTTTTGTTCTACCTCTTTTTTACGGTTGCCGCTAATATAACCGTGTTGTTTTTTAAGCTGTCGTGCCTTACTGTAAATATTCTCTAAGTATGTAATCTGGGTTATCTTTTCCAATACCTCCTGCTCCTCTTCTGCAATAGATTCTACCGGGCGATACGGCTTATCCAGAACGATATTAATACGCCGCTCCCATTGCAATATATGGAGCAGTAACCCAAATTTCTCATGGGCAACCGCCAATTTATAAGCCTTTAATAACAAGGTATGACTTTGTCCGGGCAACGCCAGGCCGTACAGGATCTCCACTTCACTGAGCAGGCTCTGTATGGTAATGTCGACGGAGCTATCCTGGTGGAACATTAACAATCCTTTCAGGATATTGGCATAAAGGCGTTTTGCCGCGTTGGTCCTTGTTTGTAATGCCGTATTTAAATGCAAATCGGAGTCTACACTTTTACTATTGGTTATAGTGTGAAAAAGCTGCAGATAATTAGCAGACTCCTTTTTTGTTGTCACGGCTTTATTCCAAAGGGAAAAGTATCTTTTCTCTGCCATAGACAGGGACTCTATCAACTGAACAAGGTCTTGTTTTTTCCGGTAGATCATCATTTGTTTTTTTGATGCGTTAAAGGTAAAAAACATGTAACAAAGAGTACACTTTAAGTATAAATATGTTTTGGATTTTCTTTACGGGTCTGTTTCTTTTGTATTGGCTATCCAACACAAGGTTATCAAAAAATAAAAGGGTTTAAAACGGCTTCCCTCCTTATCTAATGACCGGGAAAGAGGATGAAGAGCATACTAAGGAATAGCAATCAGGCAATTATGAAGCACAAATACACATTATTTTTAATACTCTTAACTATTTATACTACAAGATCACATAGCCAGAATCTAGTACCCAACCCTTCATTTGAAGAATACAACTATTGTCCGGTAGGCGTAAGCACCTTGCTCTTACTGCCCGGAATATCATCCGTAAAAGACTGGTCTATACCTACCACAGGCACAGCCGATTATTTCAATGCATGCGGTGTACGCGCCGTAAAGGTGCCGTCCAATGGTATGGGATCGCAGGATGCCAGAACAGGAGTTGCCTATACGGGCGCATATATGGTTGATGGTTACCGGGAATATTTACAAGCCCTTTTAAATACGCCCCTGATCAAAGACCATGAGTATCTGGTCAGCTTCTGGGTTAGCCTTTCCGACAAATCTTATTATGCTTCGGACCAGATTGCAGCATATTTAGGCCCCGACTCTCTGGTACGGAGCACCAACTTCGGCGACCCTCTGGATGACCTTACGCCGCAAATTGTTAACCGGCCGGGGAACTGGCTTACCGATACCGCCGGCTGGTCCAGGGTTTGGGGGCACTTCGTTGCCTCCGGTGGAGAAAAGGTGATTATTCTTGGCAACTTTTCGTCCCATTCCGAACTACGCAGTAAGGCGGTGGGCGGTGGTCCGGCTTCCGGACATCTCTATGGCTATTATTATTTCGATGACGTCTGTGTATTTGATGTAACGGCCAACAGCCACATATCAGTTATACAACGTTCTCTTTGTCCCGATTCCGTCGTGACACTCAGCGGCAGGCGGGACAAAGGAAATTACACCTGGAGCACCGGCGATACGTCTGCCAATATTTCCGTACGTGATGAAGGTACTTACTGGGTAAAATCTTACGGTGAATGTGAAGCCTGGATAGATACTTTTATCGTTAAGCATCCGCAAATGCCCGCTTCCCTGCTGGGAAAAGATACCGTACTATGCATAGCCTCCTCCATCACACTGCAGGCACCTTCTCTGCCCAATACCACCTTTTACTGGCAGGACGGCAGCACAGCCGAGCAATATACCGTTTCTGAAACAGGGAAGTACAGTATACATGTGGTAAAGGACGGCTGCCTGTACAGTGATACTATAGAGATCATCATCAACAACTTTAAGCAGGATCTGGGAATGGACACCTCAGTTTGTAAGCATACGCCCTACCGGATTGAATTACACGCCAACATACCACCAGGCGCCCAGGTTGAATGGCAGGACGGCAGCAGGGATGCGGTGTTTCATGCAGACAGGCCGGGAACATATTTCGTGATTGTCCGGGACCCTTTGTGTATCAATACCGATACCATGGTTATTACAGAATTGCTGTGCGATTGCCTTTTCGATATGCCTAATGCTTTTTCACCCAACCAGGACGGACGCAACGACCTTTTTGAGCCGGTTATTGAGCCAGGCTGCCCTGTAGACGGTTATAGCTTCAGCATCTACAACCGTTTCGGTCAGAGGATCTACTACAGCATTCAACCCGGGCAGGGATGGAACGGCTCGCAAAACGGTATGCCGGCTGATATAGGTACATACTATTCTGAGATCCGCTTCCTGGGCGGAACAAACAAAACAGAATACTACCGGAGCGGCGATGTGCTGCTTATCCGTTAGGTTATGTTCCGGCTCTTACATTTTTAACAACAAATACAAAACAGATAAGCACATGAACAAGAGTAGTACTTTAAGAAAACTTCTGGTCGGCCTGTTCGTACTGGCAGGCACCTTGCAGCTACAGGCACAGGACGGTGCACTGGACCTGTCATTCGACCCACGGAACGGGTTCCAGGCAGCATTCGGCTCCGGCGATGTTAATGCAGTAGTCATACAGCCGGACGGAAAGATCATTGCCGCAGGGCAGTTTCTTACTTATAACGGAACAGACAGACAGGGTATAGCCCGGCTTCATCCTGACGGCACCCTTGATACCACTTTCAAACCGGGTACAGGATTCACCAATGGCGCCAATAGCGGGGTGGTGAATGCACTGGCCTTGCAGTCCGATGGTAAGATCATAGCAGGGGGGCTTTTCACGCAGTTCAACGGCACTCCTTACAAATGCATTGTCCGGCTGAACAGCGATGGCTCTATAGATAAATCCTTCAACCCGGGAACGGGATTTAATGATTTCCGTAATGCAGGCTCCGTGCTTTCTCTCCTGGTGCAACCCGACGGAAAGATCCTGGCAGGAGGCAATTTCATTAAATTTAATGATTCCGCCCGGTCCGGCATAGCCCGGTTGAATGCAGACGGCAGTCTTGACGGCTCTTTTCAACCCGGTGACGGATTTACCAACACAGGAACCATCAAAGGCCAGGTTTCGGCTATGGCGTTACAGTCCGATGGCAAGATCCTGGCAGGAGGACAGTTCATCAATTATAACGGACAATCCGTTAAATCAATCATTCGCCTTTCGTCTGATGGTAAGTACGATGCAAGCTTCAATACAGGAGCAGGGCTGGATAACGGCTTTAGTCATGCCCGGGTAGGCGCTATTGTCCTGCAACCTGATGGCAAGATCCTTATCGGCGGTTATTTCAATAAAGCCAATACAACAGATCACAATGCCATTACACGTTTAAATACCAATGGCAGCATTGACGCCACCTTCCAGCCGGGCAAAGGCTTCCAGGATGTGGATGTATTCGGAGATGAAAATAACGGTGAAGTATTATCGATAGCACTGCAGCCGGATGGTAAGATCGTGGCCGGAGGTATCTTTGTCAAAGCCGGAGGAAAGGATCATAATAACATAGCCCGTTTACAGCCGGACGGTGCACTAGACAACAGTTTTGTACCCGGAAAGGGTTTCCTGGGAGCAAAAGGGAAAGTCAGCAGCCTGGCGTTACAATCAGATGGTAAAGTATTCGCCGGCGGGTCATTTGAAACATACAACGATACTTCACGTATAACCATAACCCGTTTGTTTGCCTATATACCTGCACTGGTGATCGTCAAGCTCGATCCTCAGCCTAATTATTGTGCAGGAACAAAATTGAACATAGATTTCAATACCGGATCCGGATCATTCAGCAAGGGAAATGTATTTACGGCCGAGCTAAGTGATGCTAACGGAAGCTTTGCAAAACCGGTCAGTATAGGTACACTTTCCGGAACAACAAGCGGCACCATAGCTGCGACTATTCCCGTTGCCACATCGTTAGGAAAAGGTTATCGTATACGCATCGTAGGCAGCACACCTGTACTAAACGGGCCGGACAATGGTACGGATATCCAGATCACGGGAATACCGGTTGTAACCGCTAAGGCCTCGGCCACAGATATTTGTGAAGGTGATGAGGTCACACTGACCGGAGGCGGAGCTTCAAAGTATGTGTGGGACAAGAAAGTGGAAGATGGCAAACCATTTGTCCCGAAAACTACAGAAACTTATAAAGTGACAGGTTATACCGGCGATTGCAGTGCCAGTGCAGACGTTAAGGTTGCTGTGCACCCATATCCTAAAGTAAGCATTACTGCTTCCGAAGATACACTGTGTGCCAACGAGTCTCTTACTTTAAGCGGTACAGGAGCTACTACTTATAACTGGGATAACAATGTGAAGAACGGTGTTGCCTTCTACCCGGGTAAAACGAATACATATACCCTTGCAGGTACAACAGATGGCTGTAGTGACACTGCCCGGATAACAATAGTAGTGCATGATACCAGCACCACTACGTATATACAACAGGCAGAATGCGACAGCTTCGTGTTCAATGGTGTGGTGTATAAAGAAAGCGGTAACTATACCCAGACACTGGTTAATGCTGCCGGATGCGACAGTATATGCGTATTGGATATTACCATTAACAGCGTAACGTCAGAAGTGACCCAGGAAGGAAGAACACTGACTGCTACGGAATCCGGGGCTACCTATCAATGGGTAAACTGCGATCAGAATTACCAGCCGATCATTGGTGCTAACGAACAGCGATTCTCCTCAAATGTAGATGGCAATTATGCAGTTATAGTTACTAAAAATGGTTGCAGCGACACTTCCGGTTGCTTTACGGTAAAATCGACAGGTATCGGGAAATACGGCGGCAATGATATGATCTCCGTTTATCCTAATCCTGCTCAGCGTATTGTACATATTACCGCTCCTGCTGCATCTGCCGTTACCATAAGCGGAATGGATGGAAGGATACTATGGACACAACCTGCGTCTGAGCCGGTTGAAGTAACTGGATTAAATTCAGGTGTATACCTGTTTTATATCAGGGATAAAGGAGGCAAATTGCTGCATGTAGAGAAAGTAGCCCGTACGGAGTATTAAAATATACTTCTTAACAAAGTCTTCCGGTAATCACAGGTTTTATAAGTGATGGGTGGTAGGCGATAAGTGATATAATGTACAACTTTTGACTTCGGTTTAGCTTTGACAACTTTTGAAAAGTTGTCAAAGCTTTTTTTAGGAGCATTATTTTGTAACTATGCTTATAGTACGCAATATCTATTTGGCAGCTTTATTGTTTTACCTTTGTTCGCATCATTCTTTTTTACTCGGGGAACACGCTCTTATCAACTTTCACTAACCGGTCCATAAAACCCAATAGCCCGGAACAACCTGAAGAAAGAAAGGAATCTTTTCCTAAAGGAAACCTGCTGTTTTACTGTAAACAGGAAAGAAGGTAAAAACTGCAGCACTTGTTCCTGCTCCTGTACAGGCAATGGTTGTCCTGCATATTTCAGCTTAAGATAAGATGTTATAAAAGCAGCCAGCTTCGTTCCTAAACCGTTGTCCACATCCCCGGCAAACTGCAATGCCGTCCGTTCTTCCCTGGCATATCCCAGCATATGCAGATAAAAGCCGGAAGCCCGGTAAGCCCAGTAAGACTTTGGTGCAACAGCATTTGCCATACGATACCGTAACCGGTAATAAGCATATATAATACGCGGCAATAAAAGTAATATTAAAGCAATAATCCCTATACTAATAGCAGTTGCAGTCAAAACGGCTTTCCAGTTGGTAGCAGACTGCCGTTCTTCTTCTGTTGCAGCAGATTGTTGTTCCTTGTTATTTCCCGGCTTTACATGCAGCTCATCTATAGGAGCGGGGTCAGGGAACTTATTCACCAGCGCGTTCACATCAGTATTCCCATTCGGCTTCATATTCTTGAAGGCCTCTGCATAAGATACTGCAGTAGCGCTATCACCGGCATGCAGCTCCGCCAATGGTATATCTATGCTATCCCTGCGAACACTCGCTATGCTCATATCGAGCATCAGTTCCCTGGCATCAGGAAATATATATTCCTGATCGTGAAATACCATCCGGAACGTCTGGAAACGTAATTGTTTCTGTAAAGTATCCACGCCGGACACTACACCATCAGCAGCCAGGTAGGCTTTAGGTGGTTGCATCGGAGGCGTGCCATCAGGAGCGGGACTTTGCTCGGCATCTTCATTTCCCACTGTTGTATCAAAGTCGAGCCAGCCGAAACCGGGAAAGTACACCTGTACCCATGCATGGGCCTGATCGGCATAATACCAGTACCATCCTTTATTTTTATCGCTCCTGTCTACTGTCATAAAGCCGACGGTTATGCGGGACGGTATGCCTAAAGCCCGCAACATAAACAAAGTGGCACCTGCATAATAAGCGCAATAGCCCTTCCTGTTCTCAAAAAGAAAATATTGCAGCTTGGAGGCATCCGGGATATCAGGCACACCGGGATTATCCGTATAGGAAAACAAAGGATCCCCGTTTTCATCTTTCGAAAGGAAGTAATCACGGATAGCCAGTATCTGATCGACAGGGAGCGTTTTCCCTTTTGTTACCTCCTCTGCCAGCGTCCTGATGCGGTTAAACTTGGCGTCGGAAGGCATATAGGTATAATAATCCATCAGTTCCTTATCTACACCGGCATAGTCTTTTACATCCCGTAGGATAGCAAAACGCTGTTCCTGGAATCGGGCAACCTGAGGATCATCTCCTGCATTATACACAAAATAAGCGCTGTTCAGTTCGGATATATAGCTTTTTGCCCGATAAGCCGACCTGAACTCATTCTGAAAGTCTTTTTCAACAGTAATAGGCTGTACAAAAAATGATGTGCTGGGCGCGATAAAGGTATTGGGAGAAAGTTGTTTTTTATATACTTCTATTTCCACCGTTCTCCTGCCTTTTTCTTTGAGTGCATAACTTAGAACCGAAGAATCTGTTTTGGTAAAGAACAAAGGTACCCTGGAAGGATCAGGTTCAAACAGATCATTAGCCGGTATCAGCGAGTCGCGTTCAAAAGTTTCGGTTAACGTATCGAACCTGGAATAATAAAAAGCAGTCAGGTAAAGCGGGTTAGGTATATCTGTCCCTTCGAAAAAATGATCAATATGCGCGGCAAATAACAACTCATTACTTCTCCCCAGGCTTCCCCTCAGCCGGGTATATTGTTCCAGGTCAAAAGTGTTGTCCTTTTTCTTTTTCAGCATACTGTTCTGCCCTTCCTGTCCGCCACCTCCAAACGCGGAAAGCGTTTCTTTTATCTCACCACTCATCAGGTAGACTACGCCCCCTAACAGCAGTACAGCCAGCGCAGCAAACATAACCAGTCGCCGGGAGACAAACCACCAGAACTTCTGTCCTTTATCCTTGTAATTGCGTATCAGCTCCGCTGTAAAAATAATATATACCGCATACAATACTACCGGGGCAAACACCCGCAAAAAATCTTCCAGTGCATGACTATCTGCCGAGAAAAACAACTCATTCCTTTTGGCGATAAGCAACATACAGCAACCTAAGAACACTGCCGAAATGAAAATAGAAAAAAAGCGCAGCCGGGTAAAGCCCCAACCAATGACCCAGCCGGCAAGGAAAGTAATGGAAAAAACCCTAAACTGAATGGAAAGAAAAAAAGTATCGAACTCACCAAACGAACTGGCATCAATACCTTTGTATGTTACATACAACAATAAAGCCAGCGCCAGGAAAGAAGGTATAAAACGAAAACGCAAAGCATACAGTAACGCTGCCCCACCCATGCCCATAGCTACATACAAAGTTTGTCGGACACTTTGGTTATTCAGTATGGAGTAATAATGATTGGCATTCCACAACACAAAATAACAGATCAGCAAGGTAGGTAATAGCAAAAAAATGACCTTAGCCAGAAGTTCGTTAAGCAGGGTAGCCTTTTGAATACGCATAGCCAAATATAGGAAGTTCCCTTGTTTTGAAAAAACATCTTTACCCGAACAAAAAAGTTCCCAAATCAGAAAAGCCACAAGACAGTACAATAACCTGTCCTCTTCATCCCCAACCTACCCCAATACCGTCATGTTGACACATCATTCACTCCGTGCAATCAGAGGGAGATGACAACCAAACAAAGCGCTCCACTTGGTCATTGCGGCCTTGAGCCGCAATCTCTCACACTATGGCAAGGTGCTTTTATATGCTTTTTTCTTATACAAATCGCGTAGGCTATCGATTAGCGGAGAAAGCGGTCTCGCTGCAGGAAATGAGATGGCGGGTCAGGGCCCGCCATGACGCGAGAAACGTATACTTGCTATATTTAAACTGGAGTTGTCATTGACACCGGACCCTGAACTTGTCGAAGGGGGAGTGGAGACATCTCCCAAGCTGTGAAACCGGGAAGTTATTCTGACACGGTTACTAATTCTACTTTGACAACTTTAGTGTCCGTTCAAAAGATTAGAGAAAGAAATT
>JBEBVI010000117.1:0-10695 GCA_040392805.1 Taibaiella helva
TCTTCGAATTCCATATACACATTTGTTTCCCCCGGTATACTGTTAATATCGATGCTGCCATGTAACTCGTCTACACGATAGCGTACCGTCTTGAGCCCGATTCCCTCTATGTCTGTTCCGTAAAGTATTTCCCGAGGGATGCCTATGCCATTGTCTTCTACGGTGATACATAATATGGCGCTGTTATAGTTAAACTGCACCAGTAAGGCAGAGGCGTGTGCATGTTTTAAAACATTCTGGATCAGTTCCTGGATAATGCGGTAAAGTGATAAGGTGGCATGATTGCTCCAATGAGGTATATCTCCGTAAACCTGGAAATCTACTTCTACATGACCATATCTTTCCGTTTTATTGCATAGTATAGCTAATGCCTGAATCAAACCTTGTTGTAGTAATACATCCGGTATTAAGCTATGCGCAGTACTCCTTAAATCCTGGGTAGCCTCTTCCAGTTGCTGGGTGGCTTGTGCCAGGGCGTACTCATTAATTTGCTGTCCGTCATTTTTACGGATCGCATTAATATTAAGCTTAATGGCCAGCATTTGGCTTGCTATGCCATCGTGCAGTTCCCTTCCGATCCGTGTGCGTTCTTCCTGCTCGGCTTCCATGCGGTTTCTCAGAATTTCTATTTCTTTTTGTTGTTGCAACTGTAAGAGAGAAGTATTTTGTTTTGTTTTATTATTTCTGTAAATAACAATAAACAAGATGCTAAGCAGTGCGGTTCCCACGCTTATACTGATGATCCAGAAATTCTTTTCCCTTAGCTTAGTGTCCTGCCGTTGTAGCGTCATTTGCTGACTCACCAGTTGTCTTTCTTTTTCTGCATTCCTGTATTGCTGCTCGATGTAAGTTAGGCGTTCGGTTGCTCCTATACCCTGAAAGCTATCACGGATACGATAATACTTGCCCTGGTATTCCATAGCCTTCTTGTAGTTACCCATACTTTGGTATATACCGAAAAGATTGTTGTATGCTAATGTGATATTTTCAAATATCTTTTTAGCCTCTGCTATCTGCAATCCCTGTAAGCTGTATTTTTCTGCCAGGGCGTATTGTTTCCGTTTTTTATAAACCGTGCCCAGGATGTATGATGACTGGATAATGTTTTCGTATTGCTTGCTTTTAACGGATTGACTGTAACTGGTTTCAGCAAACTGCAGGGCTTGATCCAGGGAATCGGGGCTTTCCATACATATCGTATTGGCCAGCATTCCATATATCTGGGGTATATTGTTTTTCTTATATTTTTGTGCGATGTCCAGCGCCTTGTAAAAATATAATTTCGCATTTTTGAAATCACTTATTTCGTAATAAATCACGCCAATATTGGGCAACCTGGTGATCTGGCCCTCAACATTCCCGAACCTCAACGAAAGTTTATAAGCCTCCTTATGGTAGTCCAATGCTTTTGTATGCAGGAACAGCTTGGTGTAAATCATGCCCAGTGCAGAATTGGCCAAAATAGCTTCTATATAATTAATGGAGTCGATCGGTTGTAAAAGCATCAGTGAATACTGGTGATAATACAGTGCAGAATCGTATCGTGCAATCTGATAGTAGGCATGGCCGATACTATTGGTTAGCACAGGCAACAATTGCCTTAGGTGCGGATCTTTAAAATCTGCCGGTTTTACGATTTTATGATATTGTTCTATTGCACTGTCAAACATCCCGTTATATTCGTACACCCTGTTAAGGCAGGCATTATAGTACAGCCACTTTGCCCTGTCTTTTTCAGAATCTGTCTGCGCAATAAATTTTCTCAGATCTTTTATTGCTGCCTCGGCATCTTCTTTATAATGCCATCCTGCAAAATTTCCATAAGTGCTCATCCATTTAACAAACAGTCCGCTCCAGTAGTCGGGTGCCGGGCTTTTTTCTTTAGCGATACCCAAGTGTATATTATACTTAAAATACATAGGATGAAATATAGGGTGTAAAAGCCGGTCTGTTAAGGAAAGTGTATCTGCTTGTTCATAACTTATTACCTTGCTTTCCTGGGTATAGCCGGGAGCAAGACAAAAGCAGTTAATGAGGAAGGATAAAATTACTGAAACCTGTTTCATTCAGAATATTTAATTACTTACTGTGTATGGCTTCCGGGGCTTTCGGATTTTAGTATTCTTTGTTTTTAAGGCTTTAAGGCAATGTCATTAACTTTAGATGTTGGTGATAACACCATAGCCGTCAACTTAAACCCGGAGGGCTTGAATTTGAATAGCCGTGAGTGAAACTCACGGTAAAAATGTCGATTATTTTGTTGAACCCTGTAAGGGTTCAATAGCAAAACTGTTCATTCTCCACCGGTTGCACCGATGGCTATTCAAATTATACCCCTGTCGGGGTATTTTATGGTGCAACTTTCCCTAACTATACGAAGCCTTAAGTTAATGACATTAGTCTTTAAGATTTTATTGTTCCCGCTTTTTATTCTTATCTTTTTGGTGTGATATTAATAAAAAACTATGAAACCTGTTCCTTTTCAGATATAAATGCTGGTAGGAATGGCGGATTTTATTCCCGTATTTTATCATTGATTGTTACTTCTTTTTACCTTCCCTGCTCAACACGTGTTTTTTCATTATACGATCATAACAATAAGAAGCGTTAAAAGATGTTTTTCTTTGTGTCAAAAATACGCAGCTACCCTGATTTATGCAATCTCTGTTACTCATTTCCTCCTTCCGGTTTCGATTTTTAATTTTCCCTTCGTTTGCGGGTTTTACTTAAAAAATAGGATAATACCACTAAGTGCTAAATTGAGGGTATTTACCTGTATTGTCTTTTCTTTTTTAGGGCATCTTTGTTTTGTATTAAGCAGACGAGGTGATACAAAATTTAAAATACAGGAAGAGGGAATGGACTTTAGCAGCAGCGCTTATATTAACTGTTACAATCAATGGATTGCTGATCTTCCTGCTTATAAAGAGCAGGGATAGTGCGATTGACAACAGGTTGTCTGAGCCGGAAATAAGGATGTCTTCGCCTGTAGCAGATACTTTACTGTTTCACATTAAAATGCAACCTTTTTACGGGCAAAGCGATACTGTTCATAAAGGGTATTATAAATATGATATAGCAGATTGATACCAGATTTTATTTATGTGTAGACTTATTTTATAACATTAAAAAACAGAAAAAAATGAAAGGAAAGAATACTTTTTTACTTATTGTAGTAACTATTTGTTGCGGGTTACTTTACTCCCCTGCTTATGCCCAATACAACAAACCGGAAAATAATATATGGATGTTTGCCACGGGAGCAGGATTAAATTTTAACGCGGCATCACCTGCAGCCATAAAATCAAAAGTAGGTACAGCCGGATGGGCTGGAATGTCCGAAGGCGGGGCTGCGGTATGCGACAGGGAAGGAAAACTTTTATTTTCTACGGACGGCACCTATATCTGGGATAAAAACGACAGCCTGATGCCTAACGGGTATATCGGGAGTGAATTTCTGGATACATTTAATGCTAATTCACCCGATTTTTTCAACTTGGGCGAGCTGGTTGCATCTGTTACACAAGGGGTGCAGATTGTGGCATTCCCGGGCAATAATAATAAAGGCAAATATTATGTATTTACCCTGACAAGCAGGACTTCTCCTTTCCCTATGCCCGGCAATCTTTATTACAGCGTGGTAGATATGAGCCTGAATAATGGCCTGGGAGATATCGTGCAGGGGCAGAAAGGATTACTTTTAGATTCTGGCGCTAAAGAGGAACCTGCCCTGCGGCTTACGGAAAAGATGACAGCTGCTATTGGAGACAGCTGCAATGCCTGGCTGATTTATTGTAAAAATGAAGGTGCCACAGGTTACGCCACTCAACATTATGTCGCTTACGAAATTACCTCAACTGGTATCAGCCCCACACCCGTGATTTCCACCTTTAGCAACACCGGAATGCTGCCCTTTTGCACTATGGGACAGATGGTTGTATCGCCCGACCGTAAGTGGATTGCAGTGGCGAGCCACAGGCAGTTAGGACCTCTTGAATGGTATGGAAGCGTGTATCTTTGCAACTTTGATGTTAACACAGGTGTTGTCAGCAATCCGAGCCAGTTAAGTGATGAAAACTGTTATAGTGTATGCTTTTCTCCCGACAATTCTAAACTTTATATGCCTGGATTTCAATTTGACTTGAAAAATAACTATATAGCAAAAGCAATACCCAATTACACGTACGGTTCATCCATGAGGTTGGGGCCGGATGGTAAAATTTATACGAATGACTTTGGCGATGGAACATTTGGAGTAATTAACTATCCCAACTATGACGCCGACTCTTGTGGCTATACCAGTTCGGGCATTACTAAGCCGTCTGATGTTCCGTATGGCCTCGGTAACGAATCCGTTATTCCGGAAGCTTACGACACGGTTTATCATACCTTACTGGACACATTACTTTGTTCCGGATGGTCAGACGGAATTCTCTTAGTAAGCAATGCCGGAAATATAGGTTATACATACCAATGGAACACCGGGGACACCACAGACAAAATTGAAGTAACAACCGCAGGAACTTATTGGCTAACCTACAGTAATGATTGCGAAAGCTATGTGGATTCCTTTATCCTTCGGGGCGCTGATTTATTTACAACTATTACAATAAATGTATTCCAGTTAGGTACCACCGGCGGCCCTTTCAGCAGCTATCAATGGTATTTTAACGGCAGCCTTATAGAAGGAGCAACTGATTCGGTATATAATGTTACCTCTAATGGAAGTTATACTGTAAAAGTAACAAATGAGTACGGTTGTGAGTTTATGTCTGACGTGTATGCCGTTACCAATTGGGAAGACGTTTCCGTGGATGAATCATCTTTTGCCGGAGATATTCACCTTTATCCTAATCCATCTGAAGATATAGTCTATATCAAAAGCCCGGTGAAAGTAGACCTTGTCATCAGCAGTATAGAAGGCAAACAACTGGCCTCCTTCAGGAATGCAGAGTCGATAAGCTTAAAAAAATACCCCCGGGGCGTATATGTGATACAGTTTATGGATCAGAAAGGAAGAATGATTAAGGTAGAAAAGATGGTCAAACAATAAGCACAGTTGGAAATCTTTTTGCTTGCAACAGAGGATGGGCATTCCCGGCATTCCTCCTCTGTTACTTCTTTCCCCTATTTTATTTGTTACCATTTACTTTCAATTGTCGGTTCTTTTCAGGGGAATTAAGGATTGTTTAACTAATATCCCGTAACTTTAACTCGATAATTCAAGAGAATACATTAGTGGGAAAGCTTAGATAATCATCAACGCCAGGCAGTTTTATGAATAAAATTTTATTCTTCACTATATTTTTTATATCTGCTTTTATTTTTAAAGGTTACGGCCAATGTGCCCCTGTTTATACCACTATTTATGATACCCTATGTACCGGCGATACGTTGGAAGGCTATTATCAGACCGGAATTTATAAGGACACTTTTGATAGGAGCGGAGGCTGCGACAGTGTACGCACGCTTGATTTGACGGTGATTTCGAATATAGGGAATGCTCCTCTGCCTGCTTTTTTTAATACGGCTACAAACAATAATGGAGGGGTGATTTCTGCTGGCAGCAAAGATTTGAACTGGAAAGTGGCATCCGGTGATATAGATAGTCCTTATATCGCCGCAGTAGCAATGGGACCACTCCCGGGTAATTACTCGCCCAGCCACTGGAAAGATTGTAGTTGGATATCGCATAATACACAAGGTACACACAGCGGCAATGTGGACTATTTTTATAAAATAGATTTTTATCTTCCCTGTGCCGATGCCTGTGGGCAAAGCTTCGACACAGATAGCATTTTTTGCCTGAGCCTCGATTTTATGGCGGACAATTCCGTCTATGAAATATATGTGAATGGCGTTCCGCAGAGTGGTCATATCGGAGCTATTCCAGTGGCATCACCTTATAATTTTGTCGGCTTTCAAAAAGATAATATGGTGTCCGCTAATTTTTGCAATAGCTGGAAAAGCGGCTATAACAGTTTAGTTATACATATCAGGTCCGGCGGCCCATATGCCGCCTTTTTAGCACAGGCTTCCGTATCGTTACCTCAACCGCCTGTTCCACATTCCGAATTCGATATCCTATCCGAAGCCGGATCGGAATCAGCAGATAGCGGCTGTGCTCCGTTTGTGGCTGTGTTTCAGAATACCTCTACCGGTACAAGTTGGTATTTGTGGGATTTCGGAGATGGGAGCTCGTTGAATACAGAGCAGAGTCCTAGGCATATTTACCGTGTCCCCGGCATTTATACAGTAACTTTAATGGCAGGAAGTGATTGTAAACTTGATACCGCCAGAAAGCAGATAGTCATATCAGAGGCATTTCATGATACGCTATCCGCAGCTATATGCTCCGGCGATACTTACTGGCTTGGGAATACACCATTAACCGGTTCAGGGTTTTATACCGGAATGTTCACCAGCAGGGCAGGTTGCGATTCTTTTGTGCATGTATACTTAACTGTTTATGATTTTCCTGAAATCAATATTCAAACATCTGCCTCCTGTCGTTCTAAAACAAACGGGCAGGCTATTGTTTATTTCCCGAACGGGCAGGATTCCTGTACCTATTTGTGGAAAGACAGTAATGGACATACTTTATCCATTATGAAGGACTTGTATGCCGTACCGGGCGGAACTTATACGCTCAGCATAACCAACCGCTGGGGCTGCACAAGAGATAGCAGCATTTTGATACCGGAAGAGCAAATTTCTTTTGAGGTGGACACGCTGTTCTGCGTCATTGACACTATCCGTTTCACCAATACCTCAGATGTGCATATGACCAGCACCTGGTACTTTGGCGATGGCAGTAATTCTTATGAACGTAATCCTGTTCATTTATATCCCCATCCCGGAAGATATGAAGTGATGCTGACCGGTAGCGGTAAAGGCTGTACGGATACCAGCTATACTTTCATTACCATAGATACTATCTTAGCTGACTTTTCATTTCTTGCTGATAAAAGAGAAATTTGTAGCGGAGAGCGTATCCGGTTTAAACCCTATGCCGATTATACAGCAGTGCTATTACTCTGGGATATGGGTGACGGGAATGGGCTGAATACTATTATTGAAAGTATTCACCATGCTTACGACCAGGCAGGTATTTTTCCCGCTATCCTAAAAGGCATTTTCCGGGCTTGCCCGGAACAGATATTTACCGATACCATAAAAGTTTATCCTTTTCCCCTTGTTGATCTTGGTCCGGATGCGGCAATATGTTATAAAGGCGTACCTGTCCTGTTGCAAAACTATGCGCCCGGTCAGGGAGGTTACCGTTACTTGTGGAGTACAGGTGATACCAGTCCTGTTATTACAGTAGTATATCCGGGTAGCTACAGCCTTACCATAGCCAATGAGCAGGGTTGTGCCGCCACCGGGAATATAACTATAACCAAAGACTGCTATACAGATATCCCGAACGTATTCACACCTGATGGAGACGGCTTTAACGATTATTTCTTCCCCAGGCAGCTGCTATCCGAAAGTATGGTTGCTTTTCGTATGCAGATATTCAACCGTTGGGGACAGGTTGTCTTTGAAACAAATAATACGCAAGGGCGAGGATGGGACGGAAAGTTAAATGGTAAAGAACAGCCGGAAGGAGTATATGTGTACACTGTTCAGTCGACATTGATGAATGGCCGTGCCGAAAAATACAAAGGAAATATAACACTGATAAGATAAGCAATACCAATGAACAAAATTTATTGTACGATCCTGGCTGCACTCTATATGCTGCCGGTGAATTTATTGAATGCCCAATCCTCCTCCTGGCTGGAAATAGTTACCACTTCCAAAGGCTTAGACAGCTTTCGTTCCTTTGCCCCCTTTGTAGCAGACATCAATAATGATAATTATCCTGATATCATTTCTGTAGAAGGAGCCTGGAGCGCCGTTGCCGTAAACAACCTGCGTGTATACCTTAATATACAGGATACACAATCCACTAACCCCAATGATCGCCTGTTCATCGACATTACTACCCAAAGTGGCATCAATGCCAAACCCGGCGGTGGCGACAGTCGTGGAAGATTGGCTGTAGCGCTTGCCGACATCAATAACGATGGCAATATAGACCTCGTAAAAGGCTCCTATTACCACCGGTTATCCACCTATATAGATTCCGGCGACCGCTGCGAAGTGATGCTGGGCGACGGTATGGGTAACTTTACACTTGTACCCGGTAACGGGTTGCATGAACTTGGCCTGGTCAATACTATGGGATTCAGTTTTCTTGATTATGATAAAGACGGTAACATCGACCTTTTCATCGCCCGGTGGTTCGAAGATTATGACCGGAACACGACCAGCGCCGGTATATTAATGAAAGGCAATGGCGATGGTACTTTTACCAATGTCAGCCAACAGGCAGGCATCACACAACGGGAACCTATGTATGGCTGTGGTGTGGTAGACTGGAATAATGACGGCTGGCCCGATATTGCTACGGCACCTTATTGCCGCACGGGAGGTCAGTTGTGGAAAAACAATGGAGATGGCACCTTCACCAATGTAGCAGCAGAAGTGAACTATAACGCCCACTATATGCAAGGCGATAACGGGCAAAATCTCTGTATGTGGAGCAGCGTACCCGCCGATTTTGACAACGACGGTGATATGGATTTCTTCTTCAGCTTAGTACATGGTGGCCTGGATGCCAACGAAGGACGCTCAACAATCTTTGTCAATGAAGGAGCTGCCAATAGTTACAAACTCAGCCCCAACCGGGATTTGACGCCAAGGGCTACTCCCCGTTCTACACACTTAGGCGACTACGATGCTTCCTGGTTTGACCTGGATAATGACGGGCTGGAAGATATCGTAATGATGCAGGGGCAATATATGCCCTCCACCGACCGCATCTATATTTTTCACCAACAACCCGGTCATACCTTTAAAGACATTACCCCAACGCTTCAGCTCATCAACGATACCACTAAAGACGTACACCTTACCGAAGTATTCGATTATGACTTAGACGGTGATGATGATATTCTCTTTTGCCGTAACGGACAGCCGCGTACGCTTAATATCATAGAAAACAAAAAAGGACAGGATAACCATTGGATCGGTATTCAGCTGATAGCCCCGGAAGGGGTAAATAAAAGCAGTATCGGAGCCCGGATCTACCTTTGGAGCAATGGTGTGCAGAGGATGCGTGAAGTATATGCCGGAAGGGGCAACGGATCGGGGCAACAACCTTTTGCTTTGCTCTTTGGGTTGGGGGAGAGCAATATTGTAGATTCCATAAAAGTATACTGGCCGGATGTTAACCAAAGTGTTACTTCTCTTACCCATCCGGATGTGGACCGCTATGTTACAATAGGTCCCGAAGTCAACGGCAACGGAGGTTATACGGATCCGGTAAGGATTGTGAAGAGGGACAAAGAGCGGCAGATAAACCTCAAAATCTATCCGAACCCGGTAAAGGATTTTGTATTGTTGCAGATGAGCGATAACCGTGAGATGAAGAAAGTGGAGTTATACGATGCAACAGGAAGATGGCTTCGGAATTATGAGGGATCTATGCTTTCATCAAGGGGTGCTTCCTTTATCCCTCTGTATGGGCTTCCGGTCGGGAGCTACTATCTTAAAATAACTACAGAGAACCAGGAATTATACAAAGGGATGGTCATTAAGTTGGCTGAATAAGACTATTTCAGGTTGTTCGTCATTAATTGTGGAAAAGGCTCAGGACAGGCCCGGGGTCTACTCATGCTGAGTTAAAGCTTTAAGCAGTTTCGTCCGGCTGGAAGAAAGAGAACAATCCTGTACTTCCTGTCGTGTAGTTTTGTGCATTGATTTTGATGCAAGGCAACAATTTGTATTTGATGACAGATATATGCAACAGTAAACCTGTCAAAATCTCAAAAACATCTTACAGTACTCAAGAGAAATGCCGCATAGCGGCTATCGCTTTTTAGTAATATGCGAAAAAATGCTTCTTTGCCGCGTAGCGGTTACCCATCCATTCGTAGAGTAGAGCATAATGGTCAGCCACAATTAATGACAAAATGACCATGCAACCAATGTATTATCAATTACGAATCAATCATTAGAATAAGCATTCTTTAAGGGTAGCCGCTACGCGGCAATAACCACATCTTATTTTAAGCTACAAACAGGCTGCCGCCATGCGGCATTTCTAACATACAGCTTTACGCTACGTATGTTGCATTACCTTAACACAAGGAAATAATTGGTATTGCACATTTTTATACGGCGTGCAGTATAAGTATAATAATCAAAATAACTTCCTCACTTGTACTGAGCCCGTTCGGACAAGCTCAGGGCGGGCTGTGTCGAAGTACTTGTACTGAGCAGTGTCGAAGTAAGTACCGTCATGCCGACCCCTTCGGCTGTACTCAGAGTAGACTTTGTGGAGGCATCTCCCAGACTTGGAAACGTGGAAGTTATTTTGACACAGTGACTAAGCGATCTGCATGGAGTACTGTGTACTTAGAGATTGCTTCTGATTTTTCAGTCTTTTTCCTTTTTCGTTTCATTCATTAAGATTACTCCCGGGGATTGCTTTGCTTCGTACCTCGCAACTCCTCGCAATGCGTCGTATGACGGGTGGGAGTGGTGTGGATGTTGAGTGATGCTGTGTTTACACATTGATGCCCGGATGATTTCAGGAGCTTTGATTATTCAACACATTGAGAACAAAGACGACAGAGGCACTAT
>JBEBVI010000118.1:0-10658 GCA_040392805.1 Taibaiella helva
CCATTCCGCTCCGCTCCAGTCGGAATGACGACAATGGGCTTTTTAGACAGCCTCTATTATCAGTTCGGAGCGCTTCGCTTAATGCTCACGAACAGCAGGCTCTTCTTACTCTATTTATCAAGCCATTTCTTCCCGGTTATATCCTAATTCCATTTTTATCCTTTGAGGCAGCTCCGGCAGTTCGTTACGTGGTAAAAGGAAGGAGGTAAGTTCCGCAATTTCTTTAAATATAGTATGACTGTCAGCAGCCGCTTTCAGGTAAGTTGCACCGGTACTTCCACCCGTACCTACACGCTTGCCAATCGTCCGTTGCACCATATGTATATGCCTGTGTCTCCACATGGAAAGCAGCTCATCTATTTCCAGTAAGGTACCCAGCAATTCATAAGGAAGCTGCAGAAGTGGGTAGTCCCTGTACAACATAATAAAAAAGGCATTCCTGCTGGCTTTATTGCTCAGTCTTCGCTCGGGCGGATAATTATTTTCATCCATAAAGATACGGTCAAAAACGGCTAAATTACCCTGTTCCACCGGCAACAATCCTGAAGCATAAATTGCCCTGTATTCATTCCAGAAAGGATGATCAGATTCTGTTACTTCTCCGTTTTCTGCCCAATACTCTTTATCCTGGCAGAAAGGCATACGCTCCAGCCACCTGTTCAGTAAAACAATAAGCGATTCTTCTTCTTCCGCTTTCTTTACCCTTTCAATATCTTTTTCGTTCAGCTGAGAAAGATAATATTCCTTACCAAAACGATTTTCGTAAGTGAGGCCTAAGGTGGCTTCAATAATTTTGAACTGTATGCTCTGGAAGCCGGAAGCCGGACGAAGCAGATCCCTGAAATCGAGGAAATCAAGCGGGGTCATCGTTTCTATAATGCTGATCTGGTCTACCAGGATCGTAAGTATGGTACATATACGCTTTAACCTGTGCACCGAATTATAAATGTCGGGAGAATTATCCGGCACATTCGGCTGCTTAAAGATAGACCGGACAATTTCCAGCTCGTGCAGTATCTGTTTAAACCAAAGCTCATAAGTCTGGTGCACGATCACAAACAACATCTCATCGTCCGCCTTAATGCCTTCTTTAAGACTCTCCGGAGATTGGGCACTTAAAATTCTGTCTAATTGAAGATACTCACTGTAGTATACAGGAGGCCTTTGTTTCCGCTCCATAATTTATTTTTGGCCTAAATATAGGAAATAATAGACGCAATCTTTAAAATGAAGCCCTAAAAACAGATAAAATTGTCTTTTTTTATCAGGTAGTGTACTTTCTCTTCCTGGCGAGGTTAAAAATGCAGCCTAATATCAATATAATACATACCGGCACGACTATATTGATCAATTGCCATTTCAGCTTTTCATCCTCTACCCTCTTGGGATCGAGCCTTCTCAGGTCATAGGTTTTGCCGCGGGCTTCCAGTAAATTGCCGGGATCCGTTATATATTCCATACAATTCAGGAAGAAGCTACGGTTATCATACAGGTAATCGGGGGTAAAGACAAAAGCGCCCATCTGTGAAGGGCCCCGTTTCTCCGATACATCATTTGCCAATATATCTGCATCTGAAAGAACGACAACTTTTCCCGTTTTTTCTGCAGAAGGCACTAAAGCGGATCCTGCATTATTCATAAAGGATATCACCTCTTGCGGCTGACGACCGTTATACAAAGAACGAAACTTTCCTTCGAGCAATATCGCCCCCACTAAATTTTTAGACGGAAATGCAGCCGGGTCAGGTATTTCAATGGCTTTCTCCAATATCACCGGCAAAGGAACCGCCTCTGTTCTGCTATACCGGCTTGATGTGAGCAGCAAGGTTTTACGTATAGATGCATCGTTGGCATTGGTATCTATGCTGCTGACAAAGCGGGTCAGCACGCCATTAAGATTTTTTACAACCGGATGATCGCTGCCTGCATATAATACGGGAAAATAAATCCAGGGCCGCAGTTCCGGCTGGGGATTATTGCCGGATGCCTGTAAGGGTATATAAACCGAATTAACAGCATCGGTTATTAAATTGGTATTGATCCGTATTCCGTAATTATAAAAAAGATCATTCAGGTTCAGATCGGCAGGCATACTGTTAAAGCTGCCGCTTCTAAGGCTGTCGAGCGTGCCTGTAGCCATATTTATACTCCACAGGATATTACCTCCCCGCATGAGGTATTGGTCGATCTTGAATTTATCCGTTTCGCTGAAAGCATATAAAGGCCGGTTGATGATAATGCTTTTGAAATGAGCAGGAATAGAATCGGCCTGTTGCAGGTTTAGCGTATCCAGGCGATAATATTGCCGCAAACTGGCTATAGCATCAAAAACACTGAGATCAAATACTTCGCCGTTACCGGTAAGGTAGGCTACCATAGGAACCTCGTTTTTCCGGAGTTGGTGAATGCCGTTAGCCAGGTTATATTCCAGGAGCATCTCCGATTTCAGTAATGTTTCCCTGTTCAGGTTAGATGAATTTACCTCCTGGAGAAAAACGGGGTAAGCAGACTGGCTGTCATGACGCAAAACGAGCGCCCATGGAAAGATCATTTTCTGCACCGTACCTTTCTTGCCTGCATTGACCGTTACGGGAATGCCGCTCATGCCATATTTCCGCAGCAAACCCATAGCCGTAGTATCGCTTCCCAAAGGATCAATAAAGCGATAAACCACTTTATTTCCGCTCATGCTCCTGAAATTACGAAGCATGGATTCGGTACTATTGGCTAAACTTTGAAATGCGGCAGGCAGATCATCTCCTTCCAGGAAAACAAGCACTTCCACTTTATCACCTGGTTGACGGAGCATGGCGGCTGTCGCCGGAGTAACGGTATAGCGCTTATCTTTCGTAAGATCCAGCTGGAAGTAAACAAACCACGATGCTATGTTTACAATAGCCAGCAACAGGATAATTATAAATAACCTGCGTCCCGGCTTAGATCTTATATTATTATTTTGCTTTTTCTCAGACATGCCCAATTCAAAAGAGCACAAAAATATTGAATGCGAAGTGTAAATGCTAATTTACTTTCACAGAATAGTAGAGACGCGATTAATCGCGTCTCTACTGAAGTCGTGCATTTTTACCCGGGTGCCCGACTATCCCTTATCCACTATCTGTAAATGTTGTCGTTCCCGCTCCCAGTCCTTCCTGTGCTTTCTTAAAGGATGGTCCTTTGACTTATTAAATATTTTTATGCCGTTCTCCCTGCCTGCGCGTAATTTCCGTTGCTCCTCTTCCGGCAGGTGATATTCATGTACACAGCTCTCGCTACAACAGCCGTCGTATTGCTTTGCACAATCCTCGCATTGGATAAACAACAGGTGGCAACCGTCGTTTTTACAATTGGTATGGGTATCGCAAGGCTTGCCGCACTGGTGGCAGTGTGCAATCACATCGTCTGTGATACGCTCTCCAAGGCGTTCATCAAATACAAAGTTCTTACCTACAAACTTCAGGGGCAGACCCTGTTCCTTTGCTTTACGTGCATATTCAATAATGCCGCCTTCTACATGGAACACATTCTTAAATCCCTTATGAAGCATATATGCACTGGCTTTTTCGCATCTGATGCCGCCGGTGCAGTACATCACAATGTTTTTATCTTTTTTATCCTGCAGCATTTTTACAGCCATAGGCAGTTGCTCCCGGAAAGTATCCGAAGGCACTTCTATAGCCTTCTCAAAGTGGCCGACCTCATACTCATAATGATTACGCATGTCTACAAATATGGTATCCGGGTCTTCAACCATACTGTTCACTTCTCCCGCTTTAAGATAGCGCCCTACTTTTGCAGGGTCAAAATCCGGGTCGTCTATACCATCGGCTACTATCTTGCTGCGTACCTTCATTCTTAAAACCCAAAAGGACTTCCCGTCATCGTCAACGGCTATATTCAGCCGCAGACCATCCAGTTCCGGCGCTGCGCTACAGAGGGTATCCCGAAAGGCATCAAAATTGCTTTCGGGCACACTGATCTGTGCATTTATACCTTCGGCGGCAATATAGATCCGCCCGAACACTTTTAATGATTCGAATTTCCGGTAGAGGTCATCACGAAATTCCTGCGGAGATGCAACGGAAAAATACTTATAGAAGGAAACTGTGGTGCGCGGCTCCTTTTCGGCCAGCATACGTGCTTTCAGCTCCTCATTTGAAACGCGGTTGTGTAACACTGGCATGGTGTACCTTCCTTTTTGTTTTTTGAGGTAAAAAATAATGGCGCAAAAATAATTATTTCCCGGAAAAAAGCAGGTTACTTATTTCTAAAGATGCATCCCAAAATGTCAGCCCGGAAGAGGTAACCGCTACGCGGCATAAAAACACTAACCTTTCTTCAACAAACAGGTAGTACCTCCAGCACATAAAAGCATGTTCCGGGGTGAAAAGTTCACAAAAACCTTTCCCTCTTACTTATCACTTGGGATAATAGTCAAAATAACTTACTCACTTGTACTGAGCTGCGTCGAAGTAATTGGCCGTCATGCGACCCCTTCGGCTATGTTCAGGGCAGGCTCCGTGGAGGCATCTTCCAGGTCTTGAAACCGGGAAGTTACTTCGACACAGTCCCTTAACGACCGGGGCTATCCTGTTGCAGCTTTTGCCACCTCGCGCGGGCTTCCTTTATGCTTTCGTCAAAAACAAGAGCCTGGCGATAAGCCGATATGGCACTGTCTTTAAGATTCAATTGTTCGAAACATAAGCCTTTATTGAAATAGGCAGTAGCATTCACAGGATCTGTGGCAATAGCGATGTTAAACTGCCTGAGGGCTTTTTCCGCGGAATCCTGGTGCAGTAATATTTTCCCTATACTAACATAGGCATCCGTATAACCGGGATCCCTTAAAATACAGGTGCGATACAGTTCCTTGGCTTTTCTCCAGTCTTTCTTTAATTCATAAATAGTAGCTATATCATAAAGCGGATCTACGTCTGTGGTGTCCATCCTGAAGGTGTATTCATACTGGGATATGGCTTCAGGAAGACCTTCTTCCCTATACCAGTCCGCAAGCTGGTAGCTTACTTCATAGTTATCGGGCTCTTCTGTCATAAGCGTCCTGGCAATACCTATGGCAGCAGTCCTGTCACCCTGCGCCGTTTTAATAAGCGCCTGCCAGTATCTTATCCGCGGATCACGGGGCCGGGCAGCCAGCGCGGCATCCACAAGGGCCTGGGCTTCGTTTATACGTTTGGTATCCAAGAAAGCACTGAGCAATAAAAACTGTGCTCCCGTATTGAATGGATCGCTTACCAGCAATTTTCTCAGCAAGGGAATGGCCTCGTCATATTTTTTCAGCGAGATTTGAATATAGCCTACGGCATAGGCATAACGGGGATTCAGGCTGTCGATTTGCAGCGCCTGCTGTGCATCAGCAAGGGCAAGCGAGTCTTCGTGTATACGCAGCAAAGCTTCCGAGCGTAAAAAATAATAGTATGCATTCTGCGGATCGCTGTTGACCGAATCGGTAAAAGGCTGCACCAGGACATTATGGTAAGCAGGATGCTCCGGGCTTTCTCTTTTGGCCGTTTCGCTACAGGCAACAAAAAAGAAACACAGCACACTGAGCAGGATCGTTACGTTTGATTTCAGAATCCTCATAGCGCAAATGTAAATCACTTACCTATTAAAAAACCAGGTTAAAAGTAGAAAGTAGCACACTCATTTTAAAAAGCCTTTTTTTATTTGTGCTTAACTTGCCCGATAAAAGTAATAATTTAGCATAAAAAAACCGGTATGGACAGGATAAAAAATGTAATGCAGCGTCTTATAGACGTCTACCAGGGTAAGCATCCCAAAACAGCAATTGATATCGATCTGATGCTGGACTATACCAGGGTAATGTATGCCGATCTGCTGGAATGGCATAAAAGCTTCGGGGAAGAGCCCGCAAACACTGAAAGTGAAGCACCGAAAGCCGTTGCCGGTAACCCTGCGAAAGAAGAAAAAACAGAACAAAAGATCCGGCAGGAAATTGCTCCTCCCCAACAACCCGCAGACATAGCCGTACCGGAAGTACAAGAAGAAAAAACCATACCGGAAGGAATACCCGATGAGCCCGTAGCCCCTCAAATACAACAGGAAGAGGAACCGAAGGAAGAATATAGCGGACGGGAAGAGATAATACAACAGGAAGCTGAAGAAGAAAAAAATATTGACAAACCTCAGGCCGTGGAAATTGAAATACCTGCCGTAGAGCCAGAGCCGGTCGCGCCGGTCAATAGCTACACTTCCGGTATTAGCTTTGAGCCACCGGCCAGCAGACAGGTGGAAGAGCCGCCGGTAAAAGAAGAAATTGCCGTGATAACTGAGAGTCGCGAGCCGGAGATCACAGAACCCAGGCCGGTACAACAGCAACAGGCAAAAAGCACGATACCCGGCACACTCTTCAGTATCCCTCCCGTTAAAAAAGACATCCGGTCCGTAATAGGTATAAATGATAAATATTTATTCCTCAACGAACTGTTTAACAATAATAAGGAGGAGTATGAAGATATACTGAACCGCTTAAACCAGGAAGACCATCTGGATAATGCCGTTTCCTGGATAAAAAGTGAAGTGGCCCCTGTATTCCGCTGGGATGATAACGACAGTACAGTGGAAACATTTTATCACTTGTTATCCAAGCATTTTTCTTCCAAGTAAGATATGATCAGCCCGGTAGCCCCCAGGCGCCGGAGCACATAATGCCTTGCCTTGTTTCCCATAAGCTGCAGGGCATTATTGTTTTTTATCATCCCGGCTATCTCTTCGGCGTCTTTAAATGTAGCGGCAGCGCCCTCCTCCAGCATATCCACAGCTTCTTTATACCGGTCGTAATGCGGGCCGAATAACACGGGTTTCCCATATACCGCCGGTTCTATAATATTGTGTATCCCGGTGCGGGTAAAGCCTCCGCCCACCCATACCATATCTGCATACCGGTAAAGGAAAGACAAATGGCCGATCTCGGACACAACAGCTACCCGGCTCTGCCTCAGTTGCTCCTCGTTGTCCCGCCAATCGCAACATATTCCCTTAAACAGTTTTAATATTTCTTCTATACGTGCGGGATCGATATTATGTGGCGCTACCAGCAGCTTGTATTGTTGGGGTAATTGATCTATTACTTCCTTCAACAATGCTTCATCACGACTCCAGGTGCTGCCGGCAATGATAAGCGGAGCATGGCCCTTAAAGATATCTACATCAGGGAAATCAACCGGTGATTGTGCTATCGACCAGGTACGGTCAAAACGGGTATCGCCGGCTACCTGTACCTGCCTTACACCTATTCCGGCAAGCAGCTGTGCTGATAAATTGTCCTGCACAAAGATCTGCCTGTAGCATCCCAGCATTTGCCTGTACAGGCTGCCATACCATTTGAAAAAAGGCTGGCGGGGCCGGAACAGGGCCGAAAATAAGATAACGGGAATATGACGTTGCGCAAGGATATCCAGGTAGTGGAACCAGAATTCGTACTTGACGAACAACGCGCAACAGGGCTGTACCCTATCCAGGAAAAGACTTGCATTACGGCGGGTATCTGTTGGTAAATAAAAAACATGATCTGCACCCTTATTATCTTTTTGAGCCTCATAGCCCGAGGGAGAAAAAAAAGTAAGCACGATACAATGACCGGGGTAACGCTGTTTTAAAGACTCAATTACCGGTCTTGCCTGTTCAAACTCCCCCAGCGAAGCACAATGGAACCAGATGCGCTTGCGCGCTTCGTCTCGAAGTGCATGGTCTATATGCTGCATCAATCCACGCCGCCCCGAAACGAACAGCTTTGCCTTACGCCCAAACAGGGCAGCTATATGTGCCGCTGCTATATAAAAACGGATACCTATGTTGTACAGAAAAAGCAGAGCTTATACCGATTTTAAGGGATAAAAATAAATTATTAGCATTAAGTCAAAATTAAAAATGGCGAAACTTTGGTAAGTATAATAGTCAGAATAACCTCCTCAAGTACCGTCATGTCGACCGAAGCGATAGCGGAGTGGAGACATCCCCCAAGTTTATCCCATGAGATGTTTGCTATCTCACGGGGCTTTGGAACAGAGAAGTTATATTGACACGTTTACTAACCCATTCAACGCAATTCAATGGTTGCGACATAATGTCATTAACCGCCGATGTTGGTGATAACACCAACATCGGCGGTTGCCGTTGCGGGTGTTATCACCCGCAACTATACGAAGCCTTAAGTTAATGACATTGGGTTGCGACATAATACGTTTGACTTAATTTCAGGTCAAAAACAAAACTTAACTCACTTCGAGCACGAGGCCATCGTATGCCATAAATATACTATCCGGCAGGAAAGCTTCCAGCTCACTATGCAGGCCCAGCTGGTGGCTGGCGTGCGTAAGATAAGTTTGTTCTGCGCCAATCTCTTTTGCCAAAGCTATAGCTTCGGATAAAGTAAAATGCGAAACATGGTGTTCTTTACGCAAAGCATTTAACACAAGTATTTTAGTACCTCTTATCTTGTCGAGCTCTCCGGCCGGGATAAAATTAGCATCTGTTATATAGGTGAAATCACCGATCCGGTAGCCATATACCGGTAACTGGTAATGCATCACCCTGACCGGACTAAAGTTCAGATCGCCGATCGCAAAAGGTGCGCCGGTAACCGGGATAATGTTCAGTACGGGAATACCGGGATAGTACACCCCGTTAAAAGCATACTGGAATTCGCGGTGCAATACCTCCTTTGTAAACTCATCGGCGTACAGATCCATGCCTTTATGCTGCCAGTAGTTATAGGCCCGTACATCATCCAGTCCCGCCACATGATCCTTATGGCCATGCGTGTACACTACCGCATCCAGCTGCGTTACCCCGGCGCGGAGCATCTGGTAGCGAAAATCGGGACCCGTATCTATCACCACACTGGTATGGTCCGATCGGATCCATATAGAAGACCGCAGACGCTTGTCGCGCGGATCTGCAGAGCTGCACACGCTGCAGGAGCAGCCTATAAAAGGTACACCCTGCGATGTTCCGGTGCCGAGAAATGTTACTGTTGTCACTTTCAAAGATCCATTTGCGTTTGAACAGGCTTATTATCATTACCCGGCTGCTCTATGATCTGCCGGTACCATTTCAGCATTTCCCCGCTTAGCTCGTCTTCCTTCACACTGATGGACGGCAATATCTCTAATAAAGCGTTAATACGCCCCTCAATATTAAGAAAGCGGTTGATGACTGCTATCCGTCTGTCTTCCAGTACACAGAAGCCGGAGTTGAAATTCCCCTTCTCGTATCTTACCCTGAAGCGTGCCTCTTCAAAAAGCTGTTCCAGTTTTTTCAGGGTGTTTGGCGTATATTTGAAGCTCATTTTACGTAACGTGTTTATTGAATTGCTGTCGTCCGGCTGTACTTCGTTCGTTTAATGTGTAATTTATTCGATACAGATCTATGATTTTAAATCACAAAAAAGGAAAAAAGCACCTTACTCATTTTAAAAAACAGGTTAAAATTAAGCAAATAGCAACAATACTTGCCTGCCTCTTATGCTGCTGTAGTTTAAAAAACCATGCGCAAAGATACAACGAAGAATATCACCTTCCCGTTGCAGGCCTGTTAGGCGGAATAAATATGACCCAGGTGGACGGCGACGGGTACAAAGGGTATAACCAGGTGGGCTTTACGGGCGGGGGCATCATCTATCTTCCGTTTGGTGAAATGGATATGCCTATAGACGGTACGGTTGCATTAAGTATGGAGGTTCTGTTTTCACAAAAAGGATCTAAAGGAGGCGCACCCATACCGGGAGCTGGTATAGAAAGCCAGACCATTAAGCTGCAATATGCAGAGGTCCCGTTCCAGATCAATTTTTACCAGGGATCGCGCAAAAGTAATTTCGGAATGGGCTTGTCTGTCGGCTACTTAGCATCCAGCGAAGAATTGATATATGATAATTCCGGTGTTCGTATTAAAGAAGGGCTGCCACCTTTCCGTAAGTTTGAATTCAGTTTTGTCTTTTCCGGCAATGTTCATCTGTGGAAAGGTATTTTCCTCGGCCCACGGTTTCAATACTCGCTGTTATCCGTACGGAAGAATAACGGGATGTTCGGCGGGAGAATAGACCAGTTCAATAACGTGGTTTCCCTGAGGCTGATGTATCTTTTTAAGAGAGCCGATTATTAACATAACGTGAATTCGGTAAGATTCAGACCTTAAAATCTAACCGGAAAGTTGCTCTTCCTGGCTTTGAAAGAAGGTTTATTATCTTTAAAGTTATAAGCCGCCTGGCATCCGAACATGTTATTGAAATCATTATTCACACTACGAGGCCTGGTATGCCACAGATCCGGGCAGGTCAATAACCGTTTCTACTAGGCCCTTCTCTTTAATACAAACTTGCCTTTCCCAGAAAATAATTTATCTCTTAGCGTGCTCTTTTTACAGGTAAAATGTAAAGGAGAAACAGATTTCACCGGATCGGAAGTAGATTCGCAATCAGGGAGCAAAAGGCCTTTTGCGTCTTGTTTTTTAACAGGTTTTAACTCTTTTTCACCCGCTTTAACATGTTTTAACATTTTCGCAGTAGTGTTTAGGCTTGACCCCGTACTGTTTAAACATTACGCAACCCTGTATGAAGCCTATACACTCCATTTTGACGTTTATACAGTACTGTATAAAGACTAAACCACCCTGTATAAAGA
>JBEBVI010000119.1:0-10640 GCA_040392805.1 Taibaiella helva
CGACTTTGAAAAAAAATGACACTATTATGACATATTCAGCACATAAAGGGCGGATTTAAAAAACATATTTCCCTTCCTGGTTGTACATTACCGGTAGCAGCCTATGATTTTTTTCAAAATAATCATAACCGGCTTTCAGGTTGATCCAGAAGCGCTGGCGTGTCGTATCGTCCGCATATTCGCGGCCGAGAAAATTCAGACCGGTTTTATTGAAGCGTACGGGAAATACATGAACGGGAATATTGGTCTGCCCATTAAACCGTGCATTCAGGCAAAGCGTGTAAATTTCCTGGATACCGGCATCCTGCATCGGCAGGCAGCCCACGGTCACACATCCGCCATGTATATAAATATCGCCACCCGGAGTAGCCTTATTACCCAGGATAAGATCCGAATAATTAGGATAGTTCAATAGTAAGGATAAATAAAAATCACTCTTCGGGTTAAAGTCCGATATAAAGTAGAAGCCCTCCGGCACCTGGCGATCGCCTTCCCAACGCTTGGGACCTAAAGAACCGGAAAGCGCGCAGATCTTATAGTTTTTAAACAAAGTGAAGGTATCCGTCCCCGGCTCCTTTACCCATACTTCAAGCTCATTATGCGCCTTAAAGGCACGGATGTACATTTCTTTAGGCGGGTAAGCCAGGTTTTTCTCCTGAAAATCCTTCCGTAATAGCTGATCATACTGACTGTATGTCTTCGCCACCCTTGGAGCGCTTAACTGGTAGGTTTTAAAGGTATTGATATCCACCTGGGCACGTACAGGTAAATAAGACAATAGAAGGCCGACAACAAATACGCCTGTCAACACAACAACATTTCTACTTCTTTTCATTATGCAAAAACAACAATATTTTTTATCATGTAAAGTTAAGCGGAAAAAAAATCAGGCAAACCCGGGGCTATGGTATTTAACAAGTGGTTGAGATATTATTCAATTATGAATTTTTAATTACAAGTGGTCGATTACTCAAATGACTCAATTATTCCTCATAATAATATTGTTCGTTATTCATTATTCCTACATTTGCAAAAATGAAACTTACATTTTTTAAATATCAGGGCGCCGGCAACGACTTCATTCTGGCTGACAATAGGGAGGGTAGTATTCAATTGTCTGCGGAGCAAATTGCCTGGTTGTGCAACCGGCACTTCGGTATAGGGGCAGACGGCTTTATGCTTTTACAGAATTGTGCCCATGTCGATTTTGAGATGATATACTTCAATGCAGATGGGCGGGAAAGCACTATGTGCGGTAATGGCGGGAGATGTATAGCTGCATTTGCTCATTACCTGGGTGCTGCCGGAAAAGAAATGCAATTTAAAGCGGTTGATGGTATGCATACAGCCACCATAAAGGAAGACCGATATGTGGAGCTGCATATGCTGGATGTAACACACATAGAAAGGGGTAAGGATTTCGCCATACTTGATACCGGCTCGCCGCATTTTGTGCAATGGACAGATAATGTGGAGCAGGTAGATGTTTTTACGGAAGGCCGTAAGATAAGGAACCGCCAGGCATTTCAGCCTAAGGGTATCAATGTAAATTTCATCAGCCGGCAAAGCAGTGGAATTGCTATCCGCACATACGAAAGAGGTGTGGAAGAGGAGACACTGGCCTGCGGCACCGGCGTAACAGCAGCGGCCATCGTTTCCACCGGCGAGGCACAGGGCAGCTTCCGGGTACAGGTAAATACACAAGGAGGCACACTGTTTGTCACCTTTGATAAAGCTGGCGCAGACAAGATCACAAATATTATACTAACCGGTAAGGCCGAATTTGTTTTCTCCGGTCAAATAGAGATCGTTCACTGAGCGGAAAATTGAAAGTGAAAAATGATCTCTCACAAAAATTATTCATTATTCATTGTTCATTAAAGTATGAAATACTGGCTTGTAAAATCAGAACCATTTAAATATAGCTGGGACCAGTTTGTAAAAGACGGGAAAACGTTCTGGGATGGTGTGCGCAATTACCAGGCCCGCAACAATTTAAAAGAAATGAAAAAGGGCGACCGCGTCTTATTTTACCATAGCAATGAGGGGCTTTGTGTAGTAGGTATTGCAGAAGTCATAAAAGAAGCCTACCAGGATCCCACCACTGATGACGACAAATGGGTAGCCGTAGATCTGAAGCCCGTGAAAGCGTTCCCCACACCCGTTACTTTGTCCGAGATGAAGCAACAGCCGGGGCTGGAACAACTTGCCCTAATCCGCCAGGGCAGGCTCTCTGTATCTCCATTAACTGAAAAGGAATATAAGCTGATCGTGAAAATGGGCGGGATAAAAGTGAAGAGCTAAGCGTGAAGAGTGAAAAATTTGGCACTGCTTTCAATTCTCCAACTCATCATCAACAGCTGATTGTTTATTAACGGAAATGCCGTCAGATTGCGTGGAATGAGATACATAACAGCAAGAAAAAGATTTGACAACTTTCAAAAAGTTATCAAATCTAAACCGAAACAAATAGGTATAATACATGTGCAGCCCAAAATACAATTAGAAGTAAAAAGACAACACGTTACTCTTCACTTCTTCAAATCTCACATCGCCATTAGTTCGCTATTCAACGACTGCCAGCCGGGATTATGCCGGGCGATCAATTCCACCTTCTTGCGAAAGGACATTTTTCTTATTTTTGATTCCCTGTTTATAGCGTACTGCGCTTCAGTAAAACGCTCCCAATAGACCAGTTTACTACAATCTTTACACTCTTGCCCATATCCTTCCTCCCACTGGATGAGGATAACAGAGAGCGAGCCGGAAAGACCTGATACCAGGAGCGTATGCCCGGGGTTCGTAGCAATATATACGTAGAAATATTGCTTAAAAAATAAAGTAGCTTTGCGTGCTGACTTTTTTCTTTCTTTCACACCATCCATATCAATATGCACACCGCCTTTCTCTTGTGAGGTATAAATTCTTCGTCTAAGAAGCTTTATAACATTCGTTATTGCCAACATTATAAGCGAAGAAGTTAGCTTTAGAATGAGAATTGAGTATCAAAAATTTTCAGAAGCAATCCCTACGTCACTCTTAGGGTATGTGCTGCAATACTAAGGGATTGCTTCCGATTTTTCAGCCTTTTCTTTTCCGTTTCATTTATTAACACCACACCTGGCTGAAAAATGCGTTCGCAATGACAGCAGGGAGTTGTAAAATCTGTCGTTCACTCCAGATAAGCTGATTGACGCAGACCTTTTATAAGGCAACAGGTTCAAAACCTCGTTTCTTGATTTCCTCTAACAGTAATGGTAGTATACGTGCCGTTATCGCACAACTGTCGTGCAACAGAATGATACTGCCCGGCTCGATGTTGTTCCATATCTTTTTCAACAACCGGTCTTCTTCACGGGCCACGGTATCCACTGAGCGAAGATTCCAGCCCACGCTTATGACTCCCGACCTGCGGATGGCTTTGGCCAGATTGGGATTGGTAACTCCATAGGGCGGTCGAAACAACTTTACCTCTTCGCCGGTTACTTTACTTATCGCTTCATTAGCCTGTTGTATTTCCTGCTGCATCCGTGATGCGCTCTGCCAGTCAAAATTGAAGCCGTGGTAAAAGCTGTGGCTTCCTATAGTATGGCCTTCCCGCTGCATACGCATCACCAAGTGTTCCTTCCCTTCCACATGTTTGCCGATAATAAAGAAAGTAGCCGTAACCCCTTCCGCCTGTAGCACGTCTAATATTTCCGCCGTATAAGCAGCCGGCCCGTCATCGAAGGTAAGCGCTATAGCCCGGCTACCAGGCTGCGTATGACTATATTTAGGAGAATCAAAAAGCGAATGGACAGACCTCAGGTAAAAATTCCACCGGATCAAAGCACTACCCGCAACCAAAAAACTCAAATAAACCAATACAATAACCAACAGCCACCAATAAGAAATCTCAAAAAAATACACTCCCGCACCACAAAGAAGTAACAAGAGCACAAATAAAAAGGAAGTGTATTGAAATTTCGACAAAGGGGTAGTCAATTACGAATTATCAATTACGAATTACAAATTGACAACTAATTACAAATTACGAATCAACTGTTCATTATTCATTGCGTTTACCATTCCAGGCCGGGATAAGCACGCTGCATGAACTGCATTTCTGCAAGTATGTAGCCGAGATACTCGGAGTGGGTACCTTGTTTGCCGCCGCTGTGCATCCAGGTATCTGCAGGTAATTGTTCTAAGGTTGCTTCTTCGATGACACCGGAAATATATGAGTTCCAGCTTGCCTGGAGATGATCTATTCCCGGGGCAACGCCTTCTTTGAGCATCGCCTGTTCGGCATCCGACATCATAAAAAGTTCGCCGGTATAAGGCCAGGTATCTGTCAAAGCCTGTTGCATTTTCTGCTTGCTGAGCTCCGTTCCATCGCCGAGGCGTATCACCCATTCGCTGCTCCAGCGGCTGTGGTAAGTCGCTTCTTTCAGCGATTTTTCGGCAATAGCCGCAATAGCCGGATCATTGCTTTGCTTTAACGACTGGTACAGTAATACGGCGTACTGGTCGTAAAAGAAAGAGCGGGCTATCGTATAAGCCCAGTCACCATTAGGCTGTTCTGTCAGCAATACATTTTTAAAATCCCAGGCATCCCGCAGGTAAGCCAGGTGGTCTTCCGTCAGTGGCAGGTTATTTTCCAGGAAAAAGGGAGAGGAGAAAACTTCTTTCTTTTCCGGTTCCGGTAAAGTATTATAAATTTCGGCGGCATACTGATAAAAAGCTCTGGCCTGGCCCAGATGATCCAGTGCCATATTCGTCAGGGCTATATCCTGTTCCAGAACGGGGCCGTGCCCGCACCACTCGCTCAGCCTGTGCCCCAATATCAAGGCATTATCGGCCAGCTGTAACGTATAATTTAGTTTTTGCAACGACATGAAATCTGTGTTTATTATCGTCAATACTTCCTTTTCAATTTAGTAAGGAAGCTTTTGTTTGTTCTGAAGTTTCGTTCCATACCATAACAGGGCTCTTCTCCCTGCTTTACATATGCTTCAGCTCTTCAGGCAGATTATAAAACGTAGGATGGCGATACACTTTATCATTCGCCGGATCGTATAAAGCATCCGCATCATCCGGGTTAGAAGCATGTATATATTTGCTTTCCACTACCCATATGCTTACGCCCTCCAGTCTGCGGGTATATACATCGCGTGCATTTTCTATAGCCATTTGTGCATCTGCGGCATGCAGGCTTCCCACATGCTTATGATCCAAACCCGCTTTACTGCGAATAAACACTTCCCATAAAGGCCATTCTTTGCTCATAAAATAAAAATTAATCTTAAAAATAAACCAAGTCAAAGGTAAAAATTTAAATGATGATTTGCTGCAATGCATACATCATTCTGTTTCCCGGAGCTGTTGTTTGATCTTATCCTCCCAGATCGCTTGTTTGTCTTTGAGCAAACCATGCTTTGTTTCCTTATCATACTGTTCCTGCAGGGCCTCCAGCTCCTTTTCATAACGTCGCTGTAGCTCCGCTAATTCCTCCTGGTAGTTAGTCGGACTGAAAGTATAGCTGTTGATCGTTTTGACAAATTGTGATGTCACCAGCGCCGTAATATCGAAATGCAACTGCTCATGGGCCAGTACATAGTTGTTACGGGCTTCCGGCCTTATCCACGACCTGCGGCGGTCAAAGTAAGGCAGCACCGATATCTTCACCTTTGTTTTGGAACCCATCGTCTGGCTCTGGGCTTCCATATAAAAACCGCTGTAGGTTAATGCCGCGGCCCTGCTGAGTGGATCCGGCTCTGCCTGGAAATCTTCCATACGTAAGGGAACCGAACGGTCAAACGCTATTTTCGTTTTGTCTTTGGCTACAGTGCTGAGCCGGGCCTCTGCAGTAATATCGGTCAGGTAAGCGTTGTTATATATAGCCCGGTTATTCTGCCACCAGGTATCAAACTCTTTTAGCGCAGCTTCCAGGTTTTTATCGAATAATCCGCCGACATGGGAGCCGACATCCAACAAGGCCGATACATAAGCACTGCCGGTGTACTCCATCACCTTATCGCCGTCCTTATAAAATGCCAGAACAGAAGACAGCTCGGCCACTCTTTTTCCCTTTTCCATACGCTCGCTGACCTCCCATTTTTTTAAATGCAATACCACCTTTTCCTTTTGCATATCCTGCACCACAAACCGTTGTATATAGCCGGTAACGGCCGCTGTAGCGCCCTCTTCAAAGTTAAGCGACACCAAGGCTTTACCCAAACCGGCACGCAAGGCGCCTACAGATAAAGTATCAGCACGGTCATCTACCACCTTATCGACAACATAGCTCTGCAAAACCAGCTTCTGACCAGGGCCCTTCAAGGCTATGATCTTCTGCTGCAGCGCCATTGACGGGAGGCCGCAGGTTAGGAGGAAGAGAATGAATGCTATTGTTTTCAAAGCTAATAAGTGATGAACGATGAGTGATAAGTGATAGGATGTCGGGTTTTATTCGTCTAGTTTGAGCACGGCAAGGAATGCTTCCTGGGGAACTTCTACGTTTCCGATCTGTCGCATTCTTTTTTTACCTTCTTTTTGTTTTTCTAATAGTTTCCGTTTACGTGAGATATCGCCTCCGTAACATTTTGCGGTTACATCTTTCCGCATAGCTGAAATGGTTTCACGGGCTACTATTTTGGCGCCCAGTGCGGCCTGTATGGCTATCATGAACTGCTGGCGGGGTAAAAGCTCTTTAAGCTTCGTACATAATTTACGCCCGAAATCCTGAGCCCGGCTGCGGTGGATCAATGCGCTTAATGCATCCACTTTATCACCATTCAATAAAATATCCATCTTCACAATATCGCTCTCCCGGTAATCTATAGGTTGATAATCGAAAGAAGCATACCCACGGGTAGAAGATTTCAGCTTATCGTAAAAATCAAAAACAATCTCCGCCAGCGGCATTTCGAATATCAACTCTACCCTCGTTGCCGTCAGGTAATTCTGGTTAATTAAAATACCACGCTTACCCAGGCACAAAGTCATAATATTACCGATATAATCCGGCAAACTGATGATCTGCGCCCGGATATACGGCTCCTCTATGCGTGCCGTACGGCTCGGATCCGGCATCTCGGAAGGGTTATTAACCACGATCTGCACATCCGGTTCCCTCGTGGTATAAGCCAGGAAGCTTACGTTGGGCACCGTAGTGATCACTGTCTGGTTAAACTCCCGCTCCAGGCGCTCCTGGATGATCTCCATATGCAGCATGCCCAGGAAGCCGCAACGGAAGCCAAAGCCCAGCGCCTGGGAGGTTTCCGTTTCAAAGGTCAGCGAGGCATCATTCAGCTGCAGCTTTTCCATACAGTCGCGCAGCTCTTCAAATTCATCCGTATTAACGGGGAAGATACCAGCAAACACCATGGGCTTCACATCTTCAAAACCTTTAATCGCCTCTTTGGTAGGGTTACTCACCAAGGTTAACGTATCACCCACTTTCACCTCTTTGGCATTCTTTATACCCGTAATAATGTAACCTACATCGCCGGCTTTAATTTCCTGCTTTGGGGTTAACGCAAGCTTCAGGATACCCACTTCATCCGCATAATACTCTTTCCCGGTATGTAGGAATTTTACCTTATCACCTTTTTTAAGCGTTCCATTAAGCACCCGGAAGTAAACAATAATTCCCCTGAAGGAATTAAAAACAGAATCGAATACCAGGGCCTGGAGCGGTGCATCCTCATCTCCTTTAGGGGCAGGTATACGCTCAATAATAGCATCCAGTATATCATCAATACCGATACCGCTTTTACCGCTGGCCAGGATGATCTCTTCTGCCTTACAACCGATCAGGTCTACTATCTGGTCGGTCACCTCGGGGATCATGGCGCCGTCCATGTCAATTTTATTGATCACTGGTATGATCTCGAGGTCATTTTCAATGGCGAGGTACAGATTGGAGATCGTTTGTGCCTGTATGCCCTGTGTGGCATCTACCAGCAGCAAGGCACCCTCGCAGGCCGCCAGCGCACGGCTCACTTCATAGGAAAAATCAACGTGCCCGGGAGTATCTACTAAGTTGAGTGTATATTGTACGCCATCGCGGACATAGTTGATCTGGATGGCATGACTTTTAATCGTAATACCCTTTTCCCTTTCCAGATCCATATCATCTAAAACCTGCGCCTGCATATCCCGGTCGGAAATGGTTTTGGTATGCTCCAGAAGCCGGTCGGCAAGCGTGCTCTTACCATGATCTATATGGGCAATAATGCAAAAATTACGGATATTCTTCATATTTCTGAAATAGGTCGCGAAATTACTGAAAAATTACCGATCCCTGTTATCGGGAGGCTGCATTTTATACTCTGCGTCGGATAACAATGTGCAAAGGTTACATTTTTCACCTATTCTATTTTATCACTTCTTTTCACTTGTTCTTTTACCATTCCCGCCAGACAATCTACTATTCCTCTCCTCTTTGTATTCCTGCCTTGCACATTCTTATGCGGTATGAAGTATAAGAACGATTAACGTCCGGTTGTATTTTATATTTTCATTACCAATATCAATTTTATATTTCCTTTAATATACATAATTTTTGCTCAGATATCAATTTCCAACAAAATTGAACTCTCTTCCCAACGTTGCACCCGTTGCCCCCTCTTCGCGTCCGTTGCGAGAAATAAACTTCCCTACCTTTCGAACACACTTATCTCAAAATTAATTTTTACTACCTTGCTTCATTTATCCTGCTGAGCTTAGCTATGTAACTGCGTTAAAATAACTTCCCGCTTCAAAAGTCTGGGAGATGCCTCCACGCTGGTCGGCATGACGGTACTTGGGTAAGTTATTTTGACGATCATACTATAAACTTATATTCACCACCATTTTACTAACCCGGCAAAACAAATATCATGCAAGACCACAACGATCACAAAAGCGATCTTATTACCTGGAGCGACTTTGAGAAAGTAGAAATACGCACAGGCACTGTTATAAACGCTGTCGTATTTGAAAAAGCACATAACCCGGCTTATATACTGCATATAGATTTCGGGAGCTACGGCATTAAGAAATCATCTGCTCAAATAACAAAGCTTTATCAACCGGAAGATATTATAGGAAAACAGGTGATCGCAGTGATCAATTTCCCACCGAAACAAATCGCTACCCTGAAAAGCGAATGCCTGGTACTGGGCGCTATCGGTGCGGATAAAGAAGTTACCCTGCTTACAACAGATAAGCCTGCTGCCAACGGTCTGAGGATCGGGTGATATGCATACCTTAAACCCGGTCCTGCACACCTTTGACAAAAGCCTGTACCAGGTAGCTCAGTAATTTACCGGCAAATTCATTTTTCAGACCATCTGCGCGCTGTACAATGGCTTCAGGCAAGTGCAGGTAGACCACCGGCATAGATTGTGCACACCGGTACAGGTATCGCATAGCCATCCTGCTATCTATACCTACAGGTGTGGCGGCACTGCTTAATGTATCCTCTATGGCATCCACATCCAGCTCTACCCCTAAAGGCCCTTCATTTACAAAAGGCAACAATCTGCTGATTGCCTCTTCCCAATCCAACTGCCGGCGCATAAAAATATCTTCCCAGAAGAGTAGCCTGAAAGCAGGATTACTTTCCAGTTCTGACACGATATTCCTGCTGTTGTAGGCTTCATGAAGGCCTAACAGGGCGTAGCGGTTCATAAAGCCACCATTATACGCATAGCGAAATCCATTGCCGCTATGTCGCCCTTCGGCTATACGAAAATCGGAGTGCGCGTCCAGATTAATGACATTAAGGGGGCGGTCCAGCGCCAGGGAACTTCCTTTGATAATGGGGTACGCGTTATTATGCCCTCCCCCAATCACGATGGGTATTTTCCCTGCTGCTACCACCTCCTGCACTAATGGATAGACCACCTCATCGATCTCAGCCGTAAGCGCACGAAGTTCGTTAAGGCTCATGCGGTCATATGCCAATTCTTTTACAGGCTCCGCAACGCCCCTGATCAGGAAATCTTTCCCACTCAAAAAACGGTTTTCCTGTATATTCAGAAAACTTTTCAGAAATGACAGCCATGCCGTCTGTGTGCCTCCAATTCCGCCATTTGCCCTTACTCCTATATCTTCTGCAATGCCTAACAATACAAACCGGGCCTGGTGGCTACGGCTTATAAAGTCGGCAGAAGTATCCTGCGGAAAACAGGTTATTGTTGCCCCCAGCTTATCTTCTCCTTCCCTGTAATGCACCAGGGAGCGAAGCACCTCTTCTGAAATAGTGTGAACACCGAACATTTTTCAATTGCTTTATTTTGTGCCGAACAAAGGTAGTTCAATTACGAAGTCAATTACGAATGGATAAATAGTTCGAGACGAATTATCATTACTGACGTTACGCAAAATTATCCCCATTAAACTTGCCGGGTGAAGCTAAGAAAATCTGAGGTATCAGATTTATATACAGACTATTTGACAGCGGCACTTGGTTCAGCGACAGCCATGGGGCTTTCTGCGGTACCGGATGGGATGTTAGTCATGATGCGTTACCCGGCTTCTGAGTAGCAGCTATATAAACAGTCGCTCTGGTTAAGCTGGTGTACATGGAGACAGGAAATGAGGACGGAGTACTGAGCACAGATGATTCTGTGGAGGCCGGTTAAATTTCATTTTCTACACAAACTTTTTGA
>JBEBVI010000120.1:0-10602 GCA_040392805.1 Taibaiella helva
AATTTACTGTTTTATCCGTTACCCTGCATAATGAAGCTGCCCGCTCCAGGTACCTGTTGGCATCGGTATATTTACCCTGAATAGTCAGGGTCCAGCCTAACCCCCTCAGCGCGGCAACCTTACCATAATTATAATTAAGATAATCGCTGTATCGCAACGCTTTTTCAAAAAGGATACTCGATATCTCGTAATTTTTTATTTTATGAAAAGAATCCGCTTCATTAAGTAGCTGTTCTGTCTCCGCCTTTGAGATGACAAATTGTTTCAGTTCCGGGTAAGACACTTTGGATTGTGCCGATGTATCGGATATATAGCACAAAATAAACACTACCTGATACAGCAGGCATATCTTTATTTTGAATAAACAGGAATAGGTAAAAAAAGCCATTATTAAAACCAGGAATAAAAGTCACCGACCAATCACCTATGACAATCTGGTAACACAAAATAGTTAAAAAATCTTTTTATGCACCCGGTAGTACTACCAGAATTTTTACATTTTGGTATTTCCCCTATCACAAGCAGTCATTACAAATATTATTTTTGACAAGCGGTTTGCTGTTATAAAAGGTTAAATAATTTAATCAGAGACCTGCTGCAACCCAATCAGGAATTTGCAAGCCATGAATAAGATCTCTTCCGGAAGATAAATCTTTGAGCACTTAACACTATGAAAAAAATATTGCAAGGCGAGACACAAAGCTTTGTAGCACTGTTTTGCCGGCAAAGTATCGGTAATATAAAATACAATATATCATTTAACAAAAAAACATTAAGATGATGAAGAAAATACTCAATTTTAAAAATGCTATACTTGCTGTATGTATCGTGGTATGTTGTTGTACCATCCATACGGAAGCACAAGACCTTAAATTAGACTGGGTGCAAACAATAGGAGGAGGCATGCCTCACTCTGAAGGCGGCAGTAGTATAACTCTTGACGATTCGGGTTATGTATATACCACAGGAGCATTCGCCGGTTCTGCTGTTATCTTTGGCCAGGGCAAAGATACAATCACACTCAAGGGCGGCGGGGTTGACCGGGATATTTTTGTTACCAAACATAATGCAACCGGCAAATTGATTTGGGCCAGAACCTTCCCCGGTGTAGCTTTCTACGGAAATTCCGGAGCAGATATAAAAGTAGATAAATCGGGTAATGTTTATGTTATTGGCACTTACTCCGGTACCCTATTCATGGGTGGCTCCACCCAGCCTTTTATATCGCAAGGTATCCAAGACATTTTTTTGGTAAAATTAGACAAAGATGGAAATACACTTTGGGCAAATAATATTGGTGGGAAGAGCTCGAATTATGGAACGTCTTTAGACATCGATCATTCGGGCAATGTATATATCTGTGGCACTTTCTCGACTACACTATTTATAGGTAATACCTCTATAGTAAATAGTAGTGGTACGGGATTTGCTGCAAAGTTTGACACCAATGGTAATTTTATATGGGTTAGGCAGTTAGGAGGCAATGCAACCATTTTTAGCCTTAATGGAATTGTTGTAGATGAAAACAACAATACATACTTAACAGGAGCATTTGCGACTAATAATAGTAACAACGTAATATTTGGAAATATTACCTTGCCCACAATAGGTAGTTCCGGAGCTCTTTTCGTCGTTAAACTGGATGCTAACGGAGCTGTTACCTGGGCAAAAGGCAATCAGGTAGATGCTTCAACGAGCCCGGGTGAGGCGAATGGAAGAAGTATTGTCGTGGATGCCCAAAATAATATTTATATCAGCGGTTCATTTCTCGCTTCCCCAGGTACCAGAGGTGCTGTTGATTTCAATTTAAGCCCTTTGCCGGCAGATACATTCTGGCTTAGAGAAAATGCAAATGCTAACGGTAGCGCATTTGTGCTGAAACTGGACAATAATGGTAATTTTATCTGGGTTAAACCTTTCCTCGGCATGACAGGGCGTTCCTTTTTTGCAATACCATACTCCCAGGCAAGTAAAATAGATGTGGATGTTTATGGCAATGTATATACAACAGGGCACTTCCGTGGTGATGTAGACTTCGACCCCGGGAACAATTCATCTATTATTAGTACAGATAGTTCTGAATTATTCCCAGGACTGACACAAAGCCTCTTTAATGCCTTCATCTCAAAACTGGATAAAGACGGAAATTTTGCATGGGTGAAGTCCTTAAAAAATATAAATATTAGTCCGGTCGCCACCAGGTCGAGCGGAGCTTCAATTGTAGTCAACCCTAATGGCGGAGTAGTTTATACTACCGGTAGTTTTTCAGATAGTATAGATTTCGACCCCGGACCGGAGACACTATTAGCCATTTCTAATCTTAGCACGAATGATATTTATATACATAAACTAACCTGCGCAATCACAGACACTGCGGTAACTTTTGATGTAAATGCCAGTTGCAAAGGCTATACCATAAACGGGGAAACCTATACGGAAAACGGTTTGTATTATACCACATTAGTCGCCCGTACAGGATGCGACAGTGTAATATCGTTTAACCTGAACATTGTATTACCCGAACCCGTTATTAATATAAATATAGACACATTAGGTACTACACAAAGCTTCGCCAGCTACCAATGGCTCAAAAATGGCGAAATAATAGATGGCGCTACAAGCAGACAATATGTAGTTACCGAAAATGCAGACTACCAGGTGATCGTTACTGATGAAAACGGATGTACCGGCACGTCCGAAATATATGAAGTAAGGAATGTATCTGTAAATGAACTGCAAGGTCCAGGTACGCCAATCCGTATTTATCCCAATCCTACAGATAACCTCATTCATATACAAAGTCCGGGTGCCATAAATGTTATGCTTACTACCATAGACGGCCGGATGTTATTTAAAAAGAAAAATACCGGTAGAGTATCCGTAAAGCAATTAGCAAAGGGCATATATTTACTCCGGATTACCGATGATAAAGGCAAATTGATTCGTGTAGAGAAAATAATAAAACAATAATTAATTCTGTAAAACCATTAAAGGCACGAAGCATCGTCAGTATGTTGCGTGCCTTTAATGGTTTTAATGCTTATTAAATCTATGTCTCATTCTGTATTCTGTTTTGTGCGATTTTGTGAGAAAGCAAGATAGAGAAGTTTTATTTTTAAATCAAGATATAAAACCAGCCGATTAATGAGAATTTACATTTTTATTCTTTCAATTCTAGCATTGACCGGTATATCACCCGATATTACCGCACAGTATGAAAACGTCTGGGCATTTGGTTATGGTGCCGGCATAGACTTTAACTACAATCCGCCGAAGGCTATTAAAACAAGCATATCATCCAATGAGGCCTGTGCCTCTATAGCAGACGTCAACGGGCAATTGCTGTTCTATACTGATGGTACCACACTCTGGAACAGACTGCATACCTCCATGCCTTCTACAATTTATACGCCCTCTACTTTTGGCACCACCAGTTCTGCGCAAGGCGCTCTTATTATACCTGTACCAGGTTATTTAACCCGATACTATGTTTTCTCTATTATTAGTCAGGAGGATGATAACAGAGGACAATTGTTTTACAGTATTGTTGATCTGACCCTGAATAACGGTTTAGGAGACATCGTACCGGGAAATAACGGAGTACCATTAGACAACAGGGGCGTACTTACAGAACATATGACTGCTGTTGCCGGTAACAACTGTGATATATGGTTAATTGTTTTATCCCGGTTGCATAAAGGAGAATTTTTATGTTTTAACATCAGTACTAACGGCATTAATTATACCCCTGTAATATCTAAGACTATACCATCACAGTTTAATGGTCAAACTCAAAATGTCGGTTATATGGATGTATCACCGGACAGGACTCAAATAGCTATTGCCAGGGGCTCTGTGCAACTGTATTCCTTTAACCCGTCAACAGGCACAATTTCAGATCCTGTTGCTTTGCTTGACTACTCGGCAGGTCCCTATATTTCCAATTCCTACGGTATAGCTTTTTCACCTGATGGTAGTAAAATATACACGTTCGCCAGAGACCAATGGGGCTCCCCTCTATACCAGTTTGACCTAAGCGCCGGAGATTCTTTAACAATAGTTAATTCCAAGACGAAAATATCACAGGGTACCGAAGTAGCATGGAATTCTTTTAATGCGTTAAAAAGAGCTCCTGACGGGAAAATATATCTTACTGCTAATGGCACAACTGTACCAGGCCGCTCTAATATCGCTCTAAGTATTATCCATCGCCCTAACCTTGCCGGAAATGCCTGCAATTTCGAACCTTATGGTTTTACCCTATTCCCGGGATCCACCTTTTGGGGTGGCTTACCTAATATTAATTCCGGAATATTTGAACATTACAAAAAAAACGGCAGTTTTTCCCTGGCATGTAATGCTGATACGCTCAAAGCACTTAACTCTTCGGGATATGGCTATTTGTGGAATGATGGTATAAGAGGGGCAGAACGTGCAGCGGACAGCGAAGGAATTTATTGGGTACGTTATCAGGCTATGGGTACACAATGCGTGGAAGAATATGTAGATACTTTTAAGTTACTTCACCAGCAATGGAAACAGACTACCTCATCTTCCCATATAGAAGCTTGCTGGAATGATACCGTTCATATCGCCGCAAGTTATCCGGGCAAGGCCAACTATATCTGGCAGGATTTGCAAACAGGCAGCGAAAGAGCAGTTACCCATTTCGGAATATTCTGGGTAAAATACCACGAGCCGGGCGAGGAGTGTAACAACTATGCAGACTCATTTTATATACAGATACCCGAAGAAAACTATAGTATATCCTTCCTGGTGGACACCATGGTATGTCAAGGCTTCCCCTTAAACATCACTAACAGGTCTCCTGAATATTACAACCATATAACCTGGCATTTCGGAAATGGAGATAGCACCCACACCTGGCAACCCGGATATACTTACCATCTGGCCGGGAAGTACAATATCTTATTGACAGGCAGTCACAATGGTATCTGTGCAGATACCGCCTATGCAACTGTTACAGTAGATACCAATCTGACAACTTATTTTGAACACAGCCCAAGGGAAATCTGTGCTGGTCAGGATATTTCCTTCACTCACCTTTTAGTTGATAGTTCAATTGTAAACTTATACTGGACGTTGGATAATGGTATTTTCGCTGCTATAACAGATACCATGTTTATCCATCATTATGAACAATCTGGCATAAAATATATTACTTTAAATGCCCAATTCAGAGCTTGTCCGGCCGGGACTTATATAGATAGCGTCCTGGTACATCCCTTGCCTTTAGTCGATCTTGGAAGTGATTCTGTAATTTGTCTGAAAGGTGCAGCTGTAACCTTACAAAACCGATACACAGGAGGAGAAGGATATACTTATTTATGGAGCACAGGAGCCACAACTAAAAGTATACATGTTAAACAAGAGGGTGAATATCATCTACAGCTTAGCAACATTTTCGGTTGCACAGCACAGGAGCATATTATAGTAAACAAAAACTGCTATACGGATATACCCAATGTGTTCACCCCAAACGGCGATGGGGTGAATGATTATTTCTTTCCCAAACAATTGTTGAGTAAGGGTTTTACAGGCTTCTACATGCAGATATTAAACCGCTGGGGAGAAAAAATATTTGAAACAACAAGTATGAACGGCCGCGGATGGGATGGACGGTTCAACGGTCAGGAGCAACCATCAGGTACCTATATATACATCATTGAAACAATACTAAAAAACGGCAGTACAGAACAATACAATGGCAATGTGACGTTACTGAGATAATGAACGATAATCAGAGCTCGCTAAATAATTGTATTTTCTGTGTAGACAACAGCCCCTACTCATTCTATCGCCATGCCGAAAAATACTATAGATACTTGGGCATGTTCTGGTTAGCTTGTTGTCGCAAAATTCAACTCCCTCCGGGTGTACTACAAAAGCCCATCAACGGAAAGATCTATTATGGAAACGGATGTTATTGCCGGTCCCGACCCGCAATCTCTAAGCGCCCGGGACTACCTCCATTGAGAAATGTTGCTTCCCTATCGCAACAAAAGTTAAACGGAAATATGTCGTGTACCCTTACCCTCCCCGGACTCTCATCGGGAGTGGGTAAGGGAAGCTGTCATTGAGTAGTATGATATAATATTTCTCAATTCTATCAAAAACTGTCTGCCGGGATCAATGGCTAAACAGGATAAAAATCTTTGCTGAGAAGTAAGAAGAGATATTTTTCAGTTCGTTAGCATTAAACAAAATGATATACATATAACCAAACCTAAGTAATATGTAAAGGAACAAAAAGGCAGGACCTCAGAAGTCCTGCCTTTTGTCTATCCTACCGAGACCTTATACTATTTTCATACTGTACATAGCTTTGTCCCGTTGTGCTCCGTTCTCCCGTTGCGGGAAACAATTGGGAATCCTATTCAATATGGTATTATTATTTACCTAAAGGCAAAGCATATCCCAAAGTAATTCCTATACCACGATTCTTCAAATAATCATCGTCATCAGTATTTATATTGCTTAGGCCAAGGCCATATTGCACTCTTAAAAATACACCCCAAGGCGACTGATACCCCAGGCCAAAATTAAGGCCGAAGTCAAGTGGTTTAATATCATCATCATTACCTATCTGTAGCTTTTCTGTTTGCGACTCTTCCAGGTTGAAAGGCGCTCCTATTGTAGTTGTAGTTTTTACCTTAGCCGAAAGCGCATACCCTAAATAAGGCCCGGCTGAAGCAAAAACAGAACCGGCCTTACCTATTTTGTATTTGTACATCAGGTTCACAGGAAGTTCGAGGTAATTCACATTAATTAACGCTTTAAACTTTGCTGTCATTCCGTTTAATGTCTCCTCCTCGCTGATCCGCACTCCTTTACCGACATAAAATAAGCCGGGCTGAACATACAGACCTCCCACTATAGGAATATTTACGGCAGCGCCGAATTTCAGGCTGGCTTTGCTTTTCAGGTCAAGCCCGGCATCATCCTCTACTGAAAACTTAGCCAAATTAACGCCCACTTCAGGAGCTAATTCTATCTGGGCATTTGAAGTGACAGAAAAGCATGCGATGGATAAGATTCCCAATACCAGTTTTTTCATATGATTTGCTTTTAGTTAATTATTAAAAAAATAATGCCGCAAAAGTAGACAAATAAATTATAAATATTTTCCGGATTTATACCACACATATAAATCACTATGTCAATTCAATAAAAACTACTTTTTACACAATAAAAATGCCTGTCCGGCTTTTTTAGTAACCCAACAGGCATAAACGGGCGCCGGATGGCATTTTACGTGCTACCCTTCGCAGCTCTTACAGCTTACGAGGCTTGTTACAAGCTCTTTTGATACGCTTTGGCTGCGCTGGTAGTATAATGTTTTAATACCCAGTCTCCATGCCTCAATCATCAGCCGGTTCACATCTTTAACCGGTAAGTTGGCCGGTATATTCAGATTCAGGCTTTGCGACTGGTCAATGTATTGCTGGCGTATGGATGCCTGCTGGATGATCTCAAGCTGGCTTATTTCCTTAAATGTTTTAAATACTTCCTTTTCTTCCGGAGTCAGGCCATCGATATGCTGTACACTGCCGTGATTAAGCATGATATCCCGCCACACATCCTCCGTATCCAAACCTTTTTCTTCTAATAATTTCTTCAGGTACTTATTTTTCCGCATAAAGTTACCTTTGGATAAACCGGCTTTGAAATAATTGCTGCTAAATGGTTCGATACCGGGAGAAGATTGTCCGAGTATAGCCGAAGATGATGTGGTAGGCGCAATCGCCATCAGCGTGGTATTACGGCGACCATATCCTTTTAATACTTCCGGCTCACCATATATCCATGCCAGCTCTTCAGATGCTTTATAAGCCTGCTCACTGATCTGCTGAAATATTTTTGAAGTAAGCGACTTAGCCTGCATACCTTCAAAAGGTATCCTGTTTCTTTGCAGGTAAGAATGCCAGCCCAGTACACCAAGCCCCAAAGCCCGGTGACGGCGTGCAAACTTATTTGCACTGGCCAGATAATGGTTCCCGTCCGTTTTCACAATAAACTCCTGCAATACCGCATCAAGGAAAAACACCGCCAAACGCACCGCATCCGTATCTTTCCATTCATCATACAATTCGAGATTCATGGAAGACAGGCAGCAGATAAACGACTCATCATCTGTGGAAGGCAACATGATTTCCGAGCACAGGTTGCTGGCATTAATGCTCATGTTCAGGTCCTTATATACCTGTGGCTTGTTGCGGTTCACGTTATCGGTAAAGAAGATATACGGTAAACCTTTCTGTTGGCGACTTTCCAGCACTTTAGCCCAAACCTTACGCTTTTCCATATCTCCGTCCACCATATCCTGCATCCAATAGTCAGGCACACACACGGCAAAAAACAGGTTCTGAATAGGATGCCCTATATCTTTAATAGACAGAAATTCCTCAATATCCGCATGATCTATATCCATATACGCAGCAAAAGCGCCACGACGCACACCACCCTGCGAAATGGTATCCATAGCCGTATCAAACAACCTCATAAAGCTTACTGCCCCGCTGCTCTTACCATTATCCGTAACCGCACTTCCCCGCTCACGCAAAGCGCCAAAATAAGCAGAAGTTCCACCCCCTATTTTGGTCTGCATGATCACTTCACCCAGCTTATGTGTTATACCTTCTATGTTGTCGGGTATATGTACGTTAAAACAGGAGATAGGCAATCCCCTTTCCGTACCCATGTTAGCCCAGATAGGCGAGCTGAAGCTCATCCAGCCGCGCTCTACCATTTCCATAAAGGCCGGCTTCAGTTCCGGTTTATATAAGCGTTGTGCGGCCGCACTGCATATGCGGTCTATAGCACCTTCCACGGTTTCTCCTTTAAGCAGGTAGCCCCGGTTCAATATTTGCTCACTTTCCTCATTTTTCCACCATAACTTTTGCGCCTGTTCCATGCTCGCACTTTGCAGGCCAGGGATCTGGTCGAATACAGTTGCTTCCATATATAATAATTTTTATCCGGTTTTTATCATATTTTAATGATGAATCTGGTTCAGCATAACAGAACTATATTAAAATAAATCTGCCGCCGAAATGCTCTTATCGTGTTTCGTATAATCCACAGGGCGCTTAGCAAAGAAATCGTCTAAGCTATTGCTGAATACCTCTTCTTCAAACCAAAGCATAGGCCTGATCTCCCCGGCAGTTACATTAAACAAGGGCTTGAAACCAATACGCTTTAAGCTGTCATCAGCACGGTACTTCATAAAATTGGCCAGGTCATTTTTCTTCACAATACCAATCTCCCCCGCATTAAATATCCAGTCTAATATGCGGTTCTCCACCTCTATGGATTTTTCCACAAGGCTGCGTACATGCTCCGTGGTTTCTTCTGTGAATATTTCGGGATACTCTTCCCTGATCTTATTAACGAGATAAATACCGGCATTTGCATGTATCTGCTCGTCAACCGATGTCCAGGCTATAATGTTGCTTACATTTTTCATTAGCCCTTTAAAACGGGTAAACGACAGTATAATAGCAAACTGGCTGAACAGGCTCACATTTTCAATCAGTATGGAGAATAGTATCAGAGACAAAGTGTACTCACGTTTATCATTCGACTTTGCCGTACCCAAAGCTTCGGACAGGTACTCAATACGTTCTTTAAGAACCGGCACGTCCAACAGCTGGCTGAACTGGTTGTTATAGCCCAATACCTCTACCAGGCGCGAATAGGCTTCGGAATGGCGGAATTCACATTCGGCAAAAGTGCTGCCCAACCCGTTCATTTCCGGCTTGGGAAAATGATGGTAAAGATTGCCCCAGAACGATTTTACGGCTACTTCAATTTGTGCAATGGCCAAAAGACTGTTCTTTACGGCATTACGCTCCGCCTCTGTAAGATGCGAATGAAAGTCCTGCGTATCCGCAGTGAAATCCACCTCGGAATGTACCCAAAAGGACTTGTTTATGGCTTCAACAAACTGAAGTACTTCGGGATACTCAAATGGTTTGTAATAAACTCTTTTATCGAAAATACCCATAAAGTGTGTAGTTTTATTCCTGTTAAAAAAAGCAAAGTATTCGCTTTCCTGTCACGCAAAATTGCTAAAGGAAACTACTTTTTCCTAAAAATGAAATACACCTAATGTGGATAACGCCGGAAACCTTTTTTTAGAAAGCGTTTGAGACGAAGCACAAGAAAAATCTCCATCCAAACTACCTTATTTATATGAAAAATAAAGAATATAAGTAGTAAATATCTTTTATCATTCCCTACTTTCTATAGCAGAAAGAATACCTTTAAAAGTCAGGGCTTACAGGTTCTGATTATACCGGTTCCGCAAAAACACACCATACATTACAGAACAATAGTTAAAAGTACTTGTTAAGTAATTGTGTCAAAATAACTTTCCCGGTTCCAAAGTCGTGGAGGTGTCTCCACTACGGTCGACATGACGGTACGTGGGTAAGTTATTTTAACGACCATACTAAGCATTAAGCTCTGTACATTCAAAAACCTGCAATTCTAAAAAGGCACCTGGCAAATGGTTTAATCTTCAAATAAAAAGTTATGAAAAATCAGAAAAACCCCAAAAGAACATATATCGACGAGCAT
>JBEBVI010000121.1:0-10601 GCA_040392805.1 Taibaiella helva
CGCTTGCAGACGGAAGAGGATTTTGCTGCGTTGATTATTAAAAATGTTAACGGACAAGATAACAGTTTCAGTGATTTCGGTGAGGCTGTGCTTGGCCCTGAAAACGAGGAGACGATATTAAAAGAAAGCGGGATACCAATGGTAGCGTTGGCAGTTATACCACAGCCCGGTTCCAATTATGTGGCCATATCAGATGAATTTTATAAGCGTTTTGAAGAAATAAAAAAAGATGTTCCTTCAGATATCAGGCTGGATATTGCGATGGACAACACCCAGACGATCAAGAAATCTATAAGTGAGGTGGAAGAGACCATTTTTATCGCTTTCGGACTTGTAGTGCTGATTATCTACATATTCTTCCGCGATCTGCTGATCTCTATCCGTCCCCTGGTAGATATACCGGTGAGCCTTATAGGGGCCTTCTTCATTATGTACCTGATGGGCTTTACCATTAATATTCTTACGTTGTTGGCCATAGTGCTGGCTACGGGTCTTGTAGTTGACGATGGTATAGTGGTGGCGGAAAACATCTATAAGAAGATGGAAGGCGGAATGGATAAAAGAAGAGCAGCTAAGGAAGGTAGTGAGGAAATTTACTTTGCCGTTATTGCCACATCCATTACGCTGGCCATTATTTTCCTTCCTATTGTATTCCTGCAGGGATTTACCGGGCGGCTGTTTCGCGAATTTGGTATAGTAGTAGCCGGTGCGGTGCTGATCTCCTGTTTTGTTTCCCTTTCTTTGACCCCCGTTTTAAACGTATACCTGTCCCGGAAAGATGCTACAAAGAAATCCCGTTTTTATCTGAAAACGGAACCGTTCTTTGCGGGAATGGAGAACAAGTACCGCCAGGCACTGGAGTGGATCATGGGGCACCGGTGGATCGCTACGGCAGCTATGGTGCTTTGCCTTGGCGTCATTTACCTGTTTGGCTCCGGGCTGAAAAGCGAGCTGGCGCCACTGGAAGACCGCTCCCGTTTCCGTATTTCAATGAATGCTCCCGAGGGTACCTCTTTCGATGCCATGGACAATTATGTAAATCAGGTTACCCGGTTCATATTGGACTCCGTCCCAGAACGTAAAACAGTGCTTACCGTAACAGCACCGGGCTTTGGTGGCGCAGGTGCGGTCAACTCCGCTTTTGGTAACATCAGGCTTTCTGACCCGGATGAGCGCGAACGGACACAGGAAGAAATAGTGCAGAACCTGAACCGTGCTTTCAGAAAATTTAACTTCGGTCAGGCATTTGCCGTTCAGGAACAAACAATAGCCGTTCAGAGAGGTGGTGGAAGCCGTTTGCCGGTGGCATTCGTGTTGCAGAATATAAATTTTGAGAAACTCAGCCAAGTATTGCCTCTTTTCCTCGATGAGGCAAATAAAAGCCCGGTTTTTCAAAATGTGGATGTTGACCTTAAAGTGAATAAACCGGAGTTGAGGATCACTATCGACCGGGCAAAGGCCTCTCAATTGGGTATATCGGTACAGGATATATCGCAAACCCTGCAACTGGCGCTGAGTAACGGCCGCCTGGGATACTTTACCATGAACGGGAAGCAGTACCAGGTTATAGGCCAGGTATCCAGAAGCAACAGGGATGAGCCGGTTAACCTGCGCTACTACAATGTACGGACGGCAGGCGGGCAAATGGTTTCGATGGATAATATTGTCCGTATAGAAGAAAGTATCAGTCCTTCACAGATCTACCATTATAACCGTAATAAGTCGGCTACGGTTTCTGCCAATACCGCCTCCGGCTATACATTAGGAGATGGTATATCCGAAATGCGCCGCATATATAAGAAACTTCAGGATGAAAAAGTGATAGATGAATCTTTTTCTTCCGATCTGGCAGGTTCTTCCAAAGATTTTGCAGAAAGCTCATCTAATACCCTTTTTGCCTTTGTGCTGGCACTGGTGCTGATTTACCTGGTACTGGCCGCCCAGTTCGAGAGCTTTGTGGATCCTTTTATTATTATGCTTACCGTGCCTCTGGCCGTTGCGGGAGCTGTTTGGTCCTGATGGATGTTCGGGCAGACGCTCAATATATTCTCCCAGATTGGTATGATCATGCTGATAGGCTTAGTAACGAAGAACGGTATCCTGATCGTGGAGTATGCCAATCATATCAGGGATACGGGTAAGTCTAAAAGAGATGCTGTGGTAACGGCGGCCAAGCTCCGTTTACGGCCTATCCTGATGACCAGCCTGGCTATGGCAGGAGGAGCGTTGCCGCTGGCACTTTCGCTGGGGGCGGCCAGTACCAGCCGTATACCTTTGGGTATAGTTATTGTGGGCGGAGTGATGTTTTCCCTCTTCCTTTCTTTGTTTATTGTGCCGGTGATGTATACCTTCCTGTCAAGGAAGAAGGTAAAGCAGGTTACCGCCGCTGCAAAACTTAATGAATAATTGCTGTTTAAAATTACCCCGATACTTATGAAACTTAAGATAATCCTGTTCCTTCCGGTATGGCTCCTCTCTTTAGCGCAGTTGGCTGCACAGGAATCATCCACGCCCGGCCGGGGGGTACTTACCCTGAGAGAGGCACTAAACATTGCCTTAGATCAGAATTATGACATACAGATTGCAGGTGTAGAACTGGAGCAGGCTAAAACGAATAATACCATTGGTAATGCCGGCATGCTGCCTTCCGTTAACCTTTACGGCGGGGCTACCCGGAGCGTTACGGATGCCCGTATCGAGCTGGCCAGCGGTGGCGTGCAGGATAGAAAAGGTGCTGTATCCAAAGGGGTGAACGGAGCTGTGCAACTGGACTGGATTTTGTTTGACGGGCTTGGTATGTTTGTAAATAAAAAGCGCCTGGAGCAGATGCAGGAGATAGGGGAGAGCAGTCTGAAGCAACAAGTACAGTCGACCATAGCGCAGGTAATAACAGTATATGCGGAAGTTGTGCGGCAAAAGCAGCAGTTAGCTGCTATAGATACTTCTCTGGCACTGGCAGCAGAACGGATGGTTTTAGCTCAGAAAAAATTTGAAGTCGGTAGTGCGGCGAAGACGGACTACTTACAGTCACAGGTAGATTATAATGCAGCTAAGGCCGCTTCCTTTACACAGGAGGCCTTGCTCAGGCAGGCTAAGGACAGTTTGAATATATTATTGGGCCGGAACGAGTTTGAATATTATGATGTGGAAGATACCCTGCCTTTAAACAAGCAGCTTGCTTACAGGGAGAGAAGCACCTGGTTAGACCGTAACATCTCCGTGATGCTGGCGCGGCAGCAGAAGCAACTGGCTGAATATGATCTGAAAATGACCAACAGCGCTATGCTTCCCGTTGTCAACTTTTCTGCAGCCTATAATTATAATAAGACAGAGAACGGTGCCGGCGTAGCATTGTTCAACCGCGTATACGGCCCGCAGGGAGGACTTAATATCAGCTTACCTCTTTTCAATGGCTTCAATCTGCAGAGAGAGCGGAAAATAGCAAAGCAGGAAGTTTTCAGGAAAGACCTGCTGGTACAGCGGCAGCAAAATGCTGTGATAGCACGTTACCGTACGATATGGCGTCAATACCAGAACGCTGTTAAAAGCCTGGCCCTTGAAGAGGAAAATATGACCTATGCCCGGGAAAATGTTATGATACAACAGGCCCGCTTCCGGGTGGGGGTAGCTAATATGCTGGAGCTCCGTGAGGCTGAAGCCAGTCTGGTGGCCGCTATGGCCAGGCTTGCCGATGCTGTTTTCACTGTAAAGGCAACAGAAACCAGGCTTCTGGAGATTGAGAATAACTTATTGCAATAATACTTTACACAGTTTGGACTGTTGATGCAAGCACCTTCTAAACGGTTTTGCTATTGTTTTATATTACCGTCTTTCTCCTGCTCCGCTACCACCAAAATTACCGCCACCAAGGCGCTGCCGGACTTAAGTGTAAGTATCTATATTGAAGTCACCAACAGGAATCAAAAGTCAAGAAAATTTACAATACAGTAAAGGGTTTGTTCTGTTAAATGACTGGAAGATCATATTTCAGCCGGTAAGGATGATATTGGTTTCCTATAAGGTATTTATACATAGTAGGAAATTAACATTATATATCTGGAGAATTATACTAAATTGTACCTCGGTTTACGTCCCGCTTATGCTTAACAACATTTATTCTGCGTAATAACATTGGCAACGGGCGTTTCTGACAGCCGGAAAGCTGTTGTTACTACTTTTCTGAACAGTATAAACGCAAAAACTATGGACTTAAAATCAAATGAACCATTCTGGCTGGTAAAGAACGGGCTGCTGGCCAGCTATCCCTCACTGAAAGAAGATGCAGAATGTGACGTGCTGGTGGTGGGCAGCGGTATTACCGGCAGCCTGATTGCCCACCAGTGTATCGGAGACGGGTATAAGACGATCCTGATCGATAAACGGGAAGTAGCCAATGGCAGCTCATCGGCCACGACGTCCATGTTGCAATACGAGATTGATACGCCTTTGTTTGAGCTGATTGAAATGATAGGGAAGAAGGGAGCAGTGGCGAGCTATCATGCCTGTTCCGGGGCCATAGATCAGCTGGGTGAAGTTGCTCGTAAGATAAAATCAAAAGCAGGCTTTAAAAAGAAAGATTCCCTTTATTTCGCAGCGCTAAAGAAGGATGTGGCGGATCTGAAGAAGGAATTTGAAGCCCGTAAAGAAGCCGGCTTTGAGGTAAAGTGGCTGGAAGCTGATGAAATAGTAAAGAAATATGATTTGCATGAAACTTACGGGGGTATTCTATCCAGGCAGGGAGCAAGCGTAGATGCATTTATGCTGATACATGAGATACTGGCTTATAATCACCGGCGCGGCCTGCAGGTATATGACCGTACCGGGCTTACAGATGTGCAGTACAGTCCCAGGCGGAATACTGTGATACTGGATACAGGAGCTACCATTAAATGTAAGAAAATAGTGTATTGTATCGGCTATGAAAGCGCAACTATGGTCCCGGAAAAATTTGTTGACCTTATCAGCACTTATGCTATCGTTTCCGAAATAGTAACTGATGTCAGCCGGAAATACAAAGACGTGCTGATCTGGAATACAGCCGACCCCTACATTTATATGCGTACTACTGACGACGGCCGGATGCTGATCGGCGGAGAGGATGAAGAGTTCCGTAATCCTCAGAAACGCGATGCCCTCATCGGTAAGAAAGAGCAGAAACTACTCCGGTCTTTTGAAAAATACCTGCCGGGTATTCCCTTCGATTGTGACTTTGCATGGGCGGGCACTTTCGGGGAAACAAAAGACGGGCTTCCCTATATCGGTGAACACAAGGATTTTGGAAATTCTTATTTCGTGTGCGGCTTCGGTGGTAATGGTATCACTTTTTCCGTTACCGGTATGGAAATGGTCTCCGGCTGGCTAAAAGGGAAAAAGCATTTGCTGACGCCCTATTTTGCTTTTGGGAGATAAATCAGGTATACGGGAAAGTTAAGAGTTGTATATATCCTGTTCATATTTACACATCGCTGGAAACATCCGGGCCGTTTAAAATAATATGATATTACTAAAAAACCGGTCGCTTCATTAAAGAGCAGTAAGAAAGGCCGTGAAGCCAAATACGATACCGGGACTGTTAGCCATAACGATAGTCCAGTCCTGTTCAGGCTTTCAGGAGGGCCATAAGTTATCCATAATGTGCAGTTTACAGCCGCAACAAGTGGTTGCAACCGGCTGTCCTTCCTGCCTATTGAGGTTATTGCTGATCTGCGGAATGTAAGATATCTATATCGCCATTGCTGTTATGATAGCTATCCAGCCTAAAAACTGAAGATTTTTATGTTTGCTTTCTCTTAGTAACCATGTCAGAATAACTTCCTGATTTAAAGATGCTGAATGAGCGACCTTTTGGCAGAAACTGCCGGCTGGAAGCAATATGGTATGACTGTGAAATTACAAGTCTCGAAGAGCGGTTTCCCTTATTGAATATATCCCTGTCGCAGGGCCGCACGGACAAGTGCAGTTGAATTCTTAACATCAAATTTCTGAAGCAGCGACATCCGGTGGTTTTCTACGGTACGATGGCTGAGAAACAGCTTATCTCCGATGTCATAGTTGTTTAATCCTTCACAAACCAGGTTCAGTATTTCCTGTTCCCTTTTGGTAAGCCTGATCGCATTACTGCTTTTCTTTTTGGTGTGCAATACGGAAGCGAGGAGCTGTTCTTTCATCCCGGCTTCTATAAATTCTTCTCCGCCATATACCGTTTCTATAGCTTTTATCAGGGTTTCCGGTGTGGTGCTTTTGAGCAGATAGCCCCGGCATCCTATCTGCATCATCTCCTTTACCTGGAAAAGGGTATCAATACTGCTGACAATAAGTATGCGCACCTCAGGATGTTGTGCCATAACGGAGCGTGCAACCTCATAACCTGTTATATCGGGCAACTGCAGGTCTAAGAGCAATATATCGGGTGTGTGCTCCGGCAACCCGAGTAGCAGCTCCCGGCCCGTTCCATAAGTGGCCAGCACTTCCATGTGTGCATACGGACGTATGATATCCATTAACCCTTTAACCACCATAGGATGGTCGTCTGCTATGACTAATCTTATGCTCATACCTTTTCTGTCTTATTTTTCAGATCGAAGCTCAAATATACAGAAGTTCCTTTACCTGATTCTGTTTCTATATCCATTTTTCCTCCCAGCGTTGCCATTCTTTGCTGCAGGTTACTTAAGCCTATCCCGTTTAGTTTGAATTGTTGTTCGGGTGTGAGCCCGGAGCCGTTATCATCTACTGTAATGCGTAGTGTAGCCGCGTCGGCATTGAATTGCACTAAGGCATCTGTAGCTCCGGAGTGTTTTATGACATTCTGGAGCAGCTCCTGTACAATGCGGTAGATTGTAAGCTGGAAATCCTGTTTTAATTTAGGTAAAGCGCCTACTAAGATAAATTCAACAGCGCAGGGTGTCATCCGGCTTATTTCGTGACAGTAAGTATCTACAGCTTCGGCCAGGCCGGTTCTTTGCAGTATTTCCGGCAGCAGGTTATGCGATGTGGTGCGTAGCTCTGCAATACTTTGCTCTAATTGTTGTAGCGCCGACTGGAAATCATCCGAGGCTTCATTCATATCGGGATGGAGCACCGGCAGGTTGCTGAAGTTTATTTTAATGGCCGAAAGCTGGCTGACAATGCCGTCGTGCAGATCCTGGGCTATACGTGTACGCTCTTTCTCTTCACCGGTCATAATGTCTTTCAGCCGGGCCAGCTCTGTGCGGTGCTGTCTACGGCGCAATATGACGATAAATACCAGTGTGGCGATAAGAGCAATGCTGGTAATGCCGCCTATCCACATGTATTGCCGTTGTATTTTGTTTTGTTGTTGTGCAAGCTGCAGTTTGTTTTGGGCTATGAGTTTGTCTTTGGCGGCGGTTCTGGTTTGTAGCTCTGATTGGTTGATGGAGGATAGTGTGTTTTGTTTGTATTGACTGTCCCTTATGGCTAAAGATTGATGGTATAATTCTGCTGATTTTTTGTATTCGCCGAGTTTATAAGATATGATGCCATAATTACTGTAAAAGTATTTTAAATCCTGAAGTGTCAGTTTGCCGAAGTTATTTGTTTCTGCTAAATTGCTGTAGATTTCCTCTGCCTTACGGTAATAAGAGGGCTGATTCTTTTGCATTGCCATATTCATATAGGCAATACCCAGCGTGAACAAAAATTTCGTCCGCATATATTTCTCCGTATTACTATTGTTAGCCATACTTAGTCCTTTTTCAATATAAGGAATACCTTTCTCCGGCTGACTCTTGAAATCCTGTGAAGAATATATCAAGCCCAAATTCAAATACGCTTCCAGTTTTGTGCTCTCTTTGGCATCTTTTTCTTTTAATATGGTTTTATAGGTAAGGATGGCGCTATCAAGCTGTTGTTTGTCTGCATACAGTGCTGCCTTTGAGCTAAGCGCCTCTGCCATACGCCGGGTATCATTGTGCTGCAAGGCAATTTCTCCGGCTTTGGTGAGGTAGTATTGAGCAATCTCCGTCTGTTTGACGGAGAAAAGAAATGCACCGATACTGCAATATACATTATAGGCATACGTGTACTCAGTAACTTTGGGTGTTTTATTGATTATATCCAGGCCTTTGTATAGGTAGAATGTGGCTGAGTCTAATTGATTTTTGTGCTGGTAGATGCTTCCGATAAAAGCGTAAATACACGCTTTAAGTTCTTCCTGTTTTATATCTGTTTCTAATTGCGGCATACTGTGGGTAAACCAATAAAGTGCAGAATCGTAATTATGTTCTCTGTAATACAGCTCTCCCAGACTGGTGTATATAGATATCTTTTCGTCCTTGTGGAAACGGGTGTTCCGGGCGGTGCGTAACCAGGCCAATTTCGCACTGTCGGCCTGATCATTTTGTAACCAAATGCGTGTTTTGGTTACCAGAGAGTCTATATTCTCTTTGACTAGCGGTAGGTTGCTGATCTGTATTTGTTCGCTTGTATTGTACTCCATTGCAGGTGGCGGAGCTACCGATGCTTTGTCCCGGCAGGAAAACAAGATGAGTATGATGATGCAATAGTAAAAACCGGTAAAGTATATTTTTCCCATTTGCCTGCTTTATTTTTTCACATTAAAGATACAGGGTATATACTCAATTTCAAAATCGGGTATTTAGCCGCTGAAAACCGTTGGGGATTTTGATGTAATTTGTATTTTCTAACTAAAAAAGACTTTATTATGCAAAAGAAGTGTTTATTATTATTTGTTTTTTTATGTTGTCATGTGTTTGGCTATGGGCAGTATGAGAACGTTTGGATATTTGGTACCGGTACAGGCTTAGATTTCAATCAGGGAGACCCACCTCCCTTTTTAACAGTTCCCTTTGACCATGGGGGTATGCTAACTATGTCCAGTGCTTCCATTTGTAATGCTGCCGGTGAACTGTTATTTTATACTGAAGGTGATTTCGTTTGGGATAGAACTGGCAATAAAATGCCGAATGGCTCCCATTTGACTCCTTTTATCCCGGTTAAGTACCAAACGGTGCAAATTAATGGCCAGTGGGTTCAGTATGAAGATAGCCTTTATAGCTACACTAGCGGGTGTCAACAGGGGGCCTTAATTGTACCATTTCCTGACGATACAAATAAATATTATCTCTTTTCTCTAAGATATATGGATAATCACGATGGTAATGAAAGGTACACAAATTCCCTATCTGGTAAACTCTATTACAGTGTAGTGGATATGCGTTTGAATGGAGGATTGGGAGATGTTGTAGCTGGAGAAAAGGCGATTTCTGTAGATTCGACTTCTACATTTGCAGAATTGATGACAGCCGCTGTAGGAGAGGATTGTAATGTATGGGTAGTGGTTAACGATCACCCTGTTATGGGGGATAGTATGGAGGTTTTCAGGGCATTTGAGGTGAATCATTTGGGTGTTAGTCAAACACCGGTAATTTCAAAACCTGCCTTGTCGGTTTATCGACCTATTGACAGCGCCAATATTAATCGTAGCAGCCAATATGGACATATGCGCTTCTCACCAGATCGTACCAAGCTAGCCGTTGGGGCAGAATATGCATCCTATTTTATAGATCGAAGTAGCGGGCGTGCTAAGTGGTGGTATAATCGTATGGGTTATTTATATTTATATGACTTTAATCCGGCTATAGGTACAGTGTCCAATCGACGCATCATTGATACTAGTTCGGGAGGAACGATTGATTACTTTAGCGAGAAATGGGCAGATTCATCCGTTAGTTACTATAGTGTTTGCTTCTCACCGAATAGTCAAATCCTTTATGCAAATGCAATTCCCTTTCTAGCCCAAGGCGAAATGTATGGGAAATATGGAAAAAAAGACATTGTTGGAGGTATTGTCCAGTACGACTTGAGTAGTAATAATATTGGAACAATACGCAACTCAAAAATCATTATAGATAATCTGAAGGAACGCCGTCTAAACAATATATTTAATATCCAAACAGATTTAAAATTAGGTCCGGACAATAAGATTTATTATCATTCAGGCAAATCTAACCCCTATGACTTGAAAGCTGGGAAGTGGTATGGTGCCATTGGTCGTATTAATTTCCCTAACTTAAGTGGAATGGCCTGCCAGCCGGATTCTTTAGCTTCGTCACTATTTGATGTTGTAAATGATGGAATTTCTTTTGCTCAATCACTATATGATTTTCCCAATGATGTGCCGATTATACAACCCGATACGGTGTATGCTGTAATGGATACGATAGTGTGCTCTGTCACAAAATTAAATGCTCTTCATCCTTCGCGAACACCTACCTATCATTGGGATGATGGTTCTACAGACAGTCTACGGGGCATTACCGCATCCGGCACTTACTGGGTTTTAACCAGAGATGTTTGTCATTATTATATGGATACTATTCATTTAACGATTTCGAACTTAGAGCCTGTGATTACTGTAGATAGCTTTAATTTGAGTACAACTGTGCCTTATAATACTTATCAATGGCTTATCAACGGAAATCCAATTCCGAATGCTACAGGCAGTACTTATACCGTTTTAGAAAATGGAGATTACCAGGTTATTGTAAGTAACGACATAGGCTGGACAGATACTGCAGCTATATATAAGGTTACAAAGGTTACCGGTCTTAAGAATGTTC
>JBEBVI010000122.1:0-10589 GCA_040392805.1 Taibaiella helva
GTTGCGTCTGCTTCGTTGTTTTCTACAATGGTGGAACGGCCTTCGTTGCGGTCGTTGCCGCCGTGTACCATGCAGAAGATAAAGTCCATGTCGCCGTCGTTATCAAAGTCCTGGGGGGCGTTGCCAAACATGCAGAGGTTCTGCCCGTTGTCGCCTTGCATTACTTTGGCGTCATAGCCGCTCTGGCCGGCTACATTAGTAAAGGTGCCGTCGCCGTTGTTTTTCCACAGCTGGCCGCCTGTTCTGCAATAGGGTGAGGTGCCGATATCGGGCCAGCCATCGTTATTCCAGTCGGTTACGCTGGAGCCGTACATAGGTTCGGTGGTGGTTATGCCTGCTTTGTCGGTTACATTGGTAAAGGTACCGTCACCATTGCCTTGCATCAGCAGGCCACTTTGCCATTGGTCTTTGTGGTAGTCTATAAACCACCTGGCTATAAATAAGTCCAGCTTCCCGTCTTTATTATAGTCCAGAAAGCTGAATCCTGTAACGTTGGTAAGGCCGAGTTCGTGCAGGCCGTTGCCGGGGACGATGGTAAAATTGCCTTTCCCGTCGCCGAGTAATACTTCGGGCCGTACGTCGGGGGCTTTGGTGGGGTCATCGTGGTAGTAGCTTCCTCTCACCATGTCGATATTGCCATCGTTATTGATATCGGCGAAGGCGACTACTAAGGTTCCTTTGCTGGTGTCTGTGGCAGTGGGCATACTGTTTATGCCTGAACCGGATGTTATGTCTAAGAACATTCTTGCGGCAGGGTCACCGGAAGCTGTATCCGGTACATTGATATAGCTGCGTATGTTATTGGCAGCGTTTATGTTCCAGCCGCCTTTTACCACGACTATGTCGGGGTAGTAATCGTTGTTTAGGTCGCAGACATACAGGCTGAAGGCGGTGGCGCTGTCTAAGCCTACTTTTGCAGTAACCAGTTCTGCCCAGTTTGTTTGTTGGGCTTGTGTGCTGGCAGAACATAAAAATAGTCCGGCCAGTATTATGGTGAGGATGTTGTTGTGGCGCATAAAATGTCTGACCCGTATTGTTGGTGAAAACACCAACAATGGTTGTGCTGCTGCTGTTGTGTCTATTGACCAACACCCAAATCTTGATAAGTATTTAGACGTCTTGTTGTTGTTCTTTCTATTTTCCGGATTACTTGTATGTACGTTTTTCATTTTTGTATTGATGTTAATGATTTTATTCTTTTAAAGCCGGGTTATCGTATTAGTGTGACGTTTCCTTTGTATTGTTCGGTATTATGGTGGTTTGTTTCTATATCAATTATATATACATAAACGCCTACGGGCTGCTCTTCTCCATTAAATTTCCCGTCCCATCCTCTGCCTTTGGTATCGGTAGTACGGAAGATGATTTGTCCCCAGCGGTTCAGTATTTTCATGTTAAAGGCAGTGAGTTGGCGGGAGAGTAGCTGGCGGGGAAAGAAGTAGTCATTTTCGCCGTCTCCGTTGGGACTGAAGGCGTTGGGCAGGTCGGTATAGCAGCTTTTGTTTATTTCTATTGTTTCTGTTGTGGCGCAGCCTTGTTGGGATGTGACGGTCAAGCTATAGATGCCGGGGTGGGTTACTTGTAGCTGTTGTGTTGTATCACCTGTATTCCAGTGATATTGATAACCTTTTTCATGGGGGAATATATTGGTCAGGATTATCGATTTTCCATTCAGGCATATTCCGGTGTCGGGGCCAAGGTACGCGGTGGGGAGGGGATATATGGTTATCGTATCCTGGATTATGAAATCGGGGCAAACTTTTTGGTTTGTGCGGATGGTTAGGGTCATTGTTCCTTTATGGTCATAAGCATGGTGTAGCGTTGAGACTTTAGTGGTTACCGTATTGCCGTCGCCTAAGCTCCAGGTTAGTGGGCTTTCGTTTGTATGTGGTGTTGTGCTAAGGATTATTTCTTCGCCTGTGCAGGCATATTCTTTATTCTTTAAAATTTTAAAGCTGTCTGCTGTTTGCTCTACTTCTATTCTGCCTTTTGCTGTGTCCTGGCAGCTTAGTCCGGTAGCTACCAGGGTTATTTCGTAGCTGCCTGGGTTATAGGTATAGGTTGGGTTTGAAAGCAGGGAGGTGGTTCCGTTTCCGAAGTACCAGATAAAGTGGGTATAGTAGGGATCGGAGGTATTATGAAGGGTGGTGGGTTGGCTGGTGCAGATTAGCGTGTCGGATATAAAGGAGGCGGTGTATTTTGTTTCGCTAATAGTAAAGGGTAGTGTGGTATCGCATATTCCTGAGCGGATGTTCAAATAATAGTTGCCGGCGCGTACATTCCTCAGAGAGTCGGTTGAAGATAGCAGTGCGCCTTCCGTGTTCATCCAGGCGTACCGGTATTTGTTGGTGTCAGTGGCGGGTAGTTTTATCCAGGCGTTGCCGCCGGCTGTATTGTGGCAACTTGCAAGGGTGGTGAGATAGGGGCTGAGGTCTTCCATGGGTTTATCTATGTAAATGCTGTCTGTGGCGTTTCCGCAGATGTTTTTTATCGTTAGCCGGTAATGGCCGGGAGCATTTATGGTCAGCGTGGTGTCGGTTGTGCCGTCTTGCCAGTGGTAGGTTCCTTCTGTGGGCCGTGGGCTTGGTTTTAATATTAAGTGACCGGAGTTGCAGATTGAGGTGTCGTTGCCTATGCTAAATGATTCCGGTGCCGTTTTGGCTGCTATTACTATCGTGTCCCGGCTGGTGCAGTTAGTGGTCGATACGCGTACCCAGTAGGTGCCGGGGGCCTCTACATGGATGCCGGGCGTGGTCTGGCCGGTGCTCCATAAATAGTCGGTTGCCCCGGATAGGGTTGCGTCTAAAAGTAATGTATCACCTAAACAGAGCGTAGTGTCGTCGCCGAGAATATTACTAACGGCCACTCCCCCGCTAAACTCACTGAAATATCCGACAGTTGCTCCCCAGGCATTTGTAGGATTATCTGTCCAGGCTGACCCTTCTACAACACTGAGCTGGAAGTTTGTTGTTTTGTTATCTACTTTAATAATATCGCCTACCTGGTAAGCTGGTGTGGTAATGGATAAGCGACAATACAACCAGTTGCCGTTTGTACCCGGCACCGGCTTGAACATGACACCGGTCAGAACTGTAGCACTACCGTTAACAGTGAAATCATTTTCCCCACCTTTGGCAACGACCACATTCAACAGCAGCGCATTGGGATCGCTATCAAGAGAAAATACATAAGGAACAGACCGGCTGCCTGCGCAGAGTAGCTTCGGTACCTGTGTAGCCCCGGGTTGTCCGTCGGCGCCGCTAAACTGCCACAGCACTACGGGTTTGGAGGATTCTATATAGGTTGCCTCCGCTCCTGTCATATTGATGCTAAAGGTTTCCCCTGCATTAATCGTTGCTACCTGTGTACCGTCCCTCTTAATTATTGTTGTATCCTCCGTTCCTACAATGAATAAATCATCTCCATAACTACCCCATTGTCCTCCGCTTTTGGCCAGCCAGCCGTTCAACACTGCATATTCTTTACCCAACATTTTTGTTGGCACAAGCTGATCGCCCGTCACATCGCCTCCTATCGGAACCGGATCGCCGCAGACCGTAATGGCAACGGGCTTTGTCGAGGTTACCCGTGAGCCGGATAACTGTGTTACACCCGTCGTTCCGGAAGCTACAGCAGCATACGTTTGCCCTTTATTTAAGGTAATAGTAAAAGGGACTCCTGTAGCATGACCTGTAATAGCGTTTGAAGGAATGATAGTAACGTTCGTACTATCTTCCGTAGCTATAATATTAAAATGTGCGGTAGTAGCAGGGGTAGTGCCGGTAGCAAGGGAATATTTGTTTTGCGTAGGTATCCAGAAGTCGGTACCTAAAGCCCTCCCTCCTTTAAGGCTAAAAACTTCCGGCTGTGTTCGCCTACGGGCAGAAGGGTCAAGTTGGCTAAGCATAGAATAATAAGCCATGACAGGCACATCAGACTTTATCTTCAGGCCATAATTCAACACCATGTTACCGGGTTTATTCTCTATCAGATCGATCCAGGGCGTCAGATCGATAGCTTGTGTACTGTTGCCCGGGATGGTCATAGCTTGATCGGGCATTCCTCCCCCGGCAGGCTGGCTGATGGTAACATTTGCCGCTTGGTTCAATGTGATAACCCTTAAATATACAGGCCTGTCACGCTGTCTTCCGGCCGCGTCACGTGCTGCCACTTCCGGTGCTGCAAACCAAAAAACCGTATCCGTCTGCCCGGTCACAGAAACCAGGGAAAGCACCATAAACAGATAAATACAGGTAAGCGTTTTAGGGATTATGGTAAATGGGCTAACCGTAGTTTGCATTTTTTTCATTTGATTAAATAAAAATCGCCTGCAACAGGCTGATTTGAAAAAATGTTATTAAAGGGATTCTCTGAAGTACTACTTCTTCATTTCTCAGGCTAAAAATATAAGTCTTATATTACTAATGTATTGAGTATTTAAGGAATACCCAACACAACTTAACGAACGGTCGATATGACTTAACGAACGGTAAAATAGCGTAAACCTGCTCTTTAAGGTCCGCTTTTACAAGCTGTTTTGTAATTATCTTTGTTTCCAATGAAAGTCCTGATCGTAGACGATGAAGTTGCTGCACGTAATGTCCTGAGCATTATACTGGAAGAGCATTTTCCTGAATTGCAGATTGTTGATATGGCTATAAATGTACCCTCTGCCGTAATAGCCATCAATAAACATAAACCTGACCTTATATTCCTGGATGTGAATATGCCCGGGCAAAACGGCTTTCAGCTCTTTGATTATTTTGAGGCTCCTGACTTTCAGGTCATTTTTACTACCGCTTATTCAGAATATGCTCTGAAAGCATTTGAGGTATCGGCGGTTGACTATCTTATTAAACCGCTTCAGATTAGCAAACTAAAGCTTGCTGTAGAAAAAGTACTCCGGTCAACCAGCCGGGCCGGTATGGGAGGACAGTTCAATATATTGAAAGAGATGCTCCAGGTAAATCATATCCGTAAAATAGCACTGCCGGTTACCGGCAAAGTATCGTTTGTTGAGTTGGAAGACATTATTTACCTACAGGCCGAGGGCGCTTATACACATGTGGTTACTAGGAGCCAGAAAATATTTCTCAGTAAAAACATAAAAGAATTCGAATATATCCTCAATGAGGATGTCCATTTTTTCCGGGTACACCGTTCTTATATTGTCAACACCCGGTACATCAGGCAATATGTAAAGCATGACGGTGTATATGTTTTAATGGAAAATAACGAAACCTTACCCGTGGCGAGGGAACGTAAACATGCTTTTGAAGAATTGATCAGCAATGTATTGGTAGGGCATAAATTCAAGTAAAAGGCCAAAGGTCAAAATGAGGGGAAAAATGTGTTGATCAAAATAGTACTGTTCGAAACTTTAAGCTTCGAATTCGGTATTATATTGCCTTTGGCAGTACCATCCTGGCCGGTCTATAAATTCGTCTATTCATTTCCCCAAAATCGGACGGGCTAAAAACTATATTTTATTTACCAGCATAGAATATATTTTTATGACAATCGCCGGAAACGATATAATAGGGCTACGAAACTTGAAGTTTCGCATAGCATAGTTTCCGGATTGCAGAATCAGTATAGGTTTTTTATATTTACCATCTTTATTTTTCCCTTCCTCAATATATGCGTCTGCTGAAATATCTTTTTCCCGGCATCCTCTTCCTGGTATCTGTTGCCACAGCACAGTCACCGGCCGACTACGGCTTTCAACAGATACCTCAGGCTCCCTCAGACAGGGTATACAATTTGCTGCTGGATAAAAAGGGATTCATATGGATCGGCCATGATATGGGTATCTCCCGTTATGACGGCAGGTCTTTCACTTCTTATTACAGCAACCGGCAGTCCGCCCTTTCCATAAGCAATCTTTCGGAAGACTCTTTTGGCCGGATCTGGTGCAGGAATTTTAATGGACAAATATTCTATATTGAAGATGGTATAATGAAGTTAATAGAAGGATACGATCCCCAGTTCGATTTATCCGATTTCGTAATTGTGGGAAATGAACTGCTGGCCCGGTGCCGGGAGGGAATATTTATTCATGATCTGACCACCAAAAAAAGCCGGATTATCAGGAACACTCCGGGTAACATACCTCTTGGTACAATATCCGAAAGTATGTATGCTTATGGAACCAAGCTATATTTTCTCCTGCGCAGAAATAATCAATACCACTTGCTGAGGTATGATAAAGGCGTGTTTACGCATTTCAATGTGCATAAAGAAAATTATAATAGTGTTGTTTATGTAAATGACCGCTATATTTTATTAAAGAACCACCTAAACGACAGTCTTACCTATTTTAATATACAGGGTAATCGCCTGGTTAAAGTACGAACCTTCAAATTAGACAGGAGCATTATTTATGCTATCCCTTCAGTGAATAAAGACCAGGTATGGATACATACGCCCAAACAAAGCATCCTGCTGAATGATACCCATAAGATTACAGGATTGTCTTTAACAGATTACATTAAAGACAGGGAAGGTAACATCTGGGCATCTTCATTAGTATATGGACTGCTGCTCAAGAAAAGAACACCAGCCTGGGAGTTTCAACCTGCCAATAAAGCAACCGAATACATCAGCGCGCTTACAACATGGGGTGATAAAGTCATTACCGGAACAACCACAGGGCAGGTACGGATAACAGATACGGCTTCTTTGATGCAACCGGATACCGTCAGGACATTAGTATTAAATCAAAAGTCTGTGAGCGGGATGTTGGTGTCCGGAGATCATTTATACATCTATGGCACACCTTATATAATCACACTGGATAAAAACTTCCAGGTCGTCAACCGTATCTTTTCTACTGATTATATATCCGCTGCAACTGTGATAGGCGATAAAATGTGTGTGATGGCTACAAATAAGGGTATGACTGCTATAGCACAATACCAGGTATCGCTGGATCATCATATCCCCTCTCTTCCGGAAATTATTGCTACGCACTTCAAATATAATACGACTTATAAGCTGTTTGAGAACTCAGACAATAAAAGAAGGGTACGTGGAATTGGTTATGATCCGGCACAAAGTATATTGTATGCCGGGTTTAGCAATGGTTTATATGCTTACTCGGCAAACACGGTAAGGAGTGTATCATTTGAACATGCGCCTGTTTATGCCTATGATATCAGGAGATATCAGGATGAAATCTATATAGCCACCCTGAATAATGGTATACTGGTTTTAAAAAACGGGCGCTTCATTCATCGGCTCCATCGTAAAAACGGATTATGTGCGGGCCCGATATTGAAATTAAAACTGTTTGGTACTCATTTATGGATATTAGGTGTGAAGGATATACAGCTTTATGATGTGGAACAAAAAGCCTTTATCAATACCGTTACTTATCCTCCCATAGAAGGCGGGGCGGTATATGACCTGCTTGAGCTCAATGGTCATATATATTTTTCCCTCACACAAGGTATCTACAAAGTACCGTTTTTTGAAGACCGGAAGAAAATCCCACCTCTTAATTATTTGCAATATGTAGTAGTGAACAGTACGGACACGATCCGAAACAGAGCCAGCTTATCTTATAAAAAGAACAGCCTTCTGTTTAACCTGGCCAGCCTGTATTACTTTGACCCTAACGGTGTATATTTTAGTTACAGGTTAACAGGCAACGGAACGGATACCAACTGGAAACAGAGCCCGCCGGGTCAGAATGAAATATTGTTTCCGTATGTAATGCCGGGTCAATATACTTTTGAAGCCATTGCTCATACGGCAACCGGCCTGGCGGCAGAACAGGCGGTCATTTTTTCCTTTACTATTAATAAGCCCTGGTGGCAACAGCTCTGGTTCATCTCCGGCATGCTGATCCTTATTACGGGCGTAAGCTACATATTTATCAGCATGCGCATAAAAAGTAAAAGAGAGGCCAACCGGCTTATTATTGAGCGGCTGAAACACGAAGGCGAACGGTTGGAATATGAGAACGTTGCCAATGAGAGTGAGTTGAAAGCGCTGAAAAGCCAGATGAATCCGCACTTTATTTCCAATAGCTTAAATACGATACAGGAAATGTTTATGCGCGGTGACAGGAATGCAGCCAATGAGCAATTGGGTAACTTCGCTATACTGACACGGTTAGTGCTGACCGTATCAGGTAAAAAATTCATACTGCTGGCTACGGAAATAGATATCCTGAAAAAATACCTGACCCTGGAAAAAATGCGTTTCGGGGATAATTTTAACTACCATATTATAGTAGATGATGAGATTGATGAAGGATATATTCAAATTCCTCCCATGATCATCCAGCCTTTTGCGGAGAACAGTGTAAAGCACGGTTTGCTGCATAAAGAGGGTGAACGCATTTTAACAATTACATTTACGGCCACACCGGAAAATGAATACCTGGTCTGCACCGTCACAGATAATGGAGTAGGCAGGGCAAAAGCTACTGAAATTAACAAAACAACCCGTTTCGACCATGACAGCTTTTCCATAGCGACCATGAAAAAACGCCTGAATCTTATGGGGAAGGCCATGCATAAACAGTTTACTATTGAATATACGGATATGAAGAACCAAACCGGCGCTGCCACAGGTACTTCAGTAAGCATCAGCATTCCTATATTTACCTCTTGAGAGGTCAACATGGGAGGGTGTTCCAAGAGTGTATTTCATATAAAGAATGCGACGAATAAAAATAAATAAATAATATAAAAATTTAATTTTAAAATAGTTAATATGTTAATCTTGTCTTCTTTGTCCCCTCTGCGTGAACCCTTCTCTTGCGAAAAATAAACTACCTTTTTAGATTCTGTCTCCAAAAGAGAATATCCTGAAGAGCATTACATTAAGCCAAAGATCTTTTCAACAATAATGTTAATCACACAGACAATTAAAAATAATTTATTTTGTGTATAGTCCTGCTTTTTCAAATATCTAATTTTTTAACATTATTAGCATTTCCTAAAAATGTTACTTACATTTGTCGCCCTCAACCAAAGGTTAAGTTTATAAATGAATATTATATTCCTCCTCATATTTGCATATTTCGTTGGATCAATTCCAACAGCGGTTTGGGTAAGTAAGAAAATATACGGGTTAGACATACGGGAGCATGGAAGTGGGAATGCAGGGGCAACAAATACGTTCAGGGTGCTGGGCAAAAAGGCCGGAATAGGTGTAATGATCGTCGATATGCTGAAAGGCTTTTTAGCGGTCAAGCTTTCTTATCTTTCGGTATATGCCATCGGGTCCGAACAGCTGACCAACCTGCAGGTAGGTTTAGGATTAGCCGCAGTCATAGGGCATATATTTCCCATATTCGCCGATTTTCGCGGAGGAAAAGGTATAGCTACCCTTTTTGGCATGATACTGGGTATCCACCCGATAGTAGCAGTAAGCCTGGTTGCCGTGTTCTTACTCATGCTTTTCCTGACGCGCTATGTTTCGCTAAGCTCTATGGCAGCAAGTGTTGCGTTTCCTGTTCTTATTCTTTTTATTTTTAAAGACCAGGCGCCTGAAATGTCTTATAAAATCTTTGCCATTGCTACGGCATGCATGGTAGTGCTTACACATCATAAAAACATCAGTCGCCTGCTTGCCGGAAATGAAAGTAAAGTGAAGTTATCCAAACGAAGACGTTGATCACAATCGAAAGACCAACATAATTTACCCGATTCACTTTATACCTTCTTCTCTACTCATTTTTTTGGACTTCCTGTCAGCTTGTTTCGCCCATTTTATAAGATATATCCCTACATACAGGTCTATATACCCAAGTCCAGACTATAATTCTCACTAAAAATAAATAAGATGAATAAAAAACAGATTCTTTCTCTTTCTATTTTGTGTATGATCCTGTTGGTACAAGCCTGTAAAAAAGACAAGAATACTCCGGAGCCGAATGACCCGCCGCAGGTTAAAGATTCTACAGAACAGATCATCGAGATAAAAACGAATTTCGGTTCCATGTATATGTGGCTCTATAAAGAGACACCCTTGCACCGGGAGAATTATCTGAAACTGGCCTCTGAAGGGTTTTATAATGGCACTACTTTTCATCGGATCATTCCTAAATTCATGATACAAGGTGGCGATCCTAACAGTAAGGATGACAATCCGAATAATGATGGTACAGGTGGACCTGGCTACGATATTCCTGCAGAATTTGTAGAGAGTTTGAAAAATGTGAGGGGAGCGGTTGCTACCGCACGTACAGGGGATGAGTTTAACCCTGAAAGAAAATCAAGTGGTTCTCAGTTCTTCATAAATGTAGTGAACAATAATTATCTGGACAATAACTATACGGTATTCGGATATATTATGAAGGGAATAGAAACAGCCGATTCTATTGCCGTACAGCCGAAAGACATCAAAGACCGTCCTTTCGAGAATATTAAGATGGAGGTAAAAATATTGGAAAAGACAAAAGCAGAAATTCTTAGTGAATATGGGTATGAGGTAAAATAGCTTTGACTGATGAATGCTGGAAATCACTTATTCGCGTCACAATTCTTACAATAAAAAGAGGCTGTCTAAAAAGCCCATTGTCGTCATTCCGACTGGAGCGGAGCGGAATGGAGGAATCTCCTAATCATTTGATT
>JBEBVI010000123.1:0-10525 GCA_040392805.1 Taibaiella helva
CGCTTTCGATACGGCTATCCTTTATCTCACACTTGTTCCCACCCAGGAGTCCTGGCTCTATCAAAGCAGGTCCTGGGCAAACAAAGGCGTACTGGCACAGCTCCGGGGTGATAATAAGAAATATATAGACCTCTTCCTGCATAAAGCCATTCCACTGGCTGCCAAAGGTGGAGACAGCCTCCGAATGGCAGACGGGTATGCCAATATAGCGCTACCCTTCCTGAACTATGAGCAATACGATAAAGCCATCCATTACCTGGAGCGCTCCATAGCCCTGTTTGAAAGACTCGCCCCTAAAGATCTGAGGCTGATAGACAACTATACCAATCTTGCCAAAATCTATCTGTTGCAGGAAGATATAGCGCGCGCAAAGCAAAACCTGGTACGGGCTTCGCTGATCTTAGAGCATGCGCCGGAGTCGATGTACGCACCTTATTACTATACCGTGGAAAGTATGTATTTTATCCATCGGCAGATGTGGAAGGAAGCCGGCAGAGCTTTGGATAAAGGACTTGCCATTGCCGAAAAGCTGAAAAGCCGCTACGACATACGTCAGTTGCTGTATCAGAAAGCACGTCTTTTTGATATTCAGAAACAATGGGATACTTCAAAAGCCATCCTGTTGAAAATGTACAATGAGGGCTACGTCGAGCTGATGACAGATAAGAAGCAGTTGCTTCTCGATCTGGCCGGATTGGAATACCGGTTAGGCAATTATCTGTCCGCTTATAACTGGATGGTTAAACATGCAGAAATTTCCGAAGAGTTTTACGGTGAGCAGACAAAAACCCAGATCGCCGATCTCGAAGCAAGATACAACTATGTTCAGAAAGAGAAAGAGCTTCTGGTTGCCCGGGAAAAGGCAAAAAAGCAGCAATACATTATATGGATATTTATCATAGTTCTGCTGTTCCTGCTGATGATCGGCCTGTTCTGGTACCGGAACAAAAAGCTGAGGACTGCACAGCAGATACAGTCGATCAGGCAAAGACAACGTATTGAAGTAGGACAGGCGCTGCTTGAGGGTGAAGAGCGGGAACGAAGCCGGGTAGCCAGAGATCTGCATGATGGCCTTGGAGGTATGCTGGCCGGCATAAAGCTCAACTTATCACAAATGGCAGAGCATAAGGAAAACATCAGAAAGAAGGATCTGGAAGAAACAATCACGCGCTTAGGCAATTCGGTAGATGAGCTTCGCCGCATTGCCCGGAATATGATGCCGGAATCGCTTGTAAGATCCGGGTTACAGGTTGCCCTTAAAGATCTGTGTGACGAAGTGTCCCTGCCTTCTCTGAAAGTCACCTTTAATGCTTTTAATATCCGCGAAGATTTTTCGCCCCGCATTCAACTGGTCATTTACCGGATCATCCAGGAGCTTCTTCATAATGCATTAAAGCATGCGGAAGCCTCCCGGATAATGGTGCACTGCAGCCAGGAAGAGGATATATTTTTCATCACTGTTGAAGATAATGGTAATGGGTTCCCGTTGCTTCCACAGGAAAAGCCCGGCAGCGGCCTGAAAAATATCCGGAGCCGGGTTGACTTCCTTAATGGCGATATGAATATGGAATCCACACCGGAAGGAACTATTATAAATATTGAATTACATGTCGGACAATAGAGAACTGATCAGCGTGGTTATAGTAGACGATCATCCGCTGGTAATCGAAGGGTTTAAAAATGTAGTGAATGCTGATGAGCGTTTATTCCTGAAAGGGCAGTTCACCACAGCACAAAGCTTTATGGAATTTGCTCATAACAATGAAATAGACATCGTCCTTCTGGACATCACCTTACCTGATGGTAACGGGATCCATATATGCCGGGAGCTTAAAAAGAAGAGACCCGGCACTATTGTGCTGGCGATCAGTAACCTGAGTGAGCGCAGCATCATCGGACAAATGCTTCAGAGTGGCGCCAATGGCTATCTGCTCAAAACAGCCGGGGCTAAGGATATTCTGGACTGTATCCACCTGGCATGGAAAGGGGTAGTAGCGCTAAGTAAAGAAGTTGCATCCGTTATCAGCTTAGAGGATATTTATGAACCACCAGCCATACCGGAGCTAACAAAAAGAGAAAAACAAATTCTGCAGCTGCTGGCTTCAGGAAAGAAATCGGCTCAGATTGCAGAAGAGTTGTTCATCAGTCCCCTGACGGTTAAAACACACCGCGCTACATTATTGCAAAAATTTGAGACCGGCAATATCGTCATTGCCATTAATAAGGCGAGAGAATATGGGATCATACAATAAGGCGTGCACCGCAGCCATTTAATCAATGAGCCTGTGCTATGAATCAGATCGCTCAAAGGGAGTATAGTAACACCAGGATGGTGTACAGTATAATACTGTTTTCATACTAATCAGGATCCCTGCATCGTTGCCCTTCTTTGTTTCGTTACGGGAAATAATCAGATCGTTTAATACATAAACAGGATATAATATCCGGAGTAAAAAATATTTCTTCCAGCCTTGTCATAAATTATCACCAGCGCTTCTTAAGTTTGCAATATAACGATTTAAAATACGAAGACTATGAGCTACGAGATCATCGAATCATTTTACCTTATCGGGATCACGGTAAGAACCACCAATGAAAACGGGCAGGCGGCACAGGATATCGGCGCACTCTGGAATCGTTTTATGAGCGAAGAGGTAGCCGGGCGTATTCCCGGCAAAACGGATGACAATATCTACTGCGTATACACAGCATATGAAAAAGACTACACCCGCCCCTATACTACCCTCCTGGGCTGCAGCGTAAAGGGGCTGGACAATATACCCGAAGGTATGACCGGGCTGATCATTGAAAAGGCCAGGTACCGGAAATATACCGCACAGGGAAATATCCACGAAGATGCTGTCTTCAACGAATGGCAGAAAATATGGAATTCGGATATCGACCGTACATATATCGCAGATTTTGAGGTATACGGCGAAAAAGCAAAAAATCCCGAACAGGCTGAAGTAGATATTTTCATTGCTGTCAGATAAAGGGGATAAAAGAAGCTGCCTGAACGGCATTCTGCCGAAACAAAATACAGTTATTTAGCAAGTCCCTTAACTGTAAAACAGGCAATTAACTTTCCAATGATTCCCGTTTCAGAAAACCATTGAAATTTCATAATTGATTCGTAATTCATGATTGAATAACGTCTGCGTATTCCTCACTTTTTTCAAGCACAGCTTTTGCAAAAGGACAAAGCGGTACAATTTTAAAATTTCCTGCCCGTGCTTTCTCAACAGCGGCATTTACCAGCTGTTTGCCGACACCTTTACCTTTTAAAGAAGGGTCTACCTCAGTATGATCAATAATCATTTTTTGTTCTCCGGCCCAGACATAAGTCATCTTTGCCAGTCGTTTTCCGTCTTGCTCATAAAAAAAAGAGCCGCCCCGGCGGTTGCCGGAATGTTGAATTTACATAGCATAAAAGTAAAAAAAGTTCCGCAAAGCGAATTGCAGAACCTTTCAAAACTAAAAACAAAAAACAAACCCAAAAGTCAATCCATCTTCTTTAATATCATGAATTCAATATATGCTTACCATTACCCGGTAATACAGACTCTAAAACAGGTTGTGCATCCAGGTTTACGCCAACGACATTATCCTCTCCCCTATAAAAGGTTGTGATTCCCGTAGCAATATTATACATAGCCGGCACGATAAGGATCTTTCCATCCTCAACATAGCTCCTGATAATATCACTCTGCTCCAGGATCTTGTCAATAGAATGATAAACATTGCGAAGCGACACTTTATTTATCCAATCGTCACCGGTGCCTTTTCCTCCATTGCATATGGCTTCTTTATCAACCGCATCCCTTATCTCGCCCAACAGACCCGTCAGATGCCCCATCTCCACTCCATCACAAGCGCCTTTTACTGCACCACAATTCGTATGTCCCATAACCAGTATCAATTTTGACCCGGCAACCGCCACCGCATACTCCAGTGAGCCCAGTACATACGGAGATACTACATTACCTGCTATACGTATATTGAATATATCTCCTATTCCCTGGTCAAAGAGCAGCTCAGCCGGCGCACGTGAATCCATGCAGCTCAGAATCGCCGCATATGGCTTTTGCATGTCTTTTGTCTCTTTAACCTTTTGCATCAGGTCCCTGTTAATACTCAGCCCCCGGACAAACCGCTCGTTACCTTCAATTAATAATTGCAGAGCTATTTCGGGTGTTATATCGTTATAATGAAAAACGCTGTTCATATTTTCCGTATTTTTTTGAGAGGTTAATTAAAATAATTTTCCCTGTTATTGTATTCAGGTTTGTAGATAATGTATACTTTCTGCGATTGCTATCTTTCGCAAGCCAAAAGTTCCTTTATTCTACTGTGATACTCCACTTGATTATATATGCTCAGATCAATACAGTATGACACAGCAGCTCCGCCTCCAATGCATATCCCTGGCGCAATCTCAACCCGGATACGCTGCAAAACTTTTGACTTATTACGCAGGCAATTGCCTGAGCAGTTTCTTATATCTGCCTGCAGAACGTTTGATCGGCGGCTCTCTCCGTTTCACCATCTCTTCAACGGTCTCCGGGTCCGTCAGTACTTCTTCCGGTAACTTATAGAGATTCTTAAAGCCCAGCAGGGACATTTTTATATTCTTATGCTTAGCCTGGTTTTGTCGAAAATCCCTGATCAGCTCCAGTACATCATAGTCTATAAACTCAGCCTGTGAAGCATCTATAATCACGGTACTGTTGCGTGGCAGTCGTTTCAATGTATTTTTAATACTGGCCTTATTCAGGAAAGAAACATCCTGAGCCAGGTCAAGTGTGATCACTTCTCCCGACTGGTATACCGTACGCTTATAGAAAAACGGCACCCTCAGGTTATTGCGGAGAATATAAAATATGCTGATCACCATACCTATACCTACTCCTTTAAGCAACCCTACCATAGGCAGAGCTACAGCTACCGCGGTAACGGCAAAGGGAATAAACTGGCTGAGACCGGCATGCCACATGTGCCTGAATACAGCAGGACGGCAAAGCCGGTAACCCGTATAGATCAATATTGCTGCCAATGCTGCCTTAGGTATAAGGTTAAGGATTATAGGTATAGTAGCGACGCATACTAAAAGCAGGACACCGTGCGTAATAGCCGACAGCTTGGTCTTAGCGCCGGCATTAATATTAGCAGATGAACGGACAATTACGGAAGTAATAGGCAGACCACCAATAAAGCCGCTGATCATATTTCCGATTCCCTGTGCCTTCAATTCGGAATCGCCGGATGTATAACGCTTCTGCGGGTCAAGCTTATCTGTGGCCTCTATACATAATAGTGTTTCAATAGAAGCAACCACGGCTATTACAATGCCGAACTGCCATACTTCAGGCTTCATAAATCCGCTGAAATCCGGGAGCATAAACTGGCCGGCAAAGTCAGCAACATTTTGGGGCACCGGCAGCTGTACCAGATGCCCGCCACCTATATGTAATGAAGGTGCCAGGTAGTGGAACAGCATGTTTACTAAGGTGCCTAACACCACAACAAGCAATCCGGCAGGAATAATCTGCACTTTCTTCATTCTTTTACCCGACCATAATATAAATATGCCCAGACCTAAAAGGGTGATAAAAACCGCCCCGGGCTCTATAGCATTAAAAAAATTGGTAAACCAGCTTCCCCCGCCGGAAATATCGCCGGCTGGCGCATTAAAGCCCACGGCATCAGGCAATTGCTTTATTATTATCGTCAGACCGATACCGGCAAGCATACCTTCGATAACACTCGAAGGAAAATAATTGGCTATGGTACCGGCTTTCAGAAAGCCCAGCACCATTTGTATTACACCGGCAATAATAACAGCACATAAAAAGAAACGGAAGCCGGCTAAGGTATCCGGCTCTCCACCCGCCACAGAAGGACTGAGCGTGGCAATAGCCCCGATGACAATAGCCACCAGACCGGCAGCGGGGCCGCTTACACTAAGATGCGAGCGGCTGAAAAAACCAATCACTATACCGCCTACAACTCCGGCTACAATACCGGAAAATAGCGGGGCATTTGACGCCTGGGCAATACCAAGGCATAAGGGTAACGCAATAAGGAATACGATAATACCCGCAACCAAAAAGATCTTTGCTTTTTCATAAAACCAGTAATTTGAAAAAGTGGATAAATAAAACAGTTGGATACAGGATGCTTCATCGTATCCTAAGGAAATACGACGGCGCTAAAGAACGCTGCATACCTGCAGACTATAATATTAACCGAAGTTGGGAGGCTGTATCGGAACCTCTAAGTGCAGACATTTGATAAGGGCTTCATCGCGGATAATCCCGTGAAAGCCGTTGAAAACTGGTGCATGGCAAACAACCGGAGCAAAATTAAGATACCATAATTTATCCGCTTCCCCCGTCATTTTTTTATGACAGTGACCGTTCTCATGAACTTCTTCCGTCATCTGGCCATTCCACAATATTTTCCCTATAGCTTCTATAGGGAGCATTTGTATGGTAAAAATAGATAAAAATAATATGGCCAGAAGTTTTCTCATGAACTTGGCGAAGTTACGGGATTCTGAAAAAAATGATGCAAACCGAAGGTTAAGAAAATAAAAAATTTATTTGTCCATAAGTAAGTTGAGGATGTAAGTAACTATGTCAGAATAAAGTACCCAACAGTATCAAAAATAACTTCCTGATCCAAAAACTCTGAATTAGATACTTTTTCGTATCCGGAGTACATTCTTTGGCGCCATATCCTACAGCAATAGCGGAGTGGAAACAGTTCCTCAGCTGCCCCCCATACTCAGAGGAATGTCTCTACTCCACAAAAGAAACTCCACTACGTTTCGTAACTTGTTATGATCGCATGACGCAACTTACTTCGGGAAAGTTAACCTTATGAGGTGACTGCCGTCTCACAGTTAACCCTGGTTAAGACGAAGGGCTCAGTACAAGTGGGAAGTTATTTTATCAATAATACTAAGTGAAAAGATGTACTGTACTTTTTATTTTTACTTAATACCAGCTCCGCCAGAATTTTTGTAAGGGCAGAGTTGGCATTGTTCATTATCCCGGGAAGGGATGAAGAATAATAATATCTTTCGTAATTTAGCCCATTGCTTAATGAAGAAGCGGTGAGCAAAACTGTATGCTTCTTTTTATTTTTTTGCATACTTTTTATCCTGGCAGGAACATAAACAAGTACATGATGAGTATATGGAAACAAACAGAAATGAACCTGGAAAAGCTCAATGCCTTTAGTAAAAATACACTTGCAGAAACCCTGCACATGCAGTTCACATCTATAGGCAATGACTACCTGGAAATGCAAATGCCGGTAGACACAAAGGTGCATCAACCTTACGGCCTGTTACATGGAGGCGCCTCTGCTGCACTTGCGGAAACTATAGGCAGTATGGCCAGCTGGTTGTGCATCGACCAGGAACAACAGATATGTGTAGGGATGGAAATAAACTGCAATCATATACGCGCAAAACGTAACGGCATCATAACAGCAAAAGCCGCTCCGCTACATATTGGAGCTACTTCTCACGTATGGGACATCAGGATAACGGATGAATCTAAAAACCTTATTTGCATCAGCCGGCTTACCGTAGCCGTTCTGCAAAAGAAGAAACTATCTTAAGCACTGTATATGTACAATACAAACACAGCTCATTTGATTACCCGAAAGATCATATCTAATCATCAGTGAACAACAATATCAGCCTTTGTATCATAACCGACAACCTGGATGAAAGACTGAAGCAAACGGTAGCCGCCTGCTCAGCTCATTTCAGGGAAATATTAATAGGCTATAACGGTACGGCAGACCTCAGCCCCGACTGTATGGAGGGGTATAAGCCCGCACGTCTGATACAACAGGAATGGGAAGGTTACAGCATGACCAAAAACAAACTGGCTGAAAAAGCTTCCAATGACTGGATCTGCTCTCTGGACGCAGATGAACGGCCTGACACACTGCTATTCGAAGAGATCGGCAGGATAAATATACAGGATGCCGATGGACGTAATGTATATGCTTTTAGCAGATTATCTTTCTTTGAAGGACGTCCTATGCAGCACGGAGCCTGGGGGCGGGACACGGTGATACGCTTATATAACAAAAGGAAAGTGCAATGGGGACAGGATCCTGTTCATGAACAGCTCGGACCTTATACATCTGACAGGTTAATCCGGCTTAGAGGAAAACTATATCATTACACAGCGGATAATGCTGCTACATTTACAAAAAAAAACAGGCATTATGCCCTGTTGTCGGCCGGGAAATATTTTATCCGTGGTAAAAAATCACCTCTGTATAAGAGATGGCTTTCACCTTTATTCACTTTCATTAAAGAATACCTATTTCAGTTAGGTTTTCTTGACGGTATTGCAGGATTCAAAATAGCATGGATCAATGCACGATATACTTACTGGAAATATCATTTCTTACACCAGAAGATCAATGCTCCGGAAGGTTAACCTCTTCCAGTAAAGCCTCCAGCGCTGCCTGGTTACCGGTAAGATTGCTTAATCTATGTACCACCCTTTCTACCAATGCATCAGGGCAACTGGCGCCTGAAGTGATCAATACTTTTACAGGAACGTGCTGAGGCAGGAAAGAAGTGGTAATACGCTCCTGCTTCAGATGAAGATCATAATGACGTATGTTATGCCGGTCTATAAGGCAATCTTCGTGGTTAATAAAAAAAGTGGGTAATGCATTTTCACATAATTCCACAAGGTGAGAAGTATTGCTACTGTTATATCCTCCTATCACAAGTGCAAGATCGGCAGGCTGGTTCAGCATACTACTTACTGCCGTCTGATTATCGTTGGTGGCGTAACAGAGCGTATCTCTCGTATCCGCAAAGCGCTCTCTGATATTGTGCTCATCCAGCCCGTAGTGCCGGCTGATGCGCTGCTTGAGGTAATCGGCAATACCCTGTGTATCACTGGCCAGCATAGTGGTTTGATTGACCACCCCCATTTTCTGCAAATGCTTATGTACGTCAAACCCCTCAGAATATTGCCCTTCAAATTCTTTATAGAAATTTTCCGCAGGCTCCTCACCCGTTATATATGCAGCCAGCCGCTCTGCTTCCGACATGTCTTTTATTACAACAGTAGGCGTATGTGCCTTGCTGTGCGAAAAAGTAGCACGGGTTTCTTCATGCTTCGGCTTGCCGTGCACTACTATAGTATAACCCTCCTTTCCTATCTTTTCACTACGGTTCCATACCTTCTCTACAAAAGGGCAGGTGGTATTATACAAGGTAGGTTCTATACTCTTTCTTTTTAGTATCTCTTCAATTTCCAGGGTTGTACCGAATGCGGGAATAATGACTATATCGTCTTCATGAAGCTCATCCCAATCAATAATATGATTGCCATAAGTATCCATTATAAACTTTACCCCTTCTTCTCTCAGATCGGCGTTGACCTGAGGATTATGTATCATTTCGCTTAGCAGGAATATACGCTTGCCGGGATTCTCCGTCACCGCGTTAAAAGCGATCTCTATGGCATTCTCCACGCCATAGCAAAACCCAAAATGACGTGCCAGGTTGATTTCCAGGTCACCAATGGTTAAAGTAGTTGGCGCAAAGTCGCGTTTCAGCTTGTCCTCTTTTTTCCTTCTGTTTTTAATCGATGTAATCAACGGACTCCTGTAATGAACAGGAACATTAAAGGCTTTCATCTGTCTTTCTTTTCCTTTTACACTTATTCAACAATGGCTTCCCACTTTTCTCTGCACGAAGGGTATCTTTTTAATTCAGTAAAAGCAGGTTAACACTACGCTGCAATATATTGAATGCTATTTCTGCCATCAGGTTCTCCTTATCGAGGGTGGGGTTCACTTCTGTAATTTCAAAGCAGCATATCTTATGATTCTGCATTAGGGTAGCCAGGATATCTTCTGCTTCTTTTTCTTTCAGACCATTACTTACAGGAGTACCGGTACCTCTTGATATGGAGCTGTCCAGGCTGTCTACATCAAACGAAACATAAATATCCTCGCAACTGCTTAAATGGAGCAGGGTTTGCCTTACTATATTTTCAACTCCTTTTTTGCGCACCTCCTGCACGGGGATCACCTTTATGTTATGTTTTTTCAACAGAGCCTCCTCTTCTTTCTCATAGTCCCTAAGGGCTATATACACTATATCCTGGGGTAATATCTTAGGGGTAACTTTCCCAATCTGTTTCAGCTTATCCCACCACTCTACCGTCACCTGATCCACTTTATGGGTCATATTCTCTTTATTGTCTTCGGCAATTGAAGCGGATAGTGGCATACCATGCATGTTACCCGAAGGGGTAGTGTACGGCGTATGAATATCGGCATGCGCATCAATCCATATCACGCCCAGCCTGCTTTTGGGCTTCGCCATCTTTATACCCGAAATGGTACCGCCCGCAGTACTATGATCTCCAGACAGTATGATCGGGAACAGACCGGACTTCAATGTTTCCTGAACAGACTGCGCCACACGTTCCCACATAGTATATATACCTTTTATCCTTTTGGCATAAGG
>JBEBVI010000124.1:0-10522 GCA_040392805.1 Taibaiella helva
TATAAATCTGATACCTCAGATTTTCTTAGCTTCATCCGGCAAGTTTAATGGGGATAATTTTGCGTAACGTCAGACGATAATTCAAAAGATCATCCTGCTGAAATAAGCATTTGGCCTGGCAGTTATCTGTTCTAATCTTTCGCCCGGGAAGCGGTCTGCCCGGAGTTCAAATTAAATATAACGCCCAGGGTAACCGTAGAATGATCCTGCTGAAAATTGTCATTTGTCAGGTTTACGCCGGTAACGACCTGCAGCTGAACCTGCAGCCAGTCTATACCACCCCTTGCTGTAAGCGCCGGTTCAATTAAAATATGTGAATTGTTTTCTTTCAGATAACCTGCCTGGTTGACACCGCCAAAAGTAAGATCGCCATCTATATTACCATATAAAAGATTAACCAACCTGGATGAAACCGCAGCCGAAAAATATTTGGTTTTATAACCTATAGCCGGTTGTATGCCGAACCGGTACAAGGTTGCATTGACCTTCCCGGTAGTACCTGGATATTGAGATACCGTACCAGGAAAATGATTCCTGACATCTCCAATCCCCGCTAATCCATAGGTTTCAAAAACAAAACCATTACCCAACGGGTGGAAATAGCCGGCGCCTAATTCTGCAAACTTACCAAAACCTCCATCGCCATTATCATTGCTTTCCGGAAAGAATAAGCCGCCGTTGACCAGCAAGCCAATATGGTTGCTTACAGCGTAGGCGCCCTGCACCTCGGCCTGGTTGGCATTACCTAACAAACTTGCCCTTATTTCACCCTGTTCACTGAATAAAGGAACATTTTGCGTGTTGGGCTTGTAATAGATCGGAGTGCAACTAACACTCAATAATACCAAACAGACACCACATACAATTTGATTGTAAGATTTCATAAACTAAACATTTTAGTGAAGAATAAATTTTGGTTTATAGTATTCTCTTCAAGCAGTTAGTTATGCCCGTGTTTCTGACAACAAAAAAGTGATGGGCTTATTGTTTTTTGTAATCATACCAGGTGATTCGCGGGTTATCATCTTCATCTACAACTTCCAGTGTCAGATCTGTTTGGGTGAGCGTTACAATTTTTATAAGATATTCTTCCGAGGGGGAATATTGGAGCACCAATGTTTGATTGTTATTTCTTGATTCCCACGTAAACACTTCTGTATCATTTTCATCAGACTCATAAGTACTTCCTGTTCCATCTTTATTTAAGGTTAAAGTGATGGTCATACCCGGAGGAATGGTTTGGCTTTCGTCAGCATCACGCTGGCCGTTATTGTTATTGTCTGTTGCGCCACTGACCACTTTCCAGGTGCCGACCAATAGATTGCTATTTTTATCATCAGGTGTATTGTCTTTATCTTTCTTACAAGCCACTAAAGCTAAAACAGAGAAAGCCCATATTAAGGCTAATTTGAAAGGATGCTTAATCATAAACTAAATAGCTTGGTTATTTAATGGTTAACAACACGAGATGGCTCTGTGTTCTCGTTTAAGCAAACTTTCACATTTCTTAGTTCAACAGATTAAATGGCGGGAACAATTGTAGCCACCGACCCGCACCATATGAGTACATCATTTGGATGTCATCTCCTTTTGATTGTAACGGGGCAATGGTTTGTCAAAATGAGGTTTGGGAGATTTTCAGACAATTTATGAAGTTAATGATATTAAAGTTAAGTCTGTATCATTCCCAACTGAATAGCTTTCCTGACAAGCCCTATCGAATTTTTTACATTCAATTTGAAAAGCATATTCAGGCGATGGTTTTCTACAGCGCTAAGGCTGATAAACAGCTTTTGGGCAATTTCCTTACTGGTCATTTCTTCTGCAATTAATTTAAGTATTTCTTTTTCCCTCATGGTTAAATCAGGTATAGCATGTTCCTTCGCTCTTGTGTCCATAAGCAGATCGCTGAGCATACTGTTCCTTAATGCAGGATCTAAATATTGCTCCCCATTATATACAGCCTCTATGGCCTGCATAATGCCATCCGGGTCGGCTGTTTTTAAAATATACCCCTTAGCTCCGCTCATAAACATATTCCTCACATGAAAAGCCTGGTTCAGATTAGAAAGCACCAGTATAGATATCTCCGGATATTTCCGGGAAATAAGCGTTGCCAGCTCATCGCCCTGCTTGCCCTGCATTTGTACATCCAATAGTAAGACATCCGGTTGCCTGTTTAGCAAAGCTTCCATAAGTTCATTTTCATTAGTGCAGGTATCCAGCAGTGCTACCTGCTCATATTCCATCAGCATGTTTTTAATCCCGTTAAGCACTACAGGATGGTCGTCTAATGTGGTCACTTTTATTTTCATATGGCCTTCTTTAATTTATTTGTCTGGGGGGCTTTCCTGAATTTTGTTCCTTACCGGAAAGCTGCTCCCCGCTTAGATTGAATTCTATATAAATGTTAGTACCTTTTCCTAAAGTGGACTGAATATGCATATTACCGTCCAGTTCTTTTACTCTTCTTTCAATGCTGTTCAGGCCCATACCATTTCTTTCCTCCGCAGGGTTAAAGCCTTTGCCGTTATCTTCAACGGTTATATCCAACACATCGTTATGCCTGCTGAGTTGCACCAAAACCTTACCAGCACAGGCATGCTTCAGTACGTTTTGCAGCAATTCCTGTATGATCCGGTAAGCAGCAAGTTGAAAGCCCGGATTCAGGTTGCCGATATAGCCATAATACTGGAAGTCCATTTTAAGGTCTTCATCATCCCGCACATTATTACAAAAGATACGTATGGCCTCTACCAGCCCGTGGCGTAAGATTAATTCGGGCATCAGGTTATGGGCAGTCTTACGGATTTCCGCAATGATATTATCCAGAAGGTTTCTTGATTCATGGTAAATATCAATTGTGGCGACACCCGGCATTCTTTTAGCCAGGATACCAAGCTGCATTCTCAATGTGCTCATAAGGCCACCGATACCATCATGCAATTCCCGTGCAATACGGGTACGCTCCTTTTCTTCTCCTTCAGATAAAGCCTGCCAGACAGCTATTTTCTTTCTCTGTTCTTCCGAGCGCTGCCTGTTGCGATAATTGATACGAAACAGGATAATGATAGCCGATGCAATAAGCAAAATTCCCCACACCAAAATATTATTTCTGACAATTTTAGCCTTCTGGCTGGTGATCATCAGTTTATTCTCTGCAATTTCTCTATCTTTTTGGGCTATATTGTATTTTACCTCCATAAGGTTGACGGCATTGATCTTTTCTAAATTGAGCATACTGTCTTTTAATGCAGTAGCCTGCTCCTGGTGGGCAAAAGCCTGGTCGTAGTCGCCTGCTTTGCGATAGTATTGCACCAGGTATTTATAAATATCGACAAGTTCTCTTCTGGCATTTAATTCCCTTGCTGTTCGCAAAGCCATAATAAGATATTCCTTTGCCAGCGGATAAGCGCCCATCTTGATTTGCAGTGCACCCATAGACATCGCTGCACGCATTTTACCCGCAGGATAATCCAGGTCCATGTGTAAAACCTTCAGGTAACATTCGTATGCTTTGGATAAGTTGCCTTTATCTTCATAAATCCTGCCACTCAGATAAATGGCATCATACTGCACACTTACCTGCCGAAATTCAGTGGCTACCTGCAGGCCGCTCTGACACTTGGATAGTGCGTAGTCATAGTTCTTCAGCTCATACAGTATACTGGCCTCATTCAGGTAAAGGTAAGACAGGTTATCTCTGGCAACTTTATGTTTATAAGCCACCTCCTTCCCCCTTTCAATATAATCAAGCGCTTTCTCCATTTCTCCCATACCTGACAAAACAGAACCGAGATTATTTACGTTCCGTGCAATGGCATTAAATCTCTTTTGATTGGTAGCGATTATATTGGCTTTATAGCTGTATTGTGCAGCTTCATCATAATGACCCGTATACAGGTAAATAGCTGCCAAACCGTTATATAGTACTTCCAGGATGCTACTATCCGTTTCTTTGCCAGAGCGTACATATTGCAAGCCCTCATTAATATAGGAAAGCGCTTCGCCATAATTGCCCTTGTCAGTTGATAAGACACCCAGCCTGATCAGGTTTTGTACTATACCCCGCTCAAAGTGAATACTCCTGCTCAAGTTGAGCGAGTGCTGATATAAATAAAAAGCGCTGTCGGGCCGGCTCTGCGATAAGCTATCGGCCAGACTTTTTAGTCGAAACACTTCTGTACTGTCCTTTGATGAAACCGTGGGTACTGTATATTCATCAGTATGATTACAGGAATACAATATCAACAAAATACATCCAAAAGCCAGCCATTTGCACCAGACGTATTGCAGTGTTATCATAAGTACAGAACTGTTAGTTAAGGTTAATATGCAAAGTAACAGATTATTGCCAGCTATCTTTATCCTTATACTGAAAAGTGGCGTTTCCACCATCTTAAAAATTGCAACTTATACCATTTGCGGTACGGATCATGAAAAATACCTTTGCTATAGTATAAGCCGACTATAACCAGGAAAAAAGATAACTATCCATAAATGATTATTATCGGCAATCGTTACTACACTAGTTTATCAATAATAAAATTCAACATATATAGAGCGTGTCAACTCTATTGAAGTCTCAATTTATTTAATCAATTATAAAAACAGAAAAATGGGAAAAATAGACTTGGTTATAGAAAAACATAAAATTGTGGAGCGGTTATGTTCTGCCACTATATTTGGTATTAAAGCCTTTGTTGTATGCTTGTTTTTATCAGGGTGTGGACTTGGGGCTAATGCACAGAATTTTGAATGGGCGAAAAGAATGGGTGGTGAAATGAGTGGTGACAACGGCTTTGATGTAACTGTTGATCAATCGGGCAATGTATATGTGACCGGTATCTTCCAAGGAATTGCAGATCTTGATCCGGGGCCGGATACCGTTATGTTAGCTGCGAATAGCAAATACGCTGCGAATGATGAATACACTGCATTTTTAGCTAAGTATGATGAAAACGGCAAGTACATATGGGCAATAAGCTTAGGAGGAGATGATCGAAGTTGGGCCAATGCAGTTACTTTAGATAGTTGGGGGAATGTATATATAACTGGTTATTTCCAGGGAACAATAGATTTTGATCCTGGCACAGGAGTGGATACACAAACAAGTGCAGGGTTGTATGATGTATTTGTAGCTAAATATGATAGCAATGGCAAATACCAATGGGCAAGGTGTTGGGGAGGGGGATTTTTTGATGAGGGGAGAAGCCTGACATTTGATCAACTGGGAAATCTATATGTTACCGGAAGTTTTCAGGGAAAAGTAGATTTTGACCCGGGACCAGGAAAGGATACGCTAATGAGTATAGGTGGAGACTATCGATCCTCCATATTTCTGACTAAGTATGATAAGGAGGGCAATTATAAATGGACCAAATGTATGGGAGGTCCTTCATCGTCGATTGGATACCGTGTAGTGGTAGATAATAGTGCAACCCATGTATACCTGGCAGGGACATTCGCTGATAATGTTGATTTTGATCCGGGTCCCGGAGTGTCGAGTCTGATCTCCAATGGAGGAAGAAGAGTTGATATTTTTTTGGCTAAATACGATAGCAGTGGTCTGTACAAATGGGCTATAAGTATGGGTGGTCCTTCCACTGAGAATATCGGAGGCCTGGCATTGGATAATCTTACAGGTAATCTATATATCGCCGGCGATTTTGTCCAAACAGCAGATTTTGATCCCGGCTCCGGAATCGCGAACCTTATAGCTGTAGGAGGTCAGAATGCTTATGTAGCTAAATATGACACGAATGGTAACTATGTCTGGGCTAAAAGTATTGTAGGCGATAGCGTTGGTGTGAACTCCAGCCTTGCTTCGGGACTATCATTGGACAGAATTGGCAATGTACAGATTACTGGTCAGTTCTGGGGAAAAGTTGATTTTGACCTGGGGCAAGGCATATTTAAATTAACGAACTCCGGAGGAGGAAATGGATTTGTAGCTAAATACGACACAAACGGTAATTACCTTTGGGTGAGAAGTATGGAAAGTAATGGTTGGAGCGAAACTATGGGTGCAGGCATAATATCAGATAAAAGAGGAAGCGTGTATACAACAGGAAGATATAGTGACAAATGCGATTTTAATCCCGGAGACAGTGAAGGCACACTCACTTCTGCAGGTGGCGATGATATATTTCTACTTAAGTTAGCTTGTAGCGATACTTCATCTTCTTACCTTCCTGTAATAGCATGTGGAGAAAGCTATACCTTGAACGGAGAGATCTATTCCGCCGACGGCACTTATACACAGATATGGCCTAACACCGCGGGTTGTGATAGTACAATAATACTCGAATTATCACTGCACAAGGTAGAACCCCATGTAACTATCCGCGAATATGAATTGGGTGTTTCCGTAACGTATACCACTTACCAATGGATAAAAAATGGAGCAGATATACCCGGTGCTACCAATGCTACCTATATTGTAACCGAAAATGGTAATTACCAGGTGCGGGTTACCGATGAAAACGGTTGTGAAGGTGTTTCCGATGTATATGCCGTTACCAATGTGTCCATAGATGATCTGAATAGTATAGAACAGCTTATCCACATCTTCCCTAATCCGGCAAACGATATCGTATACATTAACAGTCCTATAAATGTAAACGTAACCCTTTGCAGCATTGAAGGCCGCAACCTGCTGTATGCGGCTGAGGCCAAAGCCATCGATGTTTATAATCTGGCTCAAGGTCTTTACCTGCTACGTGTTACTGATAAAGGCGGCAACCTGATTAAGGTAGAAAAGATATTGAAACAATAAAATAAATAATATCAAATTAAGGTCTCTTGTTTACTGACAAGCATTAAAAAAGATAAAACAGGAGAGCGGAATGGACCTATTCCGCTCTCCTGCTTTACATCATTTTAATAATAAAATATAAATACCGGGGATCTAATAGTAGTTTATACCAATAGCCTTCCTTGTCAGTGCAATTGTTTTTGAAGCGCTTTCCCTTGCTTTTTCCGCCCCTTCCTTTAATATCTTCCTTATAGCCTCTTCATCATTTTGCAATGCTTCCGACCGGGTACGTATCGGTGTTATATAGGCTATCATATCCTCTGCTAACTGTTTTTTCATATCGCCATAACGTATAGAGCAGTTTTTATAGGCATCCAGGAATGCATTATAATGCCCGGGTACGGATACAAGCTGCATCAGCTGAAACAGGTTTTGGATATAATCCGGCATCACGCTGTGCGGCTCGGTAGGACCGGCATCTGTTTTAGCCCTCATAAGCTTCTTGCGGATAGTGTCATCGTTGTCATTCAGGTAAATCGTTGCATTTTCATTTTCGCTCTTGCTCATCTTACCATTACCGTCAAGGCTCATGATCTTCAGGGTATTCTGATCAAAACGGAAAACCTGTGGCTCCGGGAAGAGCTCTGCTCCATAACGGTTATTGAACCTGTTAGCAAAATTTCGGGCCATCTCCAGATGTTGCTCCTGGTCTTTACCTACCGGTACTTTTACCGCCCGGTGTATCAGTATATCCGCAGCCATCAGTACAGGATACGTTAACAATCCTGCATTCACATTATCCGGGTTTTGCCTCACCTTATCTTTAAAAGTCGGGACTTTTTCCAGCTCTCCCTTATATGCGAGCATATTCAGCAGTAAGTATAATTCCGGTATTTCCGGTACATCGCTTTGTGCATATAACGCTACCTTAGCAGGATCTATGCCACAGGCAATGTTTTCAGCAACCACACGGAATACCGTAGCTTTAAGATCTTTAGGATCGGGATGCGTAGTAAGCGAATGATAATCTGCTACAAAAAAATAACATTGATAATCTTCCTGCATCCGTACATAATTATGGATGGCACCAAAATAATTACCCAGGTGCAAATATCCCGTTGAGCGTATACCGCTTACTACTATTTCTTTTTGTGACATAGGGCACAAAATTAAGTAATACTATCCTGATTAATAAATAGTCGGATGGCAATCAAGGAGGGGACTTTTGCTCAACATAATTTACTGGAGCAGTCAATGACGGTTTATCTTCTGACAACAGCGGGAAGTATCTCTACTCCATTCATGGAAAACATTCCGCAAGCACCATAACCCTCCGAAAATATGTGAAGCCTATCTCCCTTTATCCTCGAACACATCCGATTCTTTTCTATCCTCCGTCGGGGGATAAAGAAAATCCTGGGGAAAACGTACAAAGTAGCGCCAGATCAATTTACCGGCATAAGGCAGCCGGTTTAGTGACACATTGCGGCTGCGCACGGCAACATAAAAAGCAAGAGAAAAGCTTATTAAGAAATTAAAAAAGCCGACACCGATAACACCGATAGTTGTCCATATCCAATCAAACCTGCTTAACGTATTGTCTAAGGCATCCACACCAAAAGCGAAATAAGCGGTAGAAATCGTAATATGCCTGATGTCAAAAGGTATGCCGAAAAACTCGCCTACCAGTTTGGCATACCCCAGCATAAATCCTAAAGATACATTGCCGAGAATACCCCCTAAGTTAGCTACCATAAAATCCGAAAAACGGCTTAGTTTTTTCCCGCTAAGCAACTTTCTTAGGCCTGCATGCTCTTTAATGCGGACACCTAGATTGCCATATATCACTTTGTTATCTACATACCCGGTAATAATTCCACTTGTAAACAGGCACACACCGGTAATGCAGGCATATAGCCAGGCCAGGCTGGTTAACGGGTTTTGGTCGCGAAGCGACTGTAAACCCTCGGCACGATCATGCAAAAGCGGGGTATGGGTAAGCGCCTCCCAGGCAACCGATAACAGGTACGCCAGAGGGAACACAACGATAAGATTACCGGCAAAAGAAGCAAACTGACTGCGCCACACTTTGCCAAAAGTAAGCGCCAGGCCCTGAAAAGACACTCCTCCCTTACGGCTATCCAGCGAGCTGGCCAAAGCCGACGCCGTCATAGTAGGTTGTTTGGTTGCCAGCGAAGCACCGGTAAGAAATAACGTTACGAATGCGACAGCATAATTAAACCCATAAAAAAAGTATTGCCAGAAAGGTGCCATATGCACCTTATGCAATAAAGCCTTTATAAGCGCGGCAAAAGCAATCACAATACCGCCTGCCGCTGCCGAATAGAAGAAATTGCTGTATTGCGCACGTGTCGTAGTAATGTAATGCTCACCCGATGCGCTTTTATGCTCCGCAATCTGGTAAGCCAGCATACCGGAGTTCTTGCGATACAGATCGGTAATGCTGTACCGCTTGTTTATGCTCTCAATCACGGACTCGAACAGAGTGACCGAGTTTTTTAAGGAATGTTGCGGAAGATCTGCCGGTGTTAAAAATCGAGTGATGATAAACATTCGTTTTAATTGCTGGCCTACTCTGAGCAGTAGATAAGACTGCCCTAAGCTGGTACCATTCTTACCAGTATCTGCCCTTATCCGGGCTATGATAGCTTCACATTCGTTCAAAAGATCGATAGCATCTTGTGCACTCGACCGCAGGTATTCGTCCGAAACGCCACCTTTGCGCACCAGGTATATAAAGGCAAGCACCTTCCTGTTTTGCTCTACAAACGGCGTATTGACCTCCTCTTCATATTTGCGGTTAATCCTGAGCTCCTTTTCCAGGCCAAGGTAAGCCACCTGGTAGGAAAGGATAGCAAGTGAATTGGTCAGATATTGCTGAAAGGAGGTATCTTCTTTCTCCAAACCCCTGGAAGCGCTCTGGAAAAAAGATATCCACAGCTCATCCGGCACAGAAGCAACCCATTTATGGTCGTCCTTTTTAAAAAAAGCACGCTCCAGCAGGTAGTACATACTTCTTTTATCCGGGAGGGGCGGAAGTATGCGATGCCGTACCTGCTTAAACAGCTCGGAAAAGAAAGTGCCTCCGGAAACAATCCCGACATCCGTGAAAATACTCTGGCTGTCGCGGGTATTAAACAAGTGCACAAACATATTCTGCAGGCTGACCTCCAGCTGCTTGTCATTGTGCAACATATCCAGCAACTGCTCCAAATGTTCCGTAGCAGTATGCTTTTTTGTGGGTCTTAATAGTGCTATCAGCTCAATGAATAAGGTGCTGTATCGATTGGTATCAGTAGTGTTCTTGATCTCTTCAACCCATACAGAAAAATCATAAGAGAGCTTATTTCTTCTGAACAAAGCCATATCCCTGCAAAATAAAGCATTGACTGATAAAAACTTATAAGAAATTTGTTTTATTGTTCATTTTCTGAAACTGGAAAATACCATGATAGCAGAGCCAGCAGGGCAAATAACAATTAAAAATCAACCGACCTTCTGTCATATAAGCCTTAATTATATTGCTTTCTTAAATGCAAACCATACAAAAAGGTATACCTGAAGATAACCTGTTAAAATAATTCGCCGGGATTAATACAAAGAAATTCTTTCCTGGATATTCCTTTATTACCGATCAGGAATATTTTGTCCGGGTTAAACTTCTTTTTAAAAGCTTCCATTCCTGATGTTTCTTCACCCACTGCGCTTTTGACCTCCAGCCCTACCAGCCTGCCCCGTTTTTCT
>JBEBVI010000125.1:0-10478 GCA_040392805.1 Taibaiella helva
AGTCATTTATTGATTTCATTATAGCAACTGCCCCCATTGACGTGCCGAACAGATAAATATTTTTTTCTCCGCTTTCTGTCAAATAATCGAAACAGGTTTTTACCTGTTCTGCTTCTCGGAACCCGATTGTTGTCTGATCACCTTCAGAGCCACCGGAGCCCATAAAGTCAATAAGGAAGGTATTGTACCATAGTTCATGAAAGACGTCAGACTTATCAATCATTGAAGATTTCTCGCCACTAAAACCGTGAAATAGAACTATTGTCCCTTTTGAGTTTTCACTTTTGATGCTCCAGCATTCTATTTCCCTATTACTTTTTAGTTTAATGGTTTGAAATTCATTTGCAGGAACAATACGATTTTCCGGTCTCGGGTTACTTACCCCCAAAATCAGGGTTTTAACTTTTTGCCAGGTAGTAAGTTGCTTAGGATCCTTTGTTTTTTCTGATTTATTCTTTGCAAAGTGAGTAAACTTGTAAGAGTGGAAAATGGCAACAATATTCATTAGCAGAAAGATTGTTGTCAGCATCAGGAGGCTACGTTTTATCCAAATTCTTTTTGTTGTCAAGTTATTCCGTTGTTAGATGATATTTGTTTATTATTGATCCTTGTATTTCATTCAAAAATCAGGACATCTCCTTGTCTCCCATAACACCTGATCCTTGCCATGACCTCATCTTTTATTCTTTCCGGATTTTCTAATAGTGAACGTTGAAGGTAGTATTTCGTTTCCGGGCCAATAAAGTCGCTATGGAAAATAATAAATGCAATTTGTTTGGCACTGTCCTTATAATGCTCTTCTATTTGGTTAAAGGCCAATAATTGTGTTAAACTGTCTGTGCCAGGGTAATAATTAATCGTTTTAAGAGACCGATCTATTTTAAAAGAATGGTTATGACCATTATCCAGATAGATCTTGTCAAAAACCAGCGTGTCCGTTTCATTAATGATAAATGTATATCCCTGTGCATTGTATTTGTTGACCTTGTGCATGCCCCCACAGCTCACAAAAAATAAAATTACGAATATGAAAACTATATTGAGGGATTCTTGCCTGAATATTTTTGACATAGAGTAGTGTGCTTGTTGCATATTAGTTAACAGTTTAAGATCCGGATTTTTCCACTATGAACGCCAGCTTCCCCTGGGTGAATTATGTTTTATTCTTCTGCTAGCTTCATATGAATGAAGTCAGGCAGTGACTTTACCGCTATCGCCAACTTGTTGTCATTTTCTTTCTTCACTGTTTCGTCTTTTATGTAATAGTTATAGTTGCGGAATAGAAAACAGAATAATATCCTGTTATGGATGTCCAGTTCATTGTCAGAAATTATGGATAATATAGTCTGTTCCATTTCGCTTCTGTTTTTCGTTTCTGATAATGCTCTGCCAACTCGTCCAATACTTCCAAAATAGTGATTATTTGCGGGATTTTTAATATCGAATAATATACCGAATATAAGGTCGGGGACGTTTATATTTAATTCTTCCAGCTCTTTAATGTAGGTATTTCTTTCTCCCCAGGCGTAGCTGCCGTCTGATACTCTTTCAAAGTGGTCATTCATAATGTCTAAATGTGCTTTCAGGAAAACTTCCCAGTTATATGTTTCCGCAGATAGTAATGCAATATGCATTGCATGGCTTCGGGGTCTGCTGTCTTGACTGCAACCTCCAATTACTCTTGTACTTCTCATTTCGTCGAGAAGCTTAGCTTTCTTTTTTTTAGATAAAGAAGTCCAGTTTTCAGGAAGTCCTACCCAGCCATCTTTCAGGTCGTCTTTAAGCTTTGTAACCGTGGTGTCTGTCAGACAATCGGCGTATCCTATCATTTTAGCATATTTTTGAGGAATAGGGGCTGAACTAAAATTTGCAGGGAAATAAAAAGCTGATAAGGATTCGTCAGAGTAACTTGTTTGTTCGCTATATTCAAATAACCATTTGTTGGTGAAGTCTTTTTGGTAAAGCGAAAGATCGTCTGATTCAATACTTAGCCCACAGTTAAAACATCCGAATTCTACTACCTCTTGTTCTTTATAATTCTTGTATTTGCTTCTGACGATTAAAATATTCCTTTCAATTGTTGCTTCCGGATATTTTTTAAGAAAATCGTCTAAAGGAATTTGGCTATCCATATCTCTTTTTGCCTGCTTAATGTCGCCTTGTTTCACTTTTATTACATGTCCAATTGTCTGACTTTGAGAATAGAATATCGTATTGAAATTACATGTTTTGTATTTCAGGTTCAATGAGTCCACAATGTGACTCAATTTGTTCATAGTTTGTTCGCTATAAATTAAACCGTTTGGATGAACTTTAAACTCTCCGTCCTGGCAAAAAGCCGCAATTGTGAAGAATAATCCCGCTATTAGTGTTGTCCGTTTTTTCATTGTAGCGAATTTTGAAATTTGTCTGGGGGCTGTATACTCCCTCTAATATCAAATAAAGATATAAAAGTTTATTGTTAATTCTACCGCTTATACATCGGTGAGCCAGTAGCGTTATTACCAGTTCTCCGAGCCGAAGAGTATAAGAGCCGGGAAGGATAAGATGTCCCGGCTATATTTGCAATTCCCGAAAGATTTCGACGAATCCAGAACATATCCGGCCGTAGTTTATGCACGCCCTATAAGTAGCTGTAAAAACCAGACAGCCATAAAGACCCTGGAAGCTATTGCGGCACAACGCACTGCTGAAGCCAATGAGGCAGAGCCTTTCTTTGGCACCTACATGTTGGTAAACGAAGAAGGCCAGGGTAAAGGCCGGTCTTAACGATATTGATTTAGTAGAAGCGGTAGATTATTATATTACTCCGAGGGCCAGCATGCCTGTTCTCCCAATAAGTTGCTGTTCTCGGGCTTAGCTGAGGCAGTAAGCTTTGATGCCTTCCGTCTGGCAGATCATTTACTGACCCAACCGCTGCACATCGTCGTAGGTGATAAAGTAGGCGCTTTCGGCTCATTCCGCGATGGCTATGAGCTGTTTGCTAAAGTAGCTTCTGATAAGAAAACGCTCAGGTCGTTTCGGAGGCAAGCTATTAAGATTTATACGATCAGCCAGAGCCACGGGTAAGGCATTGGAGCAAATTATTCCTTTCTTTAAGGAGCATCTTGCTTAATGCAGCAAAGACTATTGATAAAAAGGCTATTGGTTCGCTGATAGGCTTTTTGTTATTTCTTGAAAACGGTAGTTGGTGAAAGTAGAAAATAGTTGTAGCTTTAAAATAAAAATATAAAGCAATGTATCAGGTGATTCCGGAAATTTAAAGTGATAGTTAATTGTTAAATAAATATAATTACCTTTGCCTGCTTTTTATACAGAGCAACTAATTTATCAATATTGATTTGCCAATTGTGACATGAATTACGAAGAAATAGTAGATCGGATAAACAATTTCTTAGCGGAGGATTTTGAAGTGGAATCGCACGATATTACACCTGATGCTACGTTAAAGGAAACATTGGATTTGGACAGTCTGGATTATATTGACCTGATAGTGGCTATAGAAAACAATTTCGGCTTTAAGGTAAAGCCCGAAGATTTCCAGAAAATGACTACCATTAAGGACTTCTACGATTATGTAGCTCATCGTCTTAATATAAAAGTAACCGTCTGATAAGTATGCCCAAATGGGACGGCCAATCTAGAGGGAACCGGTTAGGATACTCCATTTTTGTGTGGTTGTTAAAGTGGGGGGGCGTTCGTCCTGCTTATTTCCTCTTACACTTTGTAGCACGCTATTATATATGGTTTGTCCCTAAGGCGACACGCCCGCTTAAGGACCTGTATAGGAACAGGCTTAAATATGATCCGGCCAGGTCCAGGCATTTAATCTCCAGGAATATATACCTGTTCGGCCAGACGATCATAGACCGTGTGGCCGTTATGAGCGGCTTGCAGCGCTCCTTTTCCGTGAAGCGTACCGGTGGCCACTATCTCAACGAGCTGGCAGATAACGGCGAGGGTGGGCTTCTGGTAAGCGCTCATATCGGTAATTATGAGTTGGCCGGCCATTTATTGCAGAGGTTGGATTCGGTTATTAATATTGTAATGTACGATGGAGAAGCTGAACAGATCAAACGTTACCTGGAAAAGGTGACCGGTCCGAAGACCTTCAATATTATCTTTATAAAGGAAGACATGTCTCATGTTTATGAAATGTCCGCGGCACTAAGGAGAAATGAATTGATTTGCATTCATGCCGACAGGTACGTTGCCGGCAGCAGGACGATCGTTCATCCCTTTTTAGGCGCTCCGGCTCACTTCCCCTTAGGCCCCTTTGTGCTGGCCAGTAAATTGAAAGCCCCTGTTTGTTTTGTGTTTGCCGTTAAAGAATCAAAATTCGAATATCATTTTTATGGTAATCCTGCCAAGAAATATGAAGGAAGAGGTTTAACCGGGGCAGAGCAGATGCTGGAGGATTATGTTGCCCTTCTGGAGGAAAAAGTAAAGCAATATCCCGAGCAATGGTTTAATTATTTTGATTTTTGGGAGCACCCGGCTGAAGAGCACAGAGCCGGAAGCAATTAAACAGGATAGCTGATAGCTGTAATAAAATCAAAGTCTGTCTGAATGCTGAACCCACCTGAAGCTGCATTTGCGTTCACCGTTTTTTGCCAGGCAGCAATCTGTTTCTTTCAATAATTCTATAACTTCGGTATTTCATTGCATTTTTGATATGAGCAAATATATTCCACAGGCGCCACCTTTTGTGATGATAGATGATGTTCTTGTTTGTTCGGGTACGGAAACTGAAACTGTTTTCAAGATTACGAACGATAATGTGTTTGTAGAAGATGGTTTTTTTACCGAGCCCGGATTAATAGAAAATATGGCACAGACGGCAGCAGCAGGTACGGGCTGGCTTGCACATCAGAATCAGCAACAGCCCCCTGTAGGGTATATCGGCGCTGTTAAAGATCTGACGATACACGCCTTGCCTAAGGCAGGCGATACCATTGTATCCTCGATAAGGACGATGCACCAGGTAATGAATGCCTATATTGTGGAAGGAACGGTCCGTTGCGGCGACCGGTTGATCGCTTCAGCAGAATTTAAAATTTTTCTGCAATGAATACACCGGCCTTGTGAGGAATACCTTTCCTTTACACGTCTTAGATTGTTAATAAACGTTTTATTTAATAATTTTTGTGTCTATTGTTTATACAGTTGGTCATGCCATATTAAGTCCCCTGGGCAATACTTCCGGGCAGAATTTTACCCGGGTGCTTAGGGAGCAGCCGGCTATCCGCCGCTACGAGGATATAGCTATTGCTCCCGATCCGTTTTACGCTGCACGCCTGCAGCCGGATCAGTTGCAGGTATTAGCTGCCCGGCTGAAAAATGCCGCACCTGTATACAGCCCTTTTGAGCAAATGTGTATTTATGCGGCTGAAGAAGCTTTGTCGGAAACCGATATAGATATAACAGGCAATGAATGCATCCTGATCTTATCATCTACTAAGGGAAATATAGAGTGGTTAGGCAGCTACCCGGATGAACGGATTAATATATATGAATCGGCGGTTTTGATCGGGCGGCATTTGAACATGACCACTCAGCCTTTGGTGATCTCCAACGCCTGCATTTCCGGATCATTAGCGCTTATCACCGCAAAAAGAATGCTGGAAGCAGGCAGATATAAACACGCTATTGTCGTGGGCTGTGACCGGTTGAGCCGTTTTGTTTTCAGTGGGTTTCATGCTTTCCGGGCCTTGTCGGACCAACCTTGCCGTCCGTTTGACAAGCAGCGTTCCGGCATCAACCTGGGAGAGGCGGCTGCTTGCATGGTCTTATCGGTAGAGCCGGAAATGTCCCGCACCCGTCCTCTTGCAGTACTATCAGGAGGTACGGTAAGCAACGATGCCAATCATTTATCGGCACCTTCCCGTACCGGTGCGGAACTGGCTTCGACCATTCGTGGTGCCCTGGTGGAAGCTGCTTTAACATACCAGGATATAGGTATGATATCCGCTCACGGTACAGCTACCTTATTTAACGACGAGATGGAAGCCAAAGCAATAGACCAGGCAGGAATGTCTGCGGTTCCGCTACATAGCCTCAAAAGCTATATTGGCCATACTCTTGGTGCAGCAGGCATTATAGAATCCATTATAGGCTGCCTGGCGATGGACAGTGGAGTTTTGCCCGCCTCATTAGGCTATGAGCAGTCGGGAGTGCCCGCAGCTATTTATGTGCATACGCATACATCAGATTCCATTTATAGCGCCTTTTTGAAAACAGCTTCGGGATTCGGAGGATGTAATGCGGCTTTAGTATGGAGCAGGGGAAGTTAAAAAGGGAAGAGCTGATGTCTTGTCCTGATGGTATGGAGTGTTTGAGCTGGAAAATGAAGATGTTAAACGGCGTGTGGATTTTTAATTGATAAGAGAAATATTTTTGGACTTTAAAATAACAATGACCAGGAAAAAATTAGTAGTGCTTACGGGTGCCGGTATAAGCGCAGAGAGCGGGTTACGTACTTTCCGGGACGGAGATGGCCTTTGGGAGCAATATCGTATAGAAGAAGTAGCTACGATAGATGCATGGCATGCCAACAGGGAATTGGTGCTGCGGTTCTATAACCAGCGTCGTCGTGACGTGCTGGCTGCCCGGCCCAACCCGGCACATATAGCACTGGCAGCTCTTGAGGAAAAGTATGAGGTCCATATTGTGACGCAAAATATTGACGATCTGCATGAGCGCGCGGGCAGTACCAAAGTATTGCACCTGCACGGGGAAATATTAAAAATGCGCAGCGAGTATGATGATGAAGAGCTGTACGATATAAAAGGAGATATAAATGAGGGAGATGTTGCGCCTGATGGCGGACAGATGCGGCCGCATATTGTATGGTTTGGAGAAGCGGTAACCATGATCGAAAAAGCTATCCCGCTAATGCAGTCTGCGGATCTGTTTATATTAGTCGGTTCTTCGCTGGCCGTATATCCTGCGGCAGGACTGCTGGAATATGTGCCCTATGCCACACCCAAATATGTTATTGATAAAGTGATCCCACATGTGCCGTACCGGGGCATAATACCTATAACTAAAGTAGCTACCCACGGCGTTCCCGAGCTGTTGAAAATACTGATGTGATCATTCTGTTTATCCCGTAATGACTTTTAGGTGAGCGTATCTTCTTCCTGAATAGCTCATATTTAAATCTTCTATTTAATAGCTTGTTTCCTTCACAAAAACCGGGGGAAAAGTGTGATAATCTGTGAAGGATTTCACAGGATGTCCCGGTAAAGTATTTTCATTTTGAAAATTCCGTCCATAAAGGTATTTTGTGGAATCTTCCTGATAATAACAGTTAAGAATAAAAAAATTACAAACCTTGAGGAACCTTAAGGTTTAAATATTAAATTTGAATTCAAATTAAAAATCATCAACAATGGAAATTCAAAACACAAATCAGACTGTACAGGACGGCAAAAACATTGCCATCATCGCCTACATCACGCTGATAGGCCTTATTATAGCTTTTGTTATGAATAATGACAAGAAAAATCCCTTTGCAAATTATCACATTCGTCAAAGTGTAGGCCTGATGTGCACAGCGCTGGCATTAAGCCTGGTCAATATTATTCCAATCCTGGGATGGGTCATTGCTCTTGTCGGAAGTATAGCGCTTATTGCCTTTTGGGTAATGGGCCTGCTCAATGCCGTTAATGGTAAAGAAGCACCCATACCACTTTTGGGCGATTTATATAATAAATGGTTTGCCGGGATTCAATAAAAAATAAGGCTGTCGTCAACGTTGGTAACCTAACCAAAGGAACGGCAGCCTCTATACAAAGCACATTATTTTAAAATCCAAACCATCTGCACTTATCTGCACAACCTGCAGTATCTGCTCGCTGCCTCGTATACTTTATTCGGTAGTGTTACTAATTAGCTGACTTGACTGCATAAAGAACCATTAAGCTATGCTGTTCAATTTCATGTATTAAAATCCGTGTAATTTTCCCGAACCCGTGAAGTGGGTTAAATGTGAATAACCAAACTATAGTGCAGCTATGGGTAAAAAAGTACTTATAAAGAAAGAGCCGTGGAGCTGTTCAATTAATTACTTCTGTTGAGTGTCTTTAGAGGTCTGTTACGTATAGTATATACTACGGGTTCCACCCGTGGTTATTAACATTTAACTCTACCGGAGTTTAACCGTATCTTTTATCTTAAACGTAAGCCGGTGATAAGGTGTATGGCCTAATTCCCTGACCTTACGTTTGTGGAAAGGGGTGGGATAGCCTTTATTTTCCTTCCAGTTATATTCAGCAAACTGCTCATGGAGGTTTTCCATATATTCATCTCTATGTGTTTTGGCCAATACGCTGGCTGCTGCAATGGAAGCATATTTGCCGTCACCCTTTACCACACATTCATGGGGAATGCCGAGATAAGGGCTAAACCGGTTGCCATCTATTAATAACAGGTCCGGCCGGATCATTAGCTGATCGATGGCCTGGTGCATGGCCTTGAAGGAGGCTTTCAGGATATTTATCCGGTCTATTTCGATATTGTCAATAAATGCCACGGCCCATGCTATGGCCTGCTCTTCAATTAAAGGCCTTAATATATTACGATGCAGAACACTTAATTGCTTGCTGTCATTTAACAAGGGATGGAAGAAATCATAGGGCAGTATAACGGCTGCTGCTACCACAGGCCCGGCAAGGCATCCCCTGCCGGCTTCATCGCAACCGGCTTCCCGCAGGTCTTTATTGAAAAACGGTAACAGCATAGCGGCGCAAAAATATACGAAATGATATTAAATCAGAAATCAAAAACCGGCGTATTGTATATTTTAATGAATAGTGACTGGGTGTGCCCATAATTCGTAATTATTTTATTATTTGTCCGGGCGCTTCAAATAATCTGTCTACAGGTTTCATGATCTTTCTACCTTTTTTACTCAAGGTAAATCTCCGTGAAATATTAAGCCGGTAGTTCCCCGTCCGGATAACGTACAGACCGCTGCTGTAGCTGCCTTTGGCAGAAACGGAGCTTTGCACCACCGATGCGCTGTAGATCCATCTCCTGCTGTTATATCCTATTGCTATTCTTCCCAGTAAATTAGGAGTGATACCGGTTTTATTTTTATCTGTTAACGATGATTCCTCCTTAACAAAACTTAACGGGAAGCTTACCGTAAGAGAAGCAGTGGCAAACCAGTTTGTCTGGTAAACGAAGGTGTATGCATAACCTAATCCCGGCCCGATATTGATAAACCGCAAACGACCCACATTACTTTGTGCAAATTCAGCCTGCAGTGCTGCCGGGATAATAGTGCTGTCGCTGCCAACCACGCCGTAGTAAAACTCAGCACCGGCAAGGAATGTCCCGGCAGATCTGGTCTGCCATTCGTTTTGAATCAGACCGGAGCGGTAAGAAAAGCGGCTATGGTTAAAGATATAGTATACGGCTCCGCCCACCATTCTGATCCGCATATCCGGCCTTATATAGAATCCCTCGTAACCGCTGATGTAATCTTTAGGTGATAAGTAATACCCTTTATAAAATTGCCCGAAAAAATCGGCAACCACCTTACGTCCGTATATGTGGGCCTGTAAGTCGAGATATCTCGTATTTCCCCTTTGGGAACCGTCTCCGTTTAAACCGGGAATGCCGTAAGCCAGGTTGAGGGAAAAAGAGCGGTACGTAGCTCCTATGCCCAGGTTTAGAGTCGTATTGGGACGATACCGGAAGGAAGCGGCCTTGCTCGATCCGGGTATTTTAAGGCTGGTGTATTTCTGAGAAAGGTAGATCCGGGAAGTGATTTCCTGATCGTAAGATCTGACATAACCGGTATCTGTTTCTAAATCATCATGGTGCACAGCCTTCTCCTGTGCATAGGCAGATGATGCAGCGAACAGGCTATGGATCGCTGCGATCACATAACTAAACAAATGTATAGAACGGTTGTGCAGAAATGTTGGACCTGCCATTATTCCATTTTATCAGGTTCGAAATCTAAGGATACAGAATTCATACAGTATCTTTTATGTGTTGGCGCTGGTCCGTCATCAAATATATGGCCCAGATGTGAATGGCATCTTCCGCACAATACTTCAATGCGGTACATGCCGTAAGAGTAATCATCCTTATAAATTACTGACCGGGGGTAAGCTGCCTGGAAGAAGCTGGGCCATCCGCAGCTGCTGGCAAACTTAGTGTCTGAATGAAATAGTACGTTGCCACAAACGGCACAATAGTAAGTACCCTTTTCATCATGATTCCAGTAACGGCCGGTAAATGCCCGCTCTGTTGCCTGTTCCCGTGCTATGGCATATAATTCAGGCGATAGTATTTTTTTCCACTCTGTATTACTAACTTCCAAAGGTTTGCGTTCGGTACGGGAGTAGTACGGATTTTTATTTCTTTCAGATTCCATATTAAAATGAATAACTATTGGATTAAATATCAATGTCATTAACTTAAGGCTTCGTATAGTTGCGGGTGATAACACCCGCAACGGC
>JBEBVI010000126.1:0-10428 GCA_040392805.1 Taibaiella helva
GTAATGAACAAGTTATAATACTTGTCATTGGTACCAGCGTGGAGGCATCTCCCAGACTTGGAAATGTGGAAGTTATTTTGACACAGTTACTTAGACAAACAATATTTATCTGTTTTTTCTTTCTTATATCTTCCTGCGCGCAGAAAAAGAAGCCGGTTGTTTTAAATGCAGTGAAAGACAGTACTGATACTGTGGAAACAAAGCTGGAAGACGATACGGTGGGTATTGAAATGAATCCGGGGTCGCATGATCAGGGCAGCACAGATTTACCACCTTCTTTAGCACAATTTGTACCCGAAGGCTATAGTATCCTGGATACTACCCCGGGCGACCTGAATCTGGATCGTCACCCCGATATGATATTGGTTTTAAAAAAGAACGGAGAGGAGACGACATCGGACGTCATACAGCGCCCGGAGAAAAGACCGCTCCTGGTTCTTATCGGGCAGGAGGATCATACGTATAAGTTGGTTGCACGTAATGACAATACCGTTTATTGTATTGACTGTGGCGGCATAATGGGCGATCCCTTCATGGATGTTGTGGTCAGAAACGGCTACTTCTCCATTGAGCATTATGGCGGCAGTGCCTGGCGCTGGACGAGAACCATTACTTTCAGATATATACCGGCAGACGACTACTGGTATCTGCATAAGGACGGCAGCAGCAGCTTCCATGCCTCAGACCCGGAAAAGGTGAGCACAACAATTAAAACCACAAAAGATTTCGGCAAAATACCTTTTGATAAATTTGATATCTACAAAGAAGATTAAGCAGCGCCTGTCAGCTATTATACCCCATTGCATTCACCCTATGAGATGGCAAGTATCTAACGGAGTGAATGCAATGACTATTTCACACAATTGCGCTGCGAATACCAAGGATACGAATATCGTCTGTTCTCGTATTCTTTGTCCCGTCGCGTGAAAACAATGATAAAACGACCCGGCGTGAAGTATAAAATCAGGAAAGAGAATGTTGCCTGGCTTCAAGGTAAGTTTGCCTGTTCTCTTCCACAAGCTTCAGCAGCTTTGCTTTTACCTCCTGGCTAAGTTCGGTAGCTTCACTTTCCAGTATTTCTTTCAGCTCATCCAACTCGGTTTCTCCTTTCCCGAATAAATTGCTTAGCCTGTTTTTCCATGCTTCTGCAGTATCTTTTACCTGTTGCCTGGTCTCTTTACCTTTCTGGGGGGCTAGCAAAACGCCTAATACGAAGCCGGAAACCAAACCGGCGGTAAATTTTGAAAATCTCATCTTTAAAAAATTTTATGCAACAGGATAAATATTTTCAAAGTTACGGTACATAACCGCTTCATGCCTTTAGTTGAAAAATTCAAATCCTGTTTTTTTACAAATTGATCGTTAATATTCAGACTTTAATAAAACGGTTAAGCACTATTTACGTTAATAAAGTTTTGCATTCTGTTATACCGGTGGTTAAAATTATTGATAAAAGAAACACTATTTTATCAAGAAAGTTGACCGTTTATAAATTTTAGCAAGGTGTTTATAGAAATTTTACCTTTGCGCGTTACAACTAAATTATTAAATGATTACACATTATGGAACACATAACAGTTGAAGAGCTGAAAAGGCGTAATGATTCAGGCGAAACTTTATACGTGCTGGATGTACGGGAGACCGATGAATACGATGATGCCAATATAGGAGCAAAGCTGTTGCCCTTAAGTAAGCTGCGGCTTATGGAAACCGACGGTATTGATGATTGGAAGGATAAAGAAGTGATCGTGCACTGCCGCAGTGGTAAAAGAAGTATGGAAGCCTGCCTGTTGCTGGAGACATTAGGTTTTGGGCAGACAGTTAATGTAACAGGTGGAATAATGGACTGGCAGGCCAAATTTGGCGATGCCAGGTTGAAATAGAGAACATAAGAACATGTGGCCGGTTATACGGGATCGGTAGCCGCTGTATCATTTATTTAAAGAAAAGAGCGCATGCACGAATTAGAGCCATATTATAACTGGCGGCATTTGTACACGGCAGAAGAGGATGAATTGTCACCTCTTTTCGGGAAAGAGCATAGCGAATTTGAATTCTCTAATACGGTGTATAATTATTATATACATCCGCAATGGGACGAATTTGGATCACGTACGCTTTATCTCAAGATCCTTTTCGTGGACTACGAGCAGAATTTTGCTATTATTGAATTTATAGGAGAATGGAATGATGCTGTGGAAAATGATATAATGGACCTGAAAAGAAGCATCATAGATGCTATGATTGCACAGGGTATATCCAAATACATATTGATAGCAGAAAATGTACTTAATTTTCACAGCAGCGATGATAGTTATTATGAAGAATGGTATGAAGATATAAAAGAAGATGGCGGCTGGATCGTATTTTTAGATCTGCCACAGCATACGCATGAAGAAATCAGATCGGCCGGTATTCAGCACTACGTATTATTAATGAACTACCCAGGCTGGCGTGCACATCAGCCTCAGCATTTATTTCATTATATCGACAACCGGGTACTGCGTCTTCTTGACTGATCTCTTACCGGTTGCCCTGACTATGGGAAGAATAATTTAAAACAGGAGATTTTATGAAAGTGGATTTATTCATACCTTGTTTCGTAGACCAGCTTTTTCCGGAAACCGGCTTTAATATGGTCCGGATATTGGAGAAGTTCAACTGTGAAGTATTTTATAACGAAGATCAGACCTGCTGTGGACAGCCGGCATTTAACAGCGGTTACTGGCAGGAAGCAAAAGCGATCGGCCGTAAGTTTTTAAAAGACTTTTCAGCTACGGACCATTACATCGTTGCCCCCAGTGGCTCATGTACCGGTTATGTCCGGAATTATTGCCAGAAGCTGTTTGATAACACTTCTGAGCACAACGAAGTAAAAAAGGTAAAAACCCATTTATTCGAATTTACGGAATTTCTTGTCAATGTTTTACACGTAACAGATGTGGGTGCAACCTTATATGCCAAAGGAACTTATCATGACGGCTGTGGTACGTTGAGAGAATGCAATATCAAGACCCAGCCCCGCCAGCTCCTATCGCAGGTAAAGGGCCTGGAGCTGCTGGAAATGAAAGAGTGTGAAACCTGTTGTGGTTTCGGCGGCACATTCGCCGTAAAGCACCCTTCTATATCTACCGGTATGGCTTACACTAAAGTGCAAAGCGCCATTGAAACAGGAGCGGATTGTATTATTTCCGCCGACCTTTCCTGCCTGATGCATATCGATGCTTATATACAGAAGCAGGGACTGAAGATGAAGACCATGCATATAGCTGATGTATTGTGTAGTGGATGGTAAAATAGGTTTCCCGCAACGATATAAGACTAAGGGTGCAAAGTTTTTTTAATTTTGAGAAGGATTTGAAGGAAACATAGGTAAATGAAGTATTATTCAATCCCAAGCTTAACGGCAAATTTTACCAGGCCTACCGTGGTTTTGCAATTTGTTTTTTCTAATAAATGCCGGCGGTGATTATCTACAGTTTTTTTGCTGATGAAAAGTTTTCGGGCAATTTCGTCGCTGGTGTACTCTTTTACAATCAGCTTTAAGACTTCTTTTTCTCTTTCGCTAAGCTCTTTGAGCTGCATATCCTGGATCTTCTGGCGATTGTACTGGTTGTAAATAATAGGTATGATATCTTCGGCAAAATAAGTTCCCCCATCCGTAATCCTGTGCAAAGCTTTCAATAGTTCTGCTTGTCCCGCATTTTTGAGAATGTAACCGTCCGCCTCGGCAAGTACGGCTTCCTTTACGGCAGTAGTATTATTGTACATAGACAGGATGAGCACTTGTATATGTGGAAACTGGTCTTTTATCATCCTGCATAGTTGCGTTCCGCTAAGCAGGGGCATACTGATGTCGGTAAGCAGTAGCTGATAAGCATCGGGCTTCTCCGCTATCATTTCATAAGCTACCTGGCCATTGTTGGCTTCGGCCGCAATGGTGTATTGCGGTACATTAGCTATCATATTTTTGATACCGTCAATCATCATCTGATGGTCATCTGCTATAATAATATTCATGAGTTTAAATTTTATTTACACGGTCAAAGTAATTTCTATCCTTGTGCCGGCCTGTTTTTCGGATTGAACTTTTATTTCGCCGTCTAATAAATTTACCCTTGCTTTAATATTTTTCCAACCTATACCTTTTGTGTTTTCTATGTGGTCTGTATCCATTCCTTTACCGTTATCACTTATAGAAAGCAGGATTTTCTGTTCCTGTTGCATTATATCCAATTTAATTTGGCTTGCCCCGGAGTGACGTATCATATTATTGACTGTTTCCTGCACTATTCTGTATATAGACAGCTCGTATTCTTTACCGAAATGCTGTTGCCGTACCGGTTCTGCAATGTTTACTGTTATTTGTGTATTGCCAATGCTGTTCACTTTTTCAGCCAACGTCTCCAGTGCAGGTATAAGCCCGAAGTTAAGATCTTCGGGAATCAGGTTATGGGAGATATTACGTACTTCCGTAATGGTATTATCTATCAGGCCTATGGTTTGTTGCAGCCGGGTATCGGGCCCGGGTAGGGCAGATAAATTCATTTTTGCCAGAGATAACATCTGCCCTACACCGTCATGCAAATCGCGTGCAATGCGTATCCGCTCGTTTTGTTCTCCTTCAAAAAGGGCTTTGGCTTCAAGCTCCTGGCTATGAAATATTTCTTTTTGTAATTTTCTTTCCTGCCTGTTTTTATAATTCTTATAGACAAAATAAGCTGCAAATAACCACGTGAAAAGTAAGATGCCGCCAAAGAGCAGCCAGTTATTTTTTTGCTTTATCTCGAATTGCTGCCGGTTAATCAGGTTTTGTTTTTTCTCCGACTCGTATTTTATATTCAGCTCCGAAAGCTATTTTGTATTTTCCGTATTGATAAAATTATTCATCGTTTCGGAAAATAATTTATGATAGGTAAAGGCATTTTTATAATCGCCTGCTTTAGCGGCCGCTTCGGCCATGCTGTCATAGATAGACTCTATTATTTCTCCCGCATTAATTTCCCTGGCAATGGTCAATGCTTTTTCGCAGTAAGAAATGGCTTTTGTGTAATCGCCCATTTCGCCATATAAATTGCCGATATTATTGTAGGTGGCCGCCATGCTCCATTTATCGTTTTGTTGTTCGGAAATGGTTATCGCTTTAAGATTATAACGGATAGCTTCGGTATAATTTTTTTGAAATTTATAAATTATCGCAATATTGCTTAGGGCCATAGCAATTTTCCCGGGAATATTCTTTTGGGTATAAATAGCTAAAGCTTCTTTGTATAATTCAAGTGCCTTGTTGTAGTCTTTTATTTGTTCATAAATAGTTCCTTTATTATTCTGGCAATCGGCTATGAGCTCTTCATTTTTATGCTCACGGGCAAGGGTAATAGCTCTGTTGTAAAAATCCATTGCTTTATCAAAATCTTTCCAGCTTACATATAATACACCGATATTTTTCAGGATATGGGGAATGGATTCTGCGTTGTTTGTAGATTCGGCAGTTTTTAAAGCCTTCTGATAATGTTGCATTGCCCGGACATTATCGCCTCTGTCGCCATATATTCGTCCGAGGTTAAGCTCCGCCCTGATATATATTTGTGGTGATTTCTTTTGTATTTCAGCTGTGATAAGCTGTCTCAGCTGTGCTTCCGCCTCATCTGTTTTGTAATCGGTCAGTAACTGTACAGCGCGTTCCAGCTGTTGTTCGGGCGTGCCAGGCGACTGTGCTTTTGCAAAAAAAGTAAAGACTATGTAAAGAATTATAAAGCCGTATGTTTTCATATCAGGCAAATGTATTGAAATTGGAGCCCCTGTAATAGCAATAGGATAAGATTGTTTTTATCATGGGTGTCCTTTTTTATGATTTATAAAGCCTATAAGCTTTTTCGTGTTTTCCTGTTGTGCTTCTGATTCCACTGCCTATTGTCATCCCGATGTAAGGAGGAATTTCTATAAAGCGCTTAAGAGCTACTCCCTTATGCCAGCAGGAACAGGATGAATTTGTATAAGCCTATAAGCTTGTTTTTAAAATAATACACTGCACCAAACGACTACATCCAAACACAGGAAAGCCTTAATACCCGTGTTTTTTATAAACCACGGGTATTAAGGCAAAGTATTATCAAATTCAGGATTGCCAGATACAAACCAAAAACCGATAACTAAAAATGCAATAGCACCCATAAGCCAAAGAAACGTTTTGGGTTTTCTAAGTAACGGTGTCGAAATAACTTCCACGTTTCCAAGCTTGGGAGATGCCTCCACGCTGGTCGGCATGACGGTACTTGAGGGAGTTATTTTGACGATCATACTAAATGGAATATATAGCTCTCATTTGTGTGTTGATTTTTAATTTTAAAAATCAATTATTGTTTTAAAAACTTACCTGAAATACGCTGACCGTTTTTAAGGCTTACCAGATAATAATATATACCGTTTGAAAAACCGGTAATATTTATTTCCGCATCGTTGCCGGAATAAACAGTTTGCCCAACAGCATTAGATAAGCTTATCGACACTGTTGGTAATACGGTTTTAATATGCAGGGTTTGAATAGCCGGATTGGGATAGACCGAAACGCTGTTACCCTTTGCTGCCTCGTTGATTCCGCTTGTAGCGGATTGGAGCGCAAAAGCATGTGTACTGCCCAAGCCGAGTGCTGCCCATGAATTATCGGTGCCTATCTGTAATGGTACATTTGTGCCTTCTGTAAGGCCGTTGTAGCCTGCCTGCCCTGTACCCCAAATGGTATGATTGCTTTTCATCATTACCGCCATATAGTCTCCGGCAGCAACAGTTTCCCAGTCAGTATCCGTACCTACCCGGGTCATAGTAGTTACAGAGGTATTGCTCCCTATTCCCAACTGACCGGCAGTATTATCTCCCCATGCCCAAAGTGTGCCGTCTGTTTTAATGGCAAAATGGCTGTCATCTTTGGTTGCTACAAATTTCCAGTTGTTATCAGTGCCGACCTGTGTGGGTACTTTTACTATTGCTCCACCAAAGCTATTGAAACCCCAAGCCCAAAGCGTGCCGTCTGTTTTAATGGCGAATGAATTGTACTTTTGGGAAGCTGCTACCATTTTCCAGTCGGTATCTGCTCCAATTTGTTCGGGGCTATAGGTGTCCTGAGTGCTGTTATTACCTAATTGTCCATAGGTATTATTACCCCATGCCCACAGTGTTCCGTTGGTTTTGATGGCAAGTGTAAAGTAATTTCCACAAGCAACAGCTTCCCAGTCGGCCGTGCCCGAACCTATTTGGGCAGGTGTGGTAAGGTTGGTTGCAGCTCCTGTACCGAAAGCACCTGAATTACCTTCTCCAAAGCCCCATATTGTATGGTCGTTTTTAATGGCTATGGTATGCGATACGCCGGTGGAAATGGCTTTCCAGTCGGTGGGGGTTCCGATTTTATGCGGGGTTGTGTTATCTGTTTTTGAACCATCGCCCAGTTCATTGTCATTGTTTTTGCCCCAGCTCCATAGTGTGCCGTCGCTTTGTATGCCTACGCTAAAGCCAAGCCCGCCATCTACGCATTTCCAGCTTGCAGTACCTATTTGTGTTGGTGAGAAGGTAACGCCGATTGTCTGTCCGTTTCCTAAAGCGCCCCAACTATTGACACCCCAGCCATAGAGGCTGTTTTGTGCATTGCCTGAGATACCAAGCCCTAAAAATGCGATAAGTAATAACTGCTTTTTCATTTTGTTTTTTGTTTTTGCTGTGAAAAAAATTGTTGTATCTTAATATCCGCTCTTTCCGGTTTTTATTTTCATCATATCGCGGAAATGTTTGTCCTCTGCTTCTCTGCGTTTTTGCTCTCTGTCTCGCTCGGATTTCGATGGTGTATTGGCATCAATGATACTTTTCATATCTTGCTCGGTCAGATATTTCTTTGTTTTTGTGCCTTGAGTTTGGGGTGATGGCTCGGGGCGTGGTTTAGGCTCACCAAAAGCTATGAAGAATGTAGCACTCACGCCAAGGTTGGAAAGTTTAGATTTAAGGTTGGCATCGCTACCGGCACCTGGCACTTGAGCGTTTTCAAACATTTTATTGTACACCGGGCTAAGGTTGGTGCTGATGAACGGATAATCATAAAAGGCTTTCAGTTCAAAAAAGCGTAAACGCAATGTTAGTTGCGGCGATACGCCTATGGTGAAACTTTTGAAATCATCCATATTTAAAGCATTAAACTTTTTACCGTCATTCTCTTTAGTCTTGAAACCGAAAGTACCGGCATATATGGCTGCACCTGCGTATATGCCCACAAAACCATATTTTCCGAATGCGAAGCCCCTGTTGTAAGAGTATCGTGCGGTATGCTGATACTGCTTGAATGTGTAAGTTTTCATATTGCCATTGAGTGGAAGCTCATAAGTACCTCTCGAAGCAAGTACACGATACTCAAAATCCATATAGTCGTGAAAGCCGAACAGGGAAACGCCCAGCGATAAGCCTTTTGTTACCTGGTTGTTCAGCTGCATAGGGTTATGAACAAACCCGGTTTCGGCATCATAATGTTGCTTGTAAGCATCTAATGCCGGGTATTTAGGCATGGCTACGGCATAGCCCAGATTCATGCCAAAATTTTTGTAAAACGCATCATCGTCCTGTGCCGTGAGCCTAAATGTACAGTATAGTAAGAAGATGCTGACAAATAAAGCGTATCGCATTGTTTGGGATTTCTAACGGATTATTGTTTCCACAATCTTTATTTTACAGGAATGTCGGTAAAGGTGCCGTAAACCCGGGTAATGCCCGAACCGCCTGTAAGTGCTTTGAACGTTCCCGATGCTTTTCCGCCTGCATTTGCTGTGATAACGACTTCGCCCGTGATAGCTGCCCCTGTGGCCATATCTTTAAAATAAAAAGAATTTCCGGTGGCGGAAAGGTCGTAGGTGCCAGGGGTAGATCCTGTAAGGTTTATTTCAAAAAGTGTTCCCGTGCCGTCGGCATTACTGAAAGCCATTATTGTATTGTATGCTGCTCTCAGTTCAGCAGCTGCGGCCGTTTTATCAGCCCCATTCGGGTCGTTTTCCTTCCATGTGAAACCTGCTGTTGTAGTGGGGGTATTTTTGTTATTATCCTTTTTTTTAAATGATAAGAAAAGGATTGAGGCAATTGCAAGCGCACTTAAAAATTTGATTACGTTTTTCATTGTTTGTTGTTTTTGATTGGTTATGTAATTTTTTTGCTTTTTTATTTTACGGGATGCTAACCATTATTGTATTTCATTTACGGTGATAAGTGATAAACATAATAGTTGATTTTATTTATTGTTATTTATTTCCCATAAAACATAATGGTAAAGCTGCTTTGCTCCGGTTCTTCTTCGCTGTGGTAATAGATGGTCTGGAGCAGGAGCTTTGGCTTTTCTCCGGGACGGGTAATATCATAAACACTTGTCATGATTTCGCCTTCTTCTTCAGTACCGTCGCTTGCTGTTTTGTACCTTTTCGTATCAGCATATTTAGTGCGGATAAATTCTTCGATATCTTTTTGCACCTGCCCGGATTGCTCTAATGGTATTCTCCAGTTTAGCGTAGTCAAATTACCGGGAAACCATCCAACCTTCAGCTCGCCCAGGCCAGGTTTTATCTTGCAGGAACTAAATATACTTGAATCGTTTTTGGGTGCGGCAATATCTTTAAAGCTAAGGTAAAAACTGTCTAATAAAGGCTTGTAATCTCGTTGTGCATAAGTCACGCTTCCGAAGCCAAGGAAAAGTAGCGTGGCTGATGTGACTACTGTAATTGTGCACTTATTCATATTGCTGTAATTTCATACTCGTTGATTATTTTAGCAGTTTGCGACCGGCCATATAAACCGCAACATCTGCATATCTGATCCGGGTACAAAATTGGTTGATAATAGAAGTAGCTGCAATAGGGATATATTGTCTATTTGATAGGTACTTGTACCTATTGTGTGGGCATAATCTACCGGCCTGCGTTCGGATAATAGCAGATACACTGCTCCCTACAGTGTTTTGGAGGAAGTGGCTTTTCAGAGAAGTGATTTGATTGGAGACTGTTCCGGAGGACTTGGGGTGACTCCGGTGACATGGATTATGAGCCCCGAAAAATTTCTAATCAGGCAGGGTGAAATTTTGACTTTTTAATTTTTAATTTTGACGTAACACTACGGTTTTGCCAGACTATCGTTATTGTCTTTTTTTGAAATAAACAATTGTTCCGCCATCTTCTTATCGTGTCCGTATATGTCTTCCCTGAAGTTCAATACACCTTCATCATCTACCCATGAAGTGAAGTAGGAAATATAAACCGGTATCGGCTGTTTTAAAGTTACCCACTTTTCCTTACCTTGATGCATGGCTTCTTTAATTTTTTCAGGAGTCCATTCCGGGTAATCCTTTAATAAATAGGTAGCCATTTTTTCGGCATTGGCAAGGCGGATACAGCCATGACTATAGGCCCTGTT